>NZ_QXIR01000044.1 GCF_003581585.1 Bacillus salacetis
GTTTTCTGTTAAGTATTTTTGCTCAATCTGTAATGGTAAGGGAAACAAAATATAACAGCAAAAGCAAGAAGCCGATCGTAACCATTATCTCGACGCTCATTTTACTCCTCCTCTATACAAGTTCTTTTAATATAGTACCATATTACCGAATTAATATCCTTCATAAAATTTTCGAAACCTTTTTGACCTTTTAACCGTCTATATATGTATAATGAAAAAGAGAAATACATATAGAAAGGAAGAATTCCTGATGTCTAACTGGATGAGGAAATCGTTTGTCGTCCTGATATCGATCCTAACATTCGGATTGGTCACTCCTTCGCAGGCATTTCTTAATGAAAATGAGAATTTAAATAAATCTGACAGCAAGGCGGCCTCCAGCCTTCACAGCCAGACAGAGGCGGCAGAAGCTGCGGAAGAAGTTGAAATTGATCACGGGCTTTTTGTTCAGCAGATGCTTACAGAGGCTGAGAATCAGGCATATATCAAATTTGGCAGAAAGATCAAACCTGTAATAGAAGATGAATTTCAGTCCATTATCCTGCCGAAAATTCAAGCGGCCATTGAAGAGACAACAAAGAAATTTAATGGAAATGAGCTTTCTTTCCTGACGATTTCCGAAGTGCCGGAATACGCTAAAAGTGAGAAGATCTTTCATATTTATGATGAGCGCAGCGGGGAAGATATCATTAGATTCCATGTCAGAAGGGATCACCCTCCCCTAGACGGTTACTATTTTAATTTTCACTATCACACCAGTCTTGATAACTTCCAGGAACATCACAGCCTGGGGGATATCTACTGGGATAAAAATGTGCCTCCGCAATGGAGCAGCCTTTCATAGAATGATAGAAAACAAGGATGATCACATCCTTGTTTTTTTACTTCTCAAAACTATTTTAAAATATTGATAAAAAGCCGTAAAACATCCAATTAATTGTATTTTTCTAAAAACTAACAAAATAACATTATTGTAATATATGTTATGATAGTTTCATAGAGGTAATAAACAAGATCTATAAATATCATGCAGCGGAAGGGTGACAGTCTTATGTATCCCAAAATTTCATTACTTGTCACTGCTATCTGTGCAGGAGTCTTTTTCATTTTTCAGAATATATCTCCTGATTATCCAGGAGTACTACTCGAAGATGCTCCTATCAAAAATGATCTAACATTACAATCCAGCATTCTTGAAGATATAATATTATTGCCCAGGGATACTTATGATGAGGATGAGGCCAGGTTGATCATCTACCGTCTCGATCACCTGCCTGCTGAGCTTCTTCACCAGGTGAAAGCTGAAGGGATAATGGTTCGATTATTTCAGGACAATTTAACAAATTTCCCTACGACTCAACACTTGAAAGGAATCACTCCGAGAGGGTACACTAATACAGAAAGAACATGGGATGAAGTTCCCGGTATAGGGGGTTCCCAGCTTGTTTTGGTTAAAATTGGACATAGCGAAAAAGGTGCGGGCCATGGATCAGTCAATTTGGAGCTCCATGAATTGGCTCACAGCATTGATCGATATGTTCTTGATGAAATTTATCATAAAATGAAATTTACTCTTGTTTGGAAACAGGAAGCCAATTTTCTATTCCAGGAAGAAGACTATTTTTTGAATTACAAAGAAGAGTATTTCGCTGAAACATTTGCTATGTATTTCTTGAACATGAAAACCAAAAAAGAATTGAAAGAAAAAGCGCCGGCAACATACCAGTTCTTCAAAGAATTGGAATCTATGTAAAAGGGGAACGACATGAAACAATACCTTAAATTATGTGAACATGTTTTAGAGAATGGGATAGAAAAGGGAGATCGTACCGGCACAGGAACAATCAGCACTTTTGGTTATCAAATGCGCTTTGATTTAAGTGAAGGCTTCCCGTTGCTGACCACAAAGAAGCTGCACGTGAAATCCATCATTCATGAATTGCTGTGGTTCTTGAACGGAGACACCAATATTAAATATCTGCAGGACAATGGTGTACGGATTTGGAATGAATGGGCGGACGAAACAGGGGATTTAGGCCCGGTATATGGTAAGCAGTGGCGTTCCTGGCAGGGAGCCGATGGAGAAACCATCGATCAAATTTCCGAGCTGATTGAGAACATTAAGAAAAATCCTGATTCTAGAAGGTTGATCGTTAATGCATGGAATGTTCCTGAGATTGACAAAATGGCGCTTCCTCCATGTCACTGTCTATTCCAGTTCTATGTGGCAGATGGCAAGTTGTCCTGCCAGTTGTACCAGCGCTCTGCTGATGTATTCCTTGGAGTGCCATTCAATATCGCATCTTATGCTTTATTGACGATGATGATTGCAAATGTTTGTGACTTGGAGCCTGGAGAATTCGTACACACATTTGGAGATGTTCACATCTATCAAAATCATCTTGAACAGGTTAAGCTTCAACTGACGAGAGAGCCACGCAAGCTCCCTTCCATCCGCATTAACAAGGACGTGAAGGATATCTTCAGTTACAGCTACGATGATTTCACACTTGAAGATTACGATCCGCACCCTCATATTAAAGGAGTGGTAAGTGTATGATATCTTTTATTTGGGCAATGGACGAAAATGGAGTTATTGGATACGAAAACAAGCTTCCTTGGAGAATCCCGGAAGACCTGAAATTTTTTAAAGAGAAGACCATGGGCCACCCGATCGTGATGGGCAGAAAGACATTTGAATCAATCGGGAAACCGCTGCCTGGCAGGGAAAACATCGTTCTGACGAGGGATGTTTCTTATGAAGCAGAGGGCTGCATTGTTTATCATGAGATAGAGGATGTCCTCCATTATGCTGAAGAAAAGGAAGTAGAAGTCATGGTTACCGGCGGAGCTGAAATCTTCAAGAAATTCATTCCGTTTGCTGACAAGCTCTACGTTACCAGGATTTATGAAACATTTGAAGGCGATACTTTTTTTCCTGAATTGGACTGGGACGACTATCAACTGATTTCCACTCAGCAGGGAATTGAAAACGAGCAGAATCCATATCACTATGTTTTTGAAATTTATGAGAAGAAATCATAACCAATCAAGCTGGCAGGCCTGTTACAGGTCTGCTTTTTCGCGTTTCGGTAAAAATGTATACAAAGAAAAAGATCGTTTTCCGTATGAAAAAGCTATAATTATAGAGAAGGTTAATTGAAAGGGGTTCAAGGATGTTCCGATTCGTCTATGTATTGTTGTTTATGGTCTCATATCTCATTTATAGCATTCCAAACCTGACAAGAATGAAAAAGCTTTCCCAGCATGGTTCAGTAGAGGAGATGGATGTCATCAGGCATTCGATGGCAAAAAAGTGGGCAAAAGGAATCATTGTCCGGACAGGAACGACGGTTGGTATAACAGGTGAAACCAATATCCCGGCTGGCCCCGTCTTATTTGTTTCCAATCATGAAGGAGATTTTGATATACCAGTTCTATTGGGATATATAGAAAAGCCATTTGGATTTCTTTCTAAAGTTGAAGTTCAAAAGGTTCCCGTCATAAGCCAGTGGATGACGATAATGAATTGTGTCTTTGTTGACAGGAAAGATAAACGCCAGGCAGTCCTTTCTATAAAGGAGTGTATTGCCAAACTAAAGAATGGCCATTCCCTGGTTGTGTTTCCCGAGGGAACAAGGAATAAAGGGAAAGGGATGCATCCCTTTAAAACAGGTGCCTTCAGGGTTGCTCTTGAAGCAAGGGTCCCAATTGTGCCCATTCAATTAAGGGGAACGGCAGACATCTTTGAAAATCAAACAACAGGGTTGAAACCAGCTTATGTAATGATCGATATCCTGCCTCCTGTTGTGCATGAGGAATATCAAGGAAAAACCCCCAGGGAATTGGCGGACTATATCCAGGAGATTATAACAGGCAGGACAATTAACAAGGCGTCTTGATGAAGGTTTGCCACGCTTCCGGTGTTCAGGCATAGTGATAATTCAGATATAAATAAGGGCCACATGCCATGGTACAGAGACAATCATCCTGTTCATTACTCTCAAGTCTTCATTTCCAAATGATTATTTTCTCAGTGTGCTTTCACTGGTTTAACCTCTTAGACACGGGGAATATAGACACTGTAACAATTATTCAAAAGGAGATGAGAGAGAATGGAACACAATACAAATGACAGCAAGATGGGTAACAAAGTGGATGATCGTCTTTCAAGCATGTCAGAGGATAAAAAAGAAGACATTCTGTCCAACTTCGAGAGTTTTAAATCTTACTTAGGTGATAAGGTCGATAAAGCGGATAAGTTAGGATTGAATGAAGAGCAAAAGGCTAGAGCAGCACAAAAAGTCGGCGATTATCTGGCAAAACATGAAGAACCGAAAAACCGTGAAGAGAAACTATTGTATGAACTATGGAAAGCAGGAGACAAAGAAGAGCAGCACATGCTTTCTCACATGCTTGTGAAGCTGGTGTCCTGATGAAAGAAAAAAGAAGCTCTTTGTGGACAGCATTTCTGTCCTCAGAGGGCTTCTTTTTATACATAGAATAGTACACAGAAATACATGAAGGAACTGCCGGCCAGAACAAATACATGCCAGATGGCGTGATTAAAGGGCAATTTGTTCCATACATAGAAAAAGGCTCCGATGGAATAGAAAATCCCGCCCATTAGCAGCAGTGTAAATCCTGAGGGACTCAAGATTTCGTATAGAGGTTTAATGGCTATAACAATCAGCCAACCCATTAATAAATAAACGAGTGTTGAAATGATTTGATACTTATCCACAAAGTAACATTTGAAGACGATCCCAGCGATTGCCAAAGCCCAAATGATCCCAAAAATCGTCCATCCTAAAGGGGTCCGAAAGCTGACTAACATAAACGGTGTATAAGTACCGGCAATCAGCAGATAAATCGCTGAATGGTCCAGGATGGCAAACAGCTTCTTTAGTTTGGACGGCCTGCAGCTGTGAAGCATTGTAGAAAACAGGTATAGGAGGAGCATGGAGACCCCGAAAATCGTATAGCTTACAACATGCCATGCAGTTCCTTTTTCAACTGCTGCCAAAATCAGCATCACCAGTGCCGGAATACTTAGGAGGAAACCGATTCCATGAGTGATGGCATTCGCAATTTCCTCTTTCCAATTTGTATAATCAAAGGCCAATCAATTGCACCTCCTTCTTCATTATTGTTTTATCATAATATGGGGCTCGAAATATGGCAAATAATAGAGGGCCTGCCTCAATTATAATTCGCGGGCAATAATATTTTCCATCCAGGCCAATCCTTGTGCGTACTCGGTTTGAGAGGAGAAAAGCATTGGATTGAGATGCGTCTTATACCAGGCATGCAGTTCTTCTGCAGTATTAAAGACCTCACCGCTTGTATCACTCTTCCGGATTGTATAAATTCCATTCTCAGGATCGATTGTGACCACCACAGGTGATTCACTATCCAAAGCTTCAAGTTCAAAGTCCATTGATCGCACACTCCCCTTGCAATAGTAGGTCTTTTCATTAAATTCTTATATAATATGTGTTATATATTTAAATAAATACAATTGTCATTCACAATAAGTTGAAGGGAAGGGGTAATCTTGTGCGGAAGATTTACACTGACAGTGCCTATTGAAGAGTTGGTTGAACAGTTTCTCATTGATGAAGTTGTCGATGAGTGGGCACCCCGGTTCAATGTGGCGCCGTCCCAGATCGTATTATCATTGATTTCAAGTAAAGGAAAGAGAAGGGCCGGTCCTATACAATGGGGGCTTATCCCTTTCTGGGTTAAGAATCCGGGGAAGTGGAAGCCTCTTATTAATGCAAGAAGTGAATCATTGGAAGAAAAGGCCAGTTTCAAGCATCTTCTGAACAAACGAAGAACAGTCATTTTGGCTGACAGTTTCTATGAATGGGAAAGAAAGGATGGAAAGAAGCACCCACATCGTTTTATGCTAAAGAACAAAGAACCCTTCGCTTTTGCAGGACTATGGGACAGGCAGGAGAATGAAGATTCATCTATTGTATCATCGGCAATCCTGACAACAGCTGCAAATGACCTGGTCAGACCGGTTCATGACCGTATGCCTGTCATCCTTAAGGGGGAGGATGATATCAACAGGTGGCTGTCGACAGGAGAGTACTCATTTAGTGAAGTGAAACACCTGTTAGAGCCAATGCCTGCTGAAGAAATGACTGTTTATAAGGTTTCGGATAGTGTGAATTCACCAAGGAATGATTTCAGATCATGTGTGGAACCAATGCAGAATTTGTCATAAGAAAATTTGATGGATCATGAACATTACAGCCTTTTTTTGTGAACTTTAGGGTATAATAATAGTATAAACGGGTGAAAAAGAGGATTGATATTTTGTTACTAAAAAGCCTTGAGTTCAAAAATTGTTATGGACAGAAGGTAAGGATCTCAGACATTCCAGTTATGGCCCAGGATAACCCGCTTTACTTTAAAGTCAGCAGAAGGCTTCAGTTGTTCATGATGGAAATTGATCGAAATCCAAAGAAAAAAGTATTCAGTTTCCGTGATCATTTAAAAAAGCATCTGAAGTGGCCTGAATACCAAAGTATCTATCATACCGTAGAATTAAAGAATAATGCATAAGCTGTTTTGGAACCGGAGCACAGCCAAGAGCTGCTGCTTCTTTTTTGTACATATTTATTGTAGTATCAGCGGTTCCTTTTGCGGCCGTAAGTCATGGCTTTCGGCCGCAACGGAATCTTTGAACAGCTTTGCTTATGCTTGGGACCAAGGTTTTATTCCCTTAAAAGAACGTTTCCTTTCCTGCTCACCGGGGTTTTGGTGTTGATTTACCAGGATAGGATTTGAAATTTATATTGAATAGTAACAAAACTTACGAAAAGAGCGTTATTAAAAGTGTCCTTTTTATGAATAAATTAATAAGATTAAACTCTTATGTGAAAAAATCTTTGGCTTGTACTTGAAATCATTTTTAAACGTTTGCATAACAAGGTATAATACAAGCATATGTAAACAAGGATGTGTGGAAATGACAGAAATTAAAATCGTAACAGACTCAACTGTCGATCTTTCAAAGGATGAGATTGAAAAGTATGGAATCCATGTCGTGCCTCTTTCCATTTCTATTGAAGGGGAAACGTATCTTGACAGAGTCGATATAACGCCGAAGGAGTTTCTGGAGAAGATGAAGGACTCCAGTGAACTTCCTAAGAGTTCTCAGCCCCCTGCAGGGGAGTTTGTCCAATTGTATGATGAACTGGGCAGCGATGGAAGCACTGTGCTTTCTATACATATGACGGGAAATATGAGCGGTACAGTAAGATCTGCCGAAACTGCTGCTGAAATGAGCACTTCGAATGTAAAAGTGATAGATTCCCGGTTTATATCAAAAGCTCTATCATTTCAAGTGATAGAAGCAGCTAAAATGGCTGCAGATGGAAAATCACTGGAAGACATCCTCGCAAAACTGGATCACATTAGAAGTGAAACGAACCTTTTTGTAGTCGTCGATACACTCGAAAATTTGGTTAAAGGCGGAAGGATCGGTAAAGGAAGGGCCCTGATCGGTTCACTTCTCAATATTAAGCCGATAGCCTCTTTGGCGGGTGGAGAATATACACCAGTCACGAAGGTCAGAAGCCATTCTCAAGTGGTTAAGTACTTGGCTGCCCAGTTTGTGGAGGATGTAAAGGGCAAAACGATCCGTGGTGTTGGTTTGGTTCATGCAGATGGATTGGACCTTGCACAGAAATTAAGGAGCAGGATTATTGAGTTAACGGGATTTGACGCAATCGAAATAGAAGAAACTACGCCGATCATTAGTACCCACACAGGAGCTGGGGCAATCGGATTCATGTATTACACTGAATAAAGAAAAGGAAGGGTCCGGACGGATCCTTCCTTTTCTTTATTCCTGATCAATTTGTGAATACACCCATCCACTTATCAACTGCGGATCTCCCGCGCCTGCAGGCAGCATGGGATGAATTCCAGAAAATCTGGAATACCGGGTGGCGCGAAGTATAGATAAGATTGACTGATGGATGGTTATGACTTGGGAAAAAGTCAGTTTGTCCTGCCCGGTATAATCCACCCGGATCTTACCGTTTGCCGGTTGTTGATGTTGAAGCACATCGATTGGCTCGTGGCATTTTTTTCCTTGAAAATACAGCCGCCTATGAATAACACAACTCCTGACAGACTAACAATATATAAAGATAGGTCTTTTCCAAAACCTTGCTGCTGTATATGCAAAAGAGCTGCGTTCCTGAAGTGAAATTGGAATTTCTGATATGGCCGGGTAAGATACTGCTTCAGAAATTTTTTCCTCTCAGTATTTGTTGGGGAAGGATCAGTCGCAACATCACTTTCCTCATTTATTAAAAGCAACACAAAAAGGTTCTGGGATACTGGCAATCTCTTATGTTGAAATTCATCAAGTTCAGAAGGTAATGAAAGAACACAGCATACAAGTCGGGAGTGAATTTCTATGGCGGGAAAAAAGGTGTTGTTGTTTTCTGATTTCGGAGTCGATGACGTGATTGCCCTCCTTTATGCTTACTACACGGAAGAAATTGAAATAGTAGGAGTAGTCGCTGACTATGGAAATGTTTCCAAACAGTCAGCACTGAAGAATGTGGAGTATCTGCAAGCATTGACTGGTGAAATAAGGCCGGTCGTAGGCGGTGCTGTTTCTCCCCTTACCGGCGAACCGCCTCAATACTTTCCCGAAATCCATGGGGTTGCAGGGCTGGGGCCAATTGTCCCGGATAATTATGCAGCAAATGAATCCTTGCTCGAAAACTTTCATGAAGTGAGGGATATAATCACAAAGTATCAGCATGATATAACGATCTACAGTGCAGGGAGGCTTACTTCCTTGGCGGCAGCTTTCATCCTCTATCCCGAAACTATGAAGCTTGTGAAAGATTTTTATCTCATGGGAGGTGCATTTGGAGTTCCCGGAAATATCACCCCGGCAGCAGAAGCCAATATTTACGGTGATCCTTATGCTGCTCATATTGTTCTGCAGCTTTCACCCAAGCCGACATACATTGTTCCTCTGGATGTAACAAAATATGCGATTTTCACTCCTGAAATGATAAATGATCTTGACATGTATTTTAAGCAGACAGGTGATAAGGCTGGAGCCATCATTAAGCCATTGGTCGATTATTACCAAAGTTTTTACAAGAAAACATATCCGAAAATCGCCGGGAGTCCTCTGCATGACCTTCTGGCGATTTGGGCGCTTAAGCCGGGGGCTGACATGGAGTTTGTCCAAGTCCCTGTAAAAATTGAAGTGAATATTGGATCCACATTTGGGCAGAGCACCGGCGATTTCAGGGACAGCAGCGAGAAGGAAAATTGGAAAGTTCATAATGTTGCTGTCAATTTTGATTATCGGGACTTTATCCAGGATGTGTTCAAGGCGTTTAAAAATCCGCCAAACCGTAAAGAATTATAGGTAGTCAAAAGGAAATAAGGCATGCTGAAAAGTGAAAAGGACGCATTTGAATTAACTCCCATGATATAATAGCAGTAAAATGAGAGGAGATGGTGCAAATGAGGAAACTACTCTTCTCTCTCTTTTTGATCCTATTTCTTATTTCTGGGTGTTCCGGTTCTGAATTCACTTCACATCCCGAATCGGCTCTTACCTTACTCGAAAAGGAACAGCCTCCAGCTGATTTCATTCCAAAAGACTTGAAAGTTGTATCCATAGGAGACTCATTGACTCAGGGTGTAGGCGACAGCACCAAAAGCGGAGGATATGTCCCTTATCTAAAGGAAAGCCTTGAAGGCCTGGATGCTGTCAAACAGGCTGAGTTTTCAAACTATGGAGTTAGAGGGAATCGGACTGATCAACTATTAAAAAGGTTGAAAAATGATGATATAAAAAGTGCCATCGAAGAATCTGATGTGGTGATCATCACGATTGGCGGCAACGATGTAATGAAGGTCTTTAAGGAAAATATTTATGATTTGAATCTGGCTGTATTTAATAATGAAATGGATAAATACGGAGACCGCCTTTATGAATTGTTGAAGCTCATCCGCTCTTATAACGCTGAGACAGGCATCGTATTGATAGGAATCTATAATCCCTTCAACACCTGGTTTTCAGAGATAAAAGAAGTCGATGAAATCATTTTGAATTGGAATAGGTTGAGTGAGGATGTACTGGAAGGATTTGGGCAGAGTGCCTTTATTTCAGTGAATGATATTTTTATTGAAGGGAAAGAGAGCCTTCTATTTGAGGAAGACTATTTTCACCCCAACGATGAAGGATACGAATTAATGGCAAAGAGGATGTTTGAGGAGTTGACAGAACGGGAAACGTTAGCAGAGTTAACTCAAAGTGAATTTATTGTCAGGGAAGAGGGGCTGGAATAATGAGAAACAGATGGAAGACAGGCTTTTTCACTCTTCTTGGACTTAACATTTTGGTGCTTCTGTTCGCAGCCGTTTTGTTGATGATCCCTATTGAAGATGATGAACTGCCTGGAGAAAACCTTGAAGAGAGAGAGAATGTCGCCTTCCAGATAAGGGCGTCAAAAAGCGATTTGAACCAAATGATCGATCATTATATTGAAGAAGAAGGGCTTAAAGGGCCTGTTGATTACTCGGTGGTCTTGAATGATAATGTAGAACTGAATGGGTCTGTTCCTGTCTTTACAAGCGAGATCAATTTTAAGATGACGTTTGAAGCCAAAGCGTTGGATAACGGAGACTTGCTTTTAAAGCAAAACTCCATTTCTGTAGGTGCTTTGAAGCTTCCCGTTTCACATGTATTAAAGATCATAAGAGATTCATACAACTTTCCAGAATGGGTCAAGATTCAGCCTGATGATGAATTGATTTATGTATCGCTGCAAAATCTGGAAATGAAGAGTGATTTGCAGGTTCGTGCAGAGACGTTCGATTTGAAGAATGATGACATTGTATTTGATATGCTTGTTCCGGTTGAATAAAAGGTTCGTTCCTGCTTCTACGAGGAGCATCCAGCAGGACGAACAGTATAGTTTCAAGAAAACCTGTCCCCTTGATTGTCTTTTCAAGACGATTATCGGGACAGGTTTTCTTATTTGTTTCAAGGTGTTCAGCCCTTGACCAGAAGTGCTTCGAGTTCCGGTGATTCACCGAGCAGACCTACTGCAAATATTGTATACACCTGGTTTGGTTGGAGGGTTACGTCAGGTACAGATAATACGGTGTCCTTGGTGCCGGCTGGCCTCACTTCAAGGTTCACCGTCATAGGAGTAAGCCCAAGGTAATCAGTCGCCTGCTTGAAGGACACCTTCGGGAAGATGACATCCCCTTTTGTTACAGCTATATCTACAGCAGGTGCATTTGGTGACAAATGGATGAATCTGACTTTCGTTTCCCCTGAGGGCACAAAAGGATCTGTTACATAAGGGAGGAGCTGAAGTTTACTGCCTCTTCCTGCTGCGGCAAGGGTATATATTTTCCCTTCTTCAACAGTTACTTTTTTGCTTATGACTGTACTTACACTGGTTCCTGCAGGGTAGATATCAATATGGTAGGACCCTGCTGGAAGAGGCATGAATCCACTGATATCCTTGAATGCGACGTCGCTCAATACCATATTTCCATTAACATACACGTCAACGTCCGGGGCATCAGGAACTGCATGCAGTACCCTGACCTGTGCGGGCCGGTCCTGCTGTCTGGTTCCCGTGCTGTTCAGGGCTTTTTGCATATACTTTATATGTTTTTGATAGTAATGAATGTGAAGGCCGGGATTGGAGTATTTGTAGAACATCGATAATAAATCATACATAGCAGCTTTTTGAAGATGGGCTTCTCTGTGATTCATAAGTCTCTCTCCTAATATTGAATTTTCTCCAATACACTATGCAATGATTTGAAAATTGGTGAAATCACCTATTCTAAAGAAGGGTGCTGCCGCATTGAGCGCAGCAACATTTACGTCAAGAGATTACAAGGGAAAATAAAGTACCTGCCTGAATTGCCTCATACTGAGTGGTATCCGCTAAGGTGTAACTTAATGACATACTGGGTTAATCGTTAGAAAGAGTTAAAAACTCTTCATTTACCTCACGCTGGCTGTTGTGCTTCCTGAATTTTAATTTTTTTCTGATAAAAACCTATTGCTTTATGTGGTAAAGTCATCCATAATTGAATCTATAATAATGAAAGCAGGTGATGTGTTATGAGTAATGCTGAATATCAATCTATCTCAATTTCTAATGACACGGCCTGTTTTCAATGTGCGGATATATCTCTTTAACCAGTTGAAGTAGACTACTTGACTGTTTTCTTTGATATGCATAAGAAACCATGGCCGTGTCAGGCGCCATGGTTTTTTTGTATTCAAATTCAGGTATACCTGATGAAACTAGGAGGAAACAGTTTGAACCAATTACAAAAGATATTTAGTGAAAAGACAATGGAATTACATGATCATACACTTGAAGTCGGGAGGGTGACCTCTCAGCAAAAAGGAATATTTACAGTTCTGTCCCTCCAAGGTGAGTTTCAGGCAAGATTGACAGGGAAGCTTTACTATCAAACCCAGACTGCCGAGGACCTGCCTGCAGTCGGTGATTGGGTGGCGTTCAAGCCTTTGGACAATCATCAAGCAATGATCGAGAAGCTTTTACCGCGGACCAGTAAATTTTCAAGGAAGAAAGCCGGGGATGAAGCAGAGGAGCAGATCATTGCTGCGAATATCGACTATTTATTCATAGTGTCCTCATTGAATGCGGATTTAAACCTGAACAGACTGGAACGATACCTGCTCCTTTGCTGGGAAAGCGGGGCTGTTCCCGTCATTATTCTTAGCAAGGCTGACTTGACTGATGAATTGGAGGATATAGTATCCGAAGTTGAAGCTGTGGCAATGGGAGTGCCGATTTTTCCTGTATCATCGTTTGAACAAAAGGGGTTCGAGGCGCTTGGGCACTATCTGGCCGAAGGAAAAACAGCCGCACTGGTGGGTTCTTCTGGAGTCGGGAAGTCGACCCTCTTAAACACGCTTATAGGAAAAAGTGTACAGACCGTAAAGGAAATCAGGGAAAAAGACAGCAGAGGGAAGCATACAACCACCCACAGGGAAATGTTCCTGCTCGATAATGGAGCCTTCATTATCGATACACCCGGTATGAGAGAACTACAGCTATGGGAAGGCTCTGAAGGGGTATCGACTCAATTCAAGGATATTGAAGAGTTCGCCGAAGAGTGTAAATTCCGTGATTGCAGCCATGAAGATGAACCAGGATGCGCAATCCGGGAAGCCATTGATCAAGGGATATTGTCAACTGAAAGATATATGAGCTATCAAAAGCTGCTAAGGGAAATCGAATACTCTAAACGAAGAGCTGACAAACGGCTTCAATCACTGGAAAGGAAGAAATGGAAGAAAATTGGCCAAAACCGCGCAAGCCGCAAATGATCTTATTCTTTTACCTATCTGCAAAATCACGTTAGAATTATTCAATAAAGGGAATATTGTTATGGAGTAAGTAGAAAGGATGAGAGTAATGAAGGAAACGCCTCAGTCAAGGAAAGCGACATTTGCCGGCGGCTGCTTTTGGTGCATGGTCCAGCCTTTTGAGGAGATGCCGGGAATTATAAAAGTGGTTTCGGGTTATACCGGAGGACATAAAGAGAATCCGACCTACCGCGAGGTGTGTTCTGAAACAACAGGACACTATGAAGCCGTCCAAATCACGTATGACCCGGAACTATTTCCTTATGAGAAATTGCTGGAGCTGTACTGGCAGCAAATAGATCCAACAGATCCGGGAGGGCAGTTCTTTGACAGGGGAGAATCCTATACAACTGCAATCTTCTACCATGATGAGGATCAAAGGCTGGCGGCAGAACAGTCGAAGGATGCCCTTGAAACAAGCGGTAAATTCTCAAAACCAATCGTGACGAAAATCCTGCCTGCAAAAGAGTTTTATGAAGCGGAAGATTATCATCAGCAATATTATAAAAAGAACCCTTCACACTATCAAAGGTACAGTATTGGTTCTGGCAGAAAAGCATTTACTCAAAAGCATTGGGGGGAGCAGCAATGAAGAATAAAGACGATGCCAAAAAAGACCTGACACCGATGCAGCATGAAGTTACGAAGAATAATGGGACGGAACCTCCATTCAAAAATGAATATTGGGACGAATTCGGCGATGGTATTTATGTGGATATCGTCTCCGGGGAACCGTTATTCAGCAGCAAGGATAAATATGATGCAGGCTGTGGATGGCCAAGCTTCACAAAGCCGATCACAGAAGAAGAAATTGAAGAAAAAATGGATTACAGCCACTTCATGGTCAGAAAAGAAGTCAGGAGCAAATCCGCCGATTCCCACCTGGGACACGTATTTGATGATGGGCCAGGGCCGACAAAGCTGAGATATTGTATCAATTCAGCGGCACTCAGGTTCATTCCTAAGGAAAGCCTTGATAAAGAGGGATATGGCGAATATAATAAACTCTTTAAATGATAATTCTCACCCATTAATGATGAAGGAAGGCTGATTCAGATGCTGAAAAAATTATTTGGAAAAAAGGAAGAAACACCTGAATCCATTAACGTTCATTCACCGCTTACAGGAAAGATGCTGAGCCTTGAAGAAGTCCCCGACCCTGTATTTTCACAGAGGATGATGGGTGACGGAATAGCAATCGACCCTGCAGAAGGGAAAGTGGTTTCTCCTGTAGAAGGAGAAATCGTCCAGGTGTTCCCAACCAAACATGCAGTGGGAATCAAGGCGAAAAACGGAGCCGAGCTCTTGATCCATATCGGCCTGGAAACCGTCTCGATGAATGGTGAAGGATTTGAAACCCATGTCTCAGAAGGGAAGAAAGTGAAAGTAGGCGATCCCCTTGTTACGTTTGACATGGACCTGGTTAAAGAAAAAGCTAAAAGCACGATCACTCCCGTCATCCTTACAAATGGAGATGACTTCGGGGAAATCAAAAAAGAAGAGGCGGGTGTCGTAACTGCTGCACAAAGTCAGGTTATGACCATATCTATAAAATGATTAAAGAGCTGTGATATACAGCTCTTTTTTATGTCTTAATAAATGTATCGGTTCATAAAATGTCATTACTCTTTACACTTCTAATCGTTATTGGCAAGAGCAAGGATATTGTCATTCTAAATGATATGGGAAGAATCTATAGGAATTCGATTAAAATAGTGTTTATCAGGGACGCTTTGCAATTTTATCCCCTATCCAACAATCATTCACGCCTATTTTGGAGTGAAGTATAAACCAAATAGGCGGATGCTACATACACTATGGTGTACAGAAAAATGAGGAGTGATATGGATGCATTGCGGATATGACGATTGCTGTTACTATGCCTATCCTGCGGCCCCTGTAGCCGGTGCAGGCTATCGCGGCGGTTTTGCCTTGATTGTCGTGTTGTTTATCTTATTAATCATCATCGGTGCGGTTTGCTACGCTCCAAAATGCTGAATTTAAAGAGTTAGTTTGTAATTATTGATGCTGATTAAGGCATGTTTAGAGGATAAGTCGAAGAACTTAGTAAATAACAAATAAAAGAATCGTTCCAAACCAAATTATAAAATTGAAACTGCAGTACGTAAAGACCGATAGAAAATCGGTCTTTTTTCATGTTCTTCCTTTCTTCAAGAAAGATTCTCATATCTTTACATAAGTATTAAATAAGAGTAGAACTCCACTTAGACCAGGAGGGTGCCTCATGCCTCATTCTCACTTGATCAAGCCGATGCTTTTGGAACATTATCCTGAAATTGATTATGGTAAAGGCATATTTTTGTATGACAAAGCTGGGGTAGAGTACTTAGATGCATGTTCTGGCGCCGTGACGGCCAATATCGGACATGGAATCGAAGAAATACTGCAAGCCATTTATAGGCAGGGACAGCAGGTCTCATTCGTTTATCGCTCTCAATTCACCAACGAGCCGAGCGAACAGCTTGCAGACCTGCTTTCTCAAGAGACCGGCCTGGAATGGTGCTTTCTTGTTAACAGCGGTTCAGAAGCTGTAGAAACTGCGGTGAAAATCGCCATACAGCATTGGCAGGAAAAAGGAAAAACCGCGAAACGAAGAGTCATTTCCCGCTGGTTAAGCTACCACGGGATAACTTTCGGGGCATTATCAGCATCAGGGCATCCGGTAAGGAGGGAGCGGTTTGATTCGTTAGTCGGGGACTGGCCGGCAATCGAACCTCCCTATTGTTACAGATGTCCATATGGAAAGAAGTACCCTGAATGCGACGTCCATTGTGCAAGGCAGCTTGAAACAGTCATCAGAAGAATTGGGGAAGGAAATATTGCAGCATTTATTGCAGAGCCTGTCATAGGGGCAGCGGGCGGGGCGATTGACGCACCAAAAGAATACTTTCAAATCATCAAGGATATTTGTGATAAATATGAGATATTGCTGATATCCGATGAAGTGATGACTGGGTGCGGACGAACCGGGACTTTTTTGGCCATGGAACAATGGGGTGTCCAAGCGGATATTGCAGTTCTTGGAAAGGGCCTGAGTGCAGGTTATGCCCCCATTGCTGCAACGCTGATCTCGGAAGAAGTACTGAAGCCGATCATGGAAGGAACCCAAGTGATCATGAGTGGACACACCTTTAGCGCAAACCCTCTTTCCAGTGCAGCGGCCCTGGCTGTCCTCAAGCTCATTAAATCGGAAAAGCTGATAGAGGGTGTAGAAGAGAAAGGCGAATACCTAAGGAAAAAGTTAAACAGCTTAAAGAAGGATTATCCCTTTATTGGGGATATACGCGGAAAAGGTCTGATGATCGGCATAGAGTTCTCAGGTGATACTAAGGGGAAAGCCATTGACTCAGCTTTCACCTCTTTGGTAGTTGAAGGAGCGAAAAAGGAGGGCCTTCTCCTGTACCCTGCAGCAGCAGGGCTGGATGGAAGAAGCGGATCAGCGGTTTTGATTGCCCCGCCTCTGACAACATCTCCTGAAGAACTTGATGAGCTTATCGGCCGGTTGAATAAGACCTTTGAAGGATTATCCCGCTTATGAAAAGAAGGAAGGGAAAAGTATGGGGAGACAAAAGGTCAGCAGTTATGATGAGGTCAAAGAGTATTTCC
Source organism: Bacillus salacetis (assembly GCF_003581585.1). Taxonomy (GTDB): domain Bacteria; phylum Bacillota; class Bacilli; order Bacillales; family Bacillaceae_B; genus Rossellomorea; species Rossellomorea salacetis. The sequence goes on from NZ_QXIR01000044.1 coordinate 17,060, forward strand.
ATAACGGGATGACATTGATGTTTGGGGGATTCGGGGGAGTGGGTTCTCCCCCAACCCTTATCAGCCGCATTCTTCAGTGGGACATCAGAGACCTTACATTGATTGGAAATGATACAGGGTTTCCTTCTATCGGGATCGGACAGATTGTTTCAGGTGGCAGGGCAGTCAAAGTGATTGCATCCCATATTGGTAGCAATCCTGTAGCAGGGAGCTTGATGAGTGAAGGCAGGCTTGAAGTGGAGTTTTCTCCTCAAGGTATCCTGGCAGAAAGGATCAGGGCCGGGGGGAGCGGCCTGAAAGGGATTGTAACTGATGTCGGCCTGGAAGATCCCCACTTAAATAAAGGGAAGACCATATTGAATCTGCATGGATCGAATTATTTGGTAGAGACAGCTCTCACCGCTGAAGTAGGAATTATCTTTGCCAGAAAAGCCGATACAAACGGGAATCTTGTATACGATAAAAGCGCCAGAAATACCAATCCGCTTGTTGCCATGGCAGCTGATATCACGATTGCCGAAGTTGAGGAAATCGTGGAGCCGGGAAGTCTGGATCCCGAAGAAATTGTTACCCCTGGCGTATTCGTGGATAAAATCGTTCAGTCTGAAGGAGTGGGTTGGAAGTGGGCTTGGGAGTAGAGGAAAAAAACAAAATGGCTGCAAGAGCAGCGATGGAAATAGAGGATGGCATGATCGTTAATTTAGGAATCGGTATCCCTTCCCTTGTCCCCAACCATCTCAAAGGACTTTCAGGTATCACCTTCCATGCGGAGAACGGCATCCTCGGAATCGGAAAATCACCTGCTGCCGGAGAAGAGGATGAGAATCTTTGCAATGCGGGCGGCTTTCCAGTTACCCTCGAAATCGGCGGGTGCTATTGTGACAGTTCCATTGCTTTCAGCATCATCAGAAGGGGACTGCTCGACCTTACCATCCTAGGGGCACTGGAAGTAAGTCAAAAAGGAGACCTTGCCAACTGGATCATCCCGGGGAAGAAAGTGCCGGGCATGGGGGGCGCCACGGAATTGGCAATGAAAACTAAAAAGGTGATCGTTGTGATGGCTCATTGTGATAACTATGGGAAAAGCAAGCTGGTGAACAACTGTACTCTGCCCCTTACAGCAAAAACCTGTGTGGATGTCATCATCACCAACATGGGAGTCTTTCAAATTAAGAAAAATAGACTGGTATTGACAGAGATATTCAAACCATATTCATTAGATGATATAAAGAAAAATACAGAAGCAGAATTTGTTTCTTCAGAAAGCGTCCGGATGATTTAACTGCATCTCTATGTTAGTTTATTTTTTTCCCAAACTTTTGCTTTTGACCATTTTCTGGTACGGAAATATCGAGTGGAAACTAAGGCGTTCCCCAGGAAAGCGGCAGTCCTTCCTGAATACAGCGGCCATCGCAGCAAGGCCGGTGGGATTTTTTATTTATATTTAATAACTGCAAATTATTATGGGCATTTGAAAAGGATGTACTCCTTTCATATGAGCGGAGGCTCTAAAAGCTTAAATGGAAGCAGACACCGGGCTGTCTCCTGCCAAGCTGGCGGGTCAGACAAAATCCGGCATAATAGTTGGAGGCGCAGCAGCTGGCGGACTTCAGGGGATAACTCAGCTATAAGAAAACTTCCAATCACTCTGTTCGTTGTGTTTCCAAAATTCACTTAAAGAAAAGGAAGTGAAGAAAATGGACAATACTGCGGTCAAAGAATGGATATACAGTCAGGAAACACAAGCTGTCCGGCTACTGCAAAAGCTTATTCAGGAAAAGAGTGTGAGGGGCCAGGAATCGAAGGCGCAGGCAGTCATCATTGAAAAGTGCAGGGAGATCGGTCTCCAGCTGGATATTTGGGAGATACAAAAAAAGGATATTATGAATCACCCATTCTACCGCTGTGATAGGGATGATTTTTCAGGAAATCCCAATGTGATCGGTGTATTAAAAGGCCAAGGAGGAGGAAGATCCATCATCCTGAATGGACATATTGACGTTGTCCCGGAAGGAGATGAAGCCGCCTGGAATGTAGACCCATTCAGCGGTGTGCATAGGAATGGGAAGGTGTTCGGCAGAGGGGCGACGGACATGAAAGGAGGAACTGTCGCTCTGCTGCTGGCCATTGAAGCTCTGAAAGCAACCGGTGTCCTGCTGAAGGGCGATATCATTTTTCAAAGTGTGATAGAAGAAGAAAGCGGTGGTGCTGGAACCTTGGCAGCCTTATTGAGAGGGTATACAGCTGATGGAGCCATTATTCCCGAACCGACCAATTTAAAGCTGTTTCCAAAGCAGCAGGGTTCCATGTGGTTCAGAATCTTGGTGAAAGGTAAACAGGCGCATGGAGGAACAAGATATGAGGGAGTGAATGCCATTGAAAAGGGTCTGGAAGTAGTAAAGCGACTGCAGGATCTTGAGAAAAAGAGAAATGAAAACGTGCTGGATCCGCTTTATGGAAATATTCCAATCCCTTTCCCGATCAATATCGGGAAATTCGAAAGTGGAAAGTGGCCATCTTCCGTTCCGGATCTTGCGGTGATTGAGGGAAGGATAGGTGTGGGTCCTCATGAAACGATGGAAGGTGTAGAGAAAGAATTGCAATATTGCCTAGAAGGACTTTCAGAGAAGGATAGATGGTTTGAGGATCATCCGGTCACCTTAGAGTGGTTTGGAGGAAGGTGGCAGCCGGGAAGCATTGAAAGTGATCACCCTTTTATGGAAGCAGTCAGTGAAGCGTACTTGGAGGTTTTCGATTCCCCTCCAGTGATTGAAGCCTCACCTTGGGGGACGGACGGGGGCATCCTTTCAAAGGGAGGGAATATTCCTGTAATCATTTTTGGGCCGGGAACAACTGAATCAGCGCATGATGCCAATGAATTTATTGAGGTGCGCAAAATTCTTCAATCAGCTGAAGTCATTGCATCTGCCGTAATCAAATGGTGTGAAGTTGAGTATCAGTAATAGCGTTAAGTGAAAGAAAGCAGGGGGAGCATGCAGGAAATCAAACGAGTTACAGGAGACAGAGCGAAGCTGACAATCTTTTATGACCCTTTCAATGCGAGAATCAGAATTGATAAATATGCAGGGAATCTTGAAGAGGTCACAAGCCTGATTGAACAAGCGGCCAGTGATGGTTCAATTCATAAAGTCATTATCAAGGCCAGGGGTGAGCATCTCCAGTTCTTCCTGGAAAAGGGGTTTGAGCTTGAAGCAGTGATAAAAGGGTTCTTCAATGGCGGTGACTTATTTTTCATGTCACGGTTCAAGACAATGGCCAGAAAGAACTCCTCCTATTGGGAAAAAGCTGAAAAGATATACTCTGATGTCCGGCTGCTGAAACAAGAGACGGCGAACCCGCTTTATAAATTCAAGATTCACAAAGCGGGACCGGAGGATGCCGAGAGGCTGGCTTCACTGTATGAAAAGATATTCGAGGTTTATCCGGTGCCTCTGCAAAAAACGGAATACGTCCGAAGTTCAATGGCAAGTGGAACGGTTTTTCTTTACATCGAAAAGGACAAAGAAATTATAAGCGCTGCCTCAGCGGAAATTGATACAGTGCAGGGGAATGCTGAATTGACGGATTGTGCTACACTTCCTTCCTACAGAGGAAGCGGATTGATGAAGCAGCTGCTCAGCGGTTTGGAAGAGGAGCTATCGCAACAGCAAATATACTGCGTGTATACGATAGCAAGGTCACTTTCCTTTGGCATGAATGCAGCATTCAAACAGCTGGGATACCGTTATGGGGGAAGGCTGGTCAACAACTGCTATATCTATGACAAGATTGAAGATATGAACGTCTGGTGGAAGGATTTAAGCCAAGATGACTGATATATTTCTTACAGCTGAAAAACAAGAGACCATTTTTCCTCGCCCATCATAGTCTGGAAGTAACTGAAAACTGAATACTTGTTAATTGATAGTGCTGTCAGTCTAGTGAAATGATGGAGAAGGGTTGGTGCCTTTAATGTTGAATGATCATTACAAACCTAAGAGACATTGGAAGGACATAGAAGTATGGAAAGATGTCAGCGAAGAACAGTGGAATGACTGGATTTGGCAATTGACGAATACAATCAGGACATTGGATGACTTGAAAAAAGTGATCGATTTAACACCTGAGGAAGAAGAAGGGGTCAGGATATCCACCAAAACGATCCCTCTCAATATTACGCCTTATTATGCCTGGCTTATGAACGAAAAGGATGACCGCTGTCCCATCAGGATGCAATCAGTGCCGATTGGGAAAGAAATTCAAAAAACAAAATACGATATGGAAGATCCGCTTCATGAAGACGAAGATTCCCCAGTACCCGGTTTGACTCATAGATATCCTGACAGGGTTCTCTTCCTCGTTACGAATCAATGTTCAATGTATTGCCGTTATTGCACCAGGAGACGCTTTTCGGGACAAATTGGTATGGGGGTCCCTAAAAAGCAGCTGGATGAAGCCATCAATTATATTCGCGAAACACCGCAAGTAAGGGATGTTCTCCTATCCGGCGGGGATGGGCTTTTGATCAATGACAAAATTCTCGAGTATATTCTAAAAAGTCTGCGGGAAATTCCGCATGTAGAAATTATCCGGATCGGTACAAGGGCACCGGTGGTATTTCCTCAGAGAATTACAGATAATCTATGCAAGATATTGAAGAAATATCATCCAGTCTGGTTGAATACTCACTTCAACACCTCAATAGAAATCACAGAAGAATCAAAGAGGGCATGTGAAATGCTGGCAGACGCAGGTGTGCCGGTTGGTAATCAGGCTGTCATCCTTGCAGGAATCAATGACAGTGTACCGATCATGAAGAAACTTATGCATGATCTTGTGAAAATCCGGGTGCGCCCTTACTACATCTATCAATGTGACTTGTCTGAGGGGATAGGCCACTTCAGGGCGCCGGTGTCAAAAGGGCTTGAGATAATTGAAGGGCTGCGAGGCCATACATCCGGTTATGCAGTCCCGACATTTGTGGTGGATGCGCCAGGAGGCGGAGGCAAGATTGCACTCCAGCCGAATTATCTAATCTCGCAAGGTGCGGATAAAGTTGTTTTGCGTAATTTCGAAGGGGTCATTACCACTTACCCGGAGCCGGAAAATTATACAGCAGGCAAAGCCGATGATTATTTCAACTTAATTTATCCAACTGAAGCTTTCAAATCAGAAATAGGCATCAACGGCCTGCTGAACGAATCAAAATCTTCATTGGTTCCTGAAGGCTTGAACAGACTGAATCGAAGGAAGAACTACGTAACGAATCCTGAGCATAAGTCGTTGAAGGATTTCCGTGAAAAGAGAGATTCATTGAAGGAGAAAAAATATCAGGCTCAATTGAAAAAGATGGAAAAGGCAGAGTCAGCGGATGAATGAGATGTTTGAATGTACATGGTGCGGGGAACAACAAGCATATAGAAGCAGCGGACCGGTCCATTGGGAACTTCCGGATGGCTCACAGGCTATTGAGATTTCAGGGACACCCCAAGTTTTTTGCAAAAGCTGCGGGATTGTGTTCACGGAGGAAGCGGTTACAATTGAAATCGAAGACCAGCTGATGCTTATTGATACGAAACAGTTGAATGATAAGGTTTCATATGGTGAGTTAATGAAGATCGAGCGGAAATTAAAGCGGAATTATTTCCGTTTTGATTAAACAGGTCTTTACGCCGCCCTTTTGATTTTGTATTCTTAAACAATGCATAACCTTTATAGACACCAGTTTATGATCCAATAGTTTTCACAGGGCAGGAGATAATAATGAGAAGATCATTTTACCATTTTTTGATGAAATATCGTCAACCCACCGATCGGGATGAGCTCACAGCTTTTGCAAATAGTGTGTATGATGACCTGGCTTTTCCCAAGCAGGCAGAGGAGTATAACGAAGTCAGTTCCTATTTGGAATTGAACGGCCATTATCTCGAAAGCATGAGAGTATTCGATGACGCGTGGGAAAGGTATTTAATTGAAGAAAAATAGTTAAAAGCCGTCTGGGCATCCAGGCGGCTTTTACTATTGCTTATGACCTGTGTTGGGATCTGCCCATATCATCTCATTATCTTTCGTTGTGTTCCATACATCTCCTGCGGGGCCGGTCCATCCCTCACGCCGCTGAGCTTTCCGCTTTATATAAAGGCTTTTTTCGTAAACCTTGCTGCTATTCAATGTCAATTTTAAAGACTATCCTGGTAAATCATCGTCACAACCCCGGTGAGCAGGAAAGAAAAGAGCGGCTCGTTCTTTTTCGATAGTAACACCTTTGAATAGAGGGGAAAAATCCGGCACCTGGGGTTTTTCCGAAAGCAGTCTTTAATAAAAATTAACTCCTTTATAGGCTTCCTTTATGAGCGTTATTTCACGGTCTGCATATGATAATAACAAATAAACTTAAGGGGAGGGGAGAAGATGGGCAAGCGGAAACTGCCGAAATTCAACACAGGGGACACTGTGGTGGTAACTATCTATGGTACTGTCGGAAAGGTGACAAATATTAAGCTGTTAGAGGGAGAATACCTGTACGAAGTCAATGAAAGTGAAGGGTTATTCAAAGAAGACTGCTTAAGGCTGCTGGATGAATATGACGGCTATTTGCTTGAACAGGAGCAGATTGATATTGAGTATAAATTTCTGTTCGGCGACCTGGTAAAGGTAAAAGGCTACGATCAGGATATTTTTAAGATAGTAGGATTCCGCACTGAAATTTGGAGATATAAAGAAGATTCCTGGGAAGATGTTATTTACGAGTTGACCAGGATTACTGACGGAGAATGGCTTGAGGCCGATGAAGATGAATTGACTCTTATAGCGGATTACGACCAAGCTGAAACCTATATCAAAAAATATGGTATCATGCTCCCTGCAAAAAAAAATCAGGCCGTGTTACCCTCTCCGCGATATCAAGATGATAATTATGTCGACCGGCTTCTGGACCATTATAACGATTATAAAGCCTTATATTATCTATTCAATGACAAAAAATACAAGCGCAAAATGAATAGCATCGTCGATCAGCTGAAGAGCCATTTAGGCTTGAACTCTGATGTCATTGGGAAAGACTGAGTTAAAGCAAACAGATGAGGAACACTGGAAAGCTCAAAATGAAAAAGGCTTTCAGCATCCAGCTCAGCAAGCGTTCCATTCCCTTAATTATCATTCCACCATCATTCATGATATCTTCTTCCAAGAAACTTTTCAGTGTTTTGACTGTTTCCATTTTATCTCTCCTCCTGATTCATTGAACAAGCTTTAACAGCTTTGTATCCTCACTTTATGCTTGTCCAAACAGGGATATGAAAAGTTTTTTCAAGTTGCATAACTTTCTTTTGATTTTCATAGATTGAAGTACAAGGGGGCGATACTATGCGTGAAATCGAAGTGTTTATCGATACGGAAGAAATTGCAGAATTTTTCTTTCAGGAGCTTGTCCGCAGAGGGTATGTACCCTCAGAAGAGGAACTAGAGGAAATCGCTGATATTACGTTTGAATACCTTATTGAAAAATGCATTATCGACGAAGAACCGAACGATGATGATTATTAATTACACATGAGACAGTAATGTCTCTGCTACATACACATGAATCAGGCTTCCCCGACGGGAAGCCTGATTTAAGTTGATATTTCTTTTAACTAGGCTCTTTTCGTAAACTTTGTTGCTATTCAATATAAATTTCAAATAAAATCCTGGTATATCGTCGTAGAAACCCCCGGTGAGAAGGAAAGAAAAGAGCTGCTCGTTTTTTTTCCGAAGTTCCCCCTTGTATACAGGGGAAAAATCCGGCACCTGGGATTTTTCCGTAAGCAACAATATATGCGAAGACAGTCTTTAACTATGAGGAAAGCTTTACCATTATTTTTGCATGGGTTGTAACGTCAAAATGCGCGGGAATGGAAAGTGTTTTGAGTGCATCGATGTTTTTTAGCGTATGGCGGCCGGCCCATTCCTCATGGATGAAAGTATGTTCATGGTTCTGCCAGGCACTGGACAGGAAGGGACTGAATACTTTCCTGCCATCACTGTTAAGCGGTGAATAACTATCCGGCCAGTAATCGCTGCGAGATCCAGTATGAGGAGTATTTTTAGCAAAATTGAATGAAGAACGAAGTACCTTTTTATTCTTGAATAAAATGGCATAAAGCTTTTTGCCGATATCTACTCGCTTCTTGGTGCTTTCAAAATGAGAAACACTGCTGCCTGCCAATGAAAAGGCTCCAGCGCTTGTTTCTCTTTTCTTATAAGGAAAGAATACGGTAGTCAGTTCCAGTCTGTCTTGCAATAAAAATAAGACCTTTTCATATTGGTACTTGTTCTCTTTTATTTTGGAAACCAACCTTTTTTGGATCATACTTTGTTCATTTATTATTAAGGCCAGTGTCATTTCCAGTGTGTCCCCTTGCTTCCAGAATCGTTCCCAGAAGACAGACATCGTGCGGGAAACTCCGAAGGCTGGAAGCAAGTGGAATAAGGATTTTTGTTTTTCAACACTTTTCTTATAAAGAAGGAGCTGCGGATAAGCATCATGAAATATAAAAGCATTTGCTTTTTCCAGAAACAAGAAAAAGTGACGGGCTTCAGTTTCCTTTAGGAAGGAGGGGAGGAAATGAGCTTTTAAATCTGTCATGTGATAACCGGCATTTCGCGAAACCATATGGGCAAGGAAAGACCATTCAATTTCCTGATTTTCCTGATAGTAGTCCAAATAAGCCATGGTCCTGGTTATGTTATTTTGGTTTTTCTGTTTCGTTTCCGCCTTGATTTCCTGAATCAATTCCCTCTCTTCCGGCAAAATGGCAAGGGGAGGGGAGCTCTTACTAAGAATCAGTGTATTGATTTTCCTGATTTCTCTTTCTGTCAATAGCGGAATGGATTGATCTTTTAGGCGGAGGAATTCTTGAATGAAAGATAAAAACATACAATATCACCTCAAAAATTGAAACTTTCCACTTGAGTGCTCCGTAATAAATACAAAGGAGGAGTAACCTTGCTGAAAAAAATGATTAAACATTTATTGAAAAGTAAAACGCACAAAAAATATTATTCATCCAGTGATGCCTGGAAGCATCATAAATCTCATAAACATAAGCACTATGGCCACCACCACTACAAAAAAAAGCATAAAAGCAGCTTCTCCAGCTTCTTCAGCAGCTGACTTAAATGGGGGTCTGGAGAGAAACGGTCAATTTCTTTGAAAAAGAGTGGAATGCCGGGACCAGGATTGATGATTATATTGTCATATCCCTATTAGGGAAAGGCAGTTATGGGACTGCTTATCTGGTCAGAGAAGGAACGGATGGAAGACTTGCAGTCCTGAAAAAGCTAAGGCCCTATAAACAGCTGATAGACCAAAGCGGGAAATTATTGAATTGGGAAGCAGATGTACTGAGGAAACTTGACAGCCCTCACTTTCCCAAGCTGATGGCATTCGGCAACCATAAGAAAGTCCCATATTTTGTCATGGAATACTTTGAAGGAAAAACCTTCGATCAACTTATCTTTGAAAAAGGAAAATCCTTTGACGAAAGAGAATCCCTGCATATAGTCAAAGAATTAGTGAAGCTTGTCAAAATAATTCATGAAACTGGGATCGTTCACAGGGACTTACGGATCCCCAATATTTTGCTGGATGGCAGTACATTGAGAATAATTGATTTCGGGCTTGCAGCGAATATTGAAAGTGAAGGCAGGACAATGCTTAAACATAAAGACTATATGCGCGAGAAAAGTATCCATGCTGATTATTATGCTTTGGGACACTTCCTGCTCTTCCTTCTGTACTCTTCCTATGAGAGTGAAGAGAAGAAAGAAAAAAGCTGGGAAGAGGAATTGCAGCTGTCAGAGCCGACAAAGGGAATTATCCGTAAATTGCTGCAAATTGAAAAGCCATATGAGGATTCCACCACATTAGTGCAGTCACTTGAAAGTGCAGCCCAAAAAATTCAATAGTAAAGGAAGGATCCATGATGTCATTTTTTAATAAGGTATTTGCATCTGTTGGAATTGGTGCAGCTTCCGTGGATACAAAGCTGGAAAAAAACCGATACTCGGCTGGGGAAAGAGTCTCTGGCATAGTGGAAGTGAAAGGCGGCAATATTGAGCAGGAAATCGATTCTATCTATTTAAAGCTGTATACAACCTATATCAGGGAATCTGATGATAAAAAATATACGGACAGCGCTTGCATCGAGAAGGTGCAGATATCTGAACCCTTTGTCATCAAGGCTAATGAGTTGAAGCAGTTCCCAGTAAGCTTCGAACTTCCTTTCGACACTCCTGTGACTGTCGGCAACACCAGAGTGTGGGTGGCAACTGGATTGGATATAAAGAATGCTGTGGATCCGAATGATAAAGATTATCTCGAGATTTCCCCAAATGAAATGATGAATTCGATATTCGCCTCCTTAGGAAGGCTGGGATTTAAACTCAGAAAAGCTGATTGTGAACAGGCACCGCGCCATTTAAGAGGCAAAAATCCATTTGTCCAGGAATTTGAGTTTATACCGGTAACAGGAACTTATAGAAGCAGGCTGGATGAATTGGAGGTTATATTCACGAATCAGCGATTAAATTCTGTTGACGTTTTATTAGAAGTAGACCGCAAGGCCAGAGGATTTGGTGGTTTTCTTGCCGAGGCCCTGGAAATGGATGAGTCCATGGTAAAATTGGCTATTTCTGCTGCTGAAATTCCGTCGATTGACGAAAAAATCACAAAAATGTTAGACCGTTTTTCCTGAAATTTTCTACTTCGACAAAAGCAGTCTTTTTTTGATGAAGGATTCGACAAGGACAAGAGCTAATTCTATAAGAACAAACCGAACGGAGGGGTTCTTATGGCATTGCTTGAAAAAATCATTCGTCCAAAATCCTATACGAAGACCTTTGACGTCACTATATTTCAGACACCTGATTTCGGCCAGAGGAAAGGCTACAAAAAAGTATATCGAATGGCCATTCCTGCCCAGACCAAAATGGAAGCTCTCGATCAGACTTTCCGCTTATTCAATGTTCCGGATACAATGCCAAATGATTATTATGGACGCTATATCACCACTGGGGATATTGTCTTTATTGATGAGGGAAGAAGAGGGCATTTCTATTTCCGGCTTGAACCGGGAGGATGGAATGAAGTAAATAGAGTAATTATCAGATGATTGTATACCCCGGCTTTTGTGGCTGGGTTTTTACTTTATAGGACTGTGTTTTTGCTGGGAATAAAAGCGTGATGTCCTTGAAAAGATGGCTTTTGCTGGGGTGGGACTGGCTTGGTTATTGGTATTAATTGCTGCCTTCAAAAAATATTCCCTGATTCATCGATCCCAGGCTTAACGAGGTTCTATCTTTAAGGGATTTTAAGTTGATTTGGTACGGATTCTTTTTATTAACAGCAAAGTTGAAGAAAAGAATTCTGCATGAATGGATACATTTATCAAGCTGGGAAAAGAGAGCTGAAAAAACAGCTCTCCCACATAAATTTATTCGTTATGGCCAGGACCGTTTTTCCGTTTACGGCCAGAGTGTTCTTTGTTATGCGCTTCGTGTTCCGCGACGATTGCTTCCGGTGGTATATGATTGTTCTTCTTTGGAGCATTGATTCGCGCTCTATGTTTTTTTCCCAAAGCAGTTACCTCCCGCTGTTGAATCTTTCTGTCTTAGAAGAGTTTGGCTGATTTCTGGAACGTGAAGATGGATTCGTGTTGTTGGCATATTCCACTGCCTGGCGAAGTTTTTTGCTCATTTTTTCATTAGCCATGATAATCCCTCCTTAACGATTAGTTTTGCCACTTCGTTCATTGTTATCCTTGTTATCAACACGTTGCATGAATTGGTAAAAAGGCTTACAATGTTCATGCATAGCCTTGGGATGAAGAAGTAATCCTAAGGTATGGGCAAAATTCGTTAAAAGATAAACAGGAGGAATTTACAATGAGTATACATATTGGTGCAAAAGAAAATGAAATTGCAGAAACGGTCCTGCTCCCCGGCGACCCTTTGCGTGCGAAATACATCGCGGAAACATTCTTGGAAAATCCGGTCTGCTATAACGAAGTAAGAAACATGTTCGGTTACACTGGTACATATAAAGGGAAAAGGGTTTCAGTTCAGGGTACTGGTATGGGCGTACCTTCCATCTCCATCTATATTAATGAACTTATGCAGAGCTATAATGTCCAAAACCTGATCCGCGTAGGAACTTGCGGTGCGATCCAAAAGGATGTAAAGGTTCGCGATGTCATTCTGGCAATGAGTGCATCAACCGATTCGCAAATGAACCGCCTGACGTTCAATGGGATTGACTTTGCTCCGACTGCTGATTTTTCACTTTTAAAAAGAGCTTATGATGCAGGCGAAGCAAAAGGGCTAAACTTGAAAGTCGGAAATGTCTTTACAGCAGATATGTTCTATAATGATAATGCCGAACATGAGAAGTGGGCTCAATATGGCATCCTGGCTCTGGAAATGGAAACATCCGCTCTATACACTTTAGCAGCCAAGTATGGACGTAATGCATTGTCCGTCCTAACCGTTTCTGACCACATCTTAACAGGTGAAGAAACCACTTCAGAGGAAAGACAGACAACATTCAATGATATGATCGAAGTAGCTCTGGAGGCTGCAATTAAATAAATGGAAATAAAAGGCTTGCCGTGATCCGGCAAGCCTTTTATTTGTAATGTCAGCCGGAAAGATTTTTGCCGGAAAAGTTTACTTGGATTACAGAACGGATAAGAAGTGATATGATGATGGAGACAAAGATAGAGAAGGTGAAAGATAAGATGAAGAAATTATTCTTGGTCCCGGCTGCTGTTCTCCTGTTATCGGGCTGTCAGCAGGCTGAAGAATGGACAAAGGATTTGTTTTCCTCAGATGAGCCAGCCCCGCAAGAGCAGGAAAATGAAATGGAAGACAGCGGGCAGATCGACGAGGCTCAGGAAAATGGGGAATCAGCGGCTGATGAAATTGAGGAAAATGGGGAAAGTGCCGATCAGAATGAGGAAGAAGTTGTTCCTCCTGCATTGCAGCTGGAATCCCAGTTTTTCAATGAAGTAAAAACAGTAGAAGGAAAAAAGGTCATTACCAATCCAGCGAATACTTTGGCTCTGGTCAATAAAGAATTCGGATTGAGTGATTATAAGCCTTCAGATCTTGTAAGGCCTGATGTGCCCTTTGTATTCGGAAGCCAGGATCTTGAAAAAGCGTATATCCGGAAAGAAGCAGCAAAGGCACTTGAAGAAATGTTCGCTGCCGCACAGAAAGATGGACTTTATTTAACTGCGATATCCGGATACCGTTCCTATCAGTATCAGGACATGCTATTGAAACGGGAAATCAAGCAATTCGGGGAAGAAAAGGCTGTTAAGGCTGTTGCCCCTCCCGGTAATAGTGAACACCAGTCAGGCCTTGCAATGGATATTTCCAGTAAGAGCAATGACTTCCAGGTAAGCATCCCGTTCGAAGAGACACCTGAAGGAAAATGGCTAAAGGAAAATTCATATAAATTCGGATTTGTTCTTCGATATCCTAAAGGGAAAGAGGATATCACCGGATATCAATATGAACCATGGCATTTCCGCTATGTCGGGAAAGAACCGGCAAAGGTTATTTTTGAAAATGACTGGACACTCGAAGAATATTTTGCAAATGTGAAGAAAATATAGCTTGGCAAAGGCCTGGAAGGTTTTCCTTCCAGGTCTTTTTTCTATGGAAGCAAATAAATTCTCTGCTTTTTACATATATGTTATTAAGAGGGACATGCTTCAAAAAGCAGGGGGAAGAAGGAATGATGAAGGTTTACATTCAGATAGTCCTTGGCAGTCTTTTAGTGGCGATAGGGATAAATGCTTTTTTTGTCCCTCAGCATTTTTTGGACGGAGGAATGATTGGAATCGGTTTAATCAGCCATTATTGGCTGGATTTTCAACCCGGCCTTACGATGGTTATCCTGAGCATCCCTCTTTATGTGCTGGCTTTTTTCTTTGACCGCAGCTTATTTTATAAAAGCATACACGGTCTGTGGCTGTCCTCATTATTGATTGATATGCTCAAACCCCTCTCTGAAAGTATCCAGATGATTCCCCTTATTGCTGCATTGATGGGCGGAGCCTTCGTAGGGGTCGGTATTGGATTGATGCTTATGGCCGAGGCAGCAGCGGGAGGAACCGATCTGCTGGCACAGATTATCGGGAAAAGCACCGGCTGGAATGTGGGTATCATCATATTTATCATTGATACGGCCGTGCTCCTTGGAGGATTTGTCCTCATAGGTGCTTATTCTTTTTTTCATTCCCTTCTTGCAATCAGCACTGTGGGTTTTTTTACAGCCCTTTTAACTCATAATAAAAACCGAAAGCGATTTTCCTTTAGATAAATTTTAAAAACTGATAAAATGAGAAAGGTGCAATTTACCATGCTTGATTTAGAGCGCAGAATTTTATCAGATTTAAAAATAGTGTTCAGAATTTATGAAACATGCTATCCTAAGGAAAATATGCTAGCAAGACTTGCTATGAAAGTGGTGAACGTTGATGGATAATGAACAGCAGCAGAAAACAGAGGAATCCGCAGAACAGCCCAGTTCGGGATTCATACGCATCCGAAAATTTCAATTTGTTATGTTAATATTCGTTTTAGTTTTTGCAACGGCAGGCATTACGACTTTTGCGTTAGCTTTTGGGGACGAGAAAGCAGTGAATGTGGGTGTTCAGGAAAGAAACGAATTCCAGAAGCTATATGAAGCTTATGATGCTTTGAACACACAATATTATAAGGATCTGAAGCAGGAAGACCTTGTCAACGGTGCAATCAACGGAATGCTTGAATCACTGGAAGATCCTTACTCAGATTATATGAACCAGGATGAAGCTAAAAGATTTGAAGAAAGCATTACTTCCTCCTTTGAAGGCATAGGTGCTGAGATCCAGGAAAAGGACGGACATATCACAATCGTTTCACCGATCAAGGGATCGCCTGCTGAAAAGGCAGGATTGCGTCCTAATGATAAGATCCTCGAAGTTGATGGAGAAAGCATTCAAGGATTGAGTGTAACGGATGCCGTTCTCAAAATCAGAGGAGAAAAAGGTACTAAAGTGACACTGACAGTCCAACGGCCAGGTGCTGATGAACAGACGAAGGTGACTATAACCAGAGATGAAATCCCATTGGAAACGGTTTACTCAGAGATGCTGGACAACGGGATAGCAAAAGTCCAGATTACCAGCTTTTCTGATGATACTTACAATGAATTGACAAAGGCATTGGAAGAGATGAAAGCAGAAGGGATGAAAGGGCTCATCATAGATGTGCGCCAGAATCCAGGCGGACTGCTGGATCAGGCAATCAAAATTTCTTCGTTGTTTGTTCCTGAAGGGGAGGTACTTCTCCAAGTGGAAGATAACGAAGGGAATAAAGAAAAGATCGCTTCTGAAGGCGGGCAGAAAATTGATGTTCCTGTAACCGTGCTGATTGATAAAGGAAGCGCGAGTGCTTCTGAAATCCTTGCAGCGGCAGTAAGTGAATCTGCTGATATTCCGCTGGTAGGTGTCAATTCATTCGGTAAAGGGACTGTACAGACATCAGAAGGCTTTACGGATGGTTCAAACATGAAATTCACTACAGCGAAATGGCTGACGCCTGATGGTACATGGATCCATGAAAAAGGAATTAAACCTGATCATGAGGTTACGCTTCCGGCATATGCTGAGCTGCCATATATCAATCCTGATAAGGAATTGAAAGAGTCAGACTTATCCGATCAGGTTAAAGCGGCTGAAGAAATGCTGAAAGCTGAAGGGTATGATACCGGAAAAGCGGATGGTTTCTTTGATGACAAAACCACCGAAGCTGTAAAAGCATTTCAAGAAAAGGAAGGCCTTGAAGTAACGGGAACTTTGAATAGCGAAAGTATCCTTAAGCTCATGGATAATTTAAGAAATCTTATCCAAAAGAACGATACACAGGTCAATAAAGCTGTTGAAGTCCTATCTGAGAAAATAAAATAAAAATTGTACAATGCCGGTTTGCAAGGGGTTCCTTGTAAGCCGGTTTTTTCATGGATGCAGTAGAGGGATTTATGCTCCAGTACGAAACTATGGGAACATTGGTCAGATTCACCGGCTTTGTCTGCGGGGAAGATCGGGTATGAACGTAACCTGGGTCTCAAGCCAGGTCCAATCTGTACGGCGCTGAGGGGGGCTTTCATTTAATGCTCACATCTCCAGCGCCCAGCCCCTCCGGATCAAATAACCCGTCGAGAATAAAAGGGAAGAGCGCC
>NZ_QXIR01000045.1 GCF_003581585.1 Bacillus salacetis
TGTCCATGGCGGGCTGCCCTTCTACGTCACCTTATCCAGCCTTTTTCGAAGCTCATTCTTGTTGATTTTGCCTACATGGGTTTTCGGGAGCTGATCAATGGTGTAAAAGTTCTTCGGTATCTTGTACTTCGTTAATTTCTTTTTACAGTAGTACTCCAGCTCTTCTGCCTGCAGGTTCATTCCCCTTTTGACCGTCACAAACGCAACGACCTTTTCCCCCCATTTTTCATCCGGAATGCCGATGACCGCCACTTCTTCGACAGCCTCATGTGCTTCGATCCAGTTTTCGACTTCCAATGGATAGACATTTTCTCCGCCGGTGATGATCATATCCTTTTTCCTGCCGACAATATAGTAGTAGCCGTCTTTATCTTTCCGGGCAAGATCACCGGTATGAAACCACCCATCTTTCCAAGCTTCCCTTGTCTCCTCTTCATTGTTCCAATAGTATTCGAATAAGTGGCTGCCGCAGAGATAGAGTTCGCCGACTTCATCCGTCCCAGCTTCGCCGCCCTCAGCACTGATGATTTTCACAGAATTGAACAGCATGGGCTTCCCGACTGAGCCCGGGCGGCTGAGGGCATCCCTCGGGTTGATATAAAAGTTATTCGGGCCGGCTTCTGTCAGTCCATAGCCCTCTTTAAAAGCAAGGCCTTTGCTGCTGAAAGTGTGGTAGATCCCCAATGGACAAGGCGCTCCCCCAGAAAGGAATACTTTCATATCAGGAAATTTTGCCTTCTTAAAATCCATGGTCCCTGCCAGCATATGATACATCGTCGGCACGAACAAGACGATGGAGCATTTGTACTCGATGAGATCCCTGACCGCCTGCACTGGCTCAAACACCGGCGAGAGAACGACTGTCCCTCCCGCGACCAGGATCGGTATTGACAGGGCATTCAGGCCGCCTGTATGGAACATCGGTATGCACGTCAGCGTTGTATCCTTATCGGTCAGATTCCAGCTGACGATCGTGTTGATGGCATTCCACATGATCGAGCGATGCGAAAGGACGGCACCCTTGGGATGTCCCGTCGTCCCTCCTGTATAAATCATTGCCAGGGGATCTGCCTCCGCCAAACCCGGATCACCTAAATTGCCCGCAGCCGGAAAATCATCAAGATAGGAATTCGACTCGATTTCAATCATATAAAAATCTTCCTGCAGCCCGCTTGCCTGCCCGATGGAACTCGATTGGACCCCCATCACAGCGGGAGCGGCATCCTTCACAACGAATTGAAGCTCATCGTCAGATAACCGCCAGTTCAGCGGAACGAATACTGCCCCTATTTTTAAGCAGGCAAACAAAAAATCAAAATAGCTTATGTGATTAGCTGCAAACAAAGCAATCCGGTCTCCTTTCCCGACTCCCTGTGCAAGAAACAGGCCCGCCAGCCGGGATGCGCGTTCATTCAGCTCGCTGTATGTCCAGGAATCCTTTGTGACAGAATCAATGACGGCGCACTTTTCCGGGAATAAATCGGATCTGCTCTTCACCCAATCGATTTCGTAGCTCACTCCAATCGCTCCCCTTCTACATCATGATTCCTCCATCGACGTGAAGAACATGGCCGTTGACGTAATCAGATTCATCACTTGCCAGGAATAAATAGGCATTGGCGATGTCTTCCGGTTTCCCAAGCCTCCCCATCGGAACCTGCGCTTTCATTTTCTCAATGACTTTTTCCGGTACTTCGGCAACCATCGCCGTTTCAGTAAAACCAGGAGCGACAGCATTGACATTGATCCCTTTCCTGGCAAGCTCCTTCGCCCATGTCTTGGTCATCCCGATCACCCCTGCCTTGGCTGCCGCGTAATTCGTCTGGCCGACATTTCCATAGGTTCCTGTCACCGAGGAGGTATTGATGATTTTCCCTTTTCCCTGCTCAGCCATATATGGCAGGACAGCCTGCGTGCAATGAAACACACCCGTCAGATTTACATTGATGACCTGCTGAAACTGATCAGCTGTCATTTTAGATAACATCGAATCCCTCGTTATCCCTGCGTTATTTATCAGGATATCGATTCTGCCAAATTCACTGTCGGTCTTTTCAACCATTCTGCCGACACTTTCCCTGTCCGAGACATCGACCTGTATGAATGTCACGCCGGGGATGGCTTCCTCGGCTTCTTTTCCAGAAGCTTCATTGAAGTCTGCTATGACCACCTTCGCCCCTTCCCTGGTAAAGATGCGGGCAGCTTCCAGTCCGATGCCGTTTGCGGCTCCGGTGATGATCGCTACCTTTCCTTCTAGCCTGCTCATACCTTCTGCTCCTCTCTTTTCAAAAATCCTTCCAGATGCCCCAGAAGTCCATCCAAATCATCAATCAAAGGCGAATGGCCGCATTCCTTCATTTCTATGAATTCCGCCCTGCCTTCGTAGTCTTCTATCAATTCTTTCGTCATTCTCTCCGTCACAACCAGGTCCCGGTCGCCTCTCAAGGCAAACACAGGTATGGTAATCCTGCCGGCCTCTCCCTTGCCTTGCGTCAGCCCGTTATCATGCTTGCTGATATTAAAAAGATTCAGAGCCTGATAGACATCAGCCAGATTCCGCTGTGTGCACATATCATCCAGATATCTTTTGTACCTTTCCGGATCGGGTTTTTCTCCCGTGTAAATGAGCCCGTCCCATATGGCCTTCAGCACTGTGAAATTCTTCTGATCATAAGCTGTTTGAACAGGGATGGTCTTTCCGGGATCACGTTTCACTTCTTCCAGGGTTCTCAGCCTTTTATTAAGGTCCGGAAGCCCTTGTTCATTACTTCCATAGAAAGGATAGCCGCGGGTCGAGGCAGAGGCGACAAGGAGAAGCCTGCTGCAGTAACCAGGGTGGTCAATACAGAACTGCTGGCAGACCGCACCTCCGAGCGACCAGCCGATCAAGGCAAAGCCGGAAATGCCAAGTTCGTCCGAAAACTCCCTTAAGTCATCCGAAAAATCTTTAATGGATTGGATCGGATTGCGATAAGAAGAGGTCCCAAATCCACGCAGATCAACTGCATACAGCTTATATCTCTCATCCATGTTTTCAAGGACCAGATCCCAATGGGCGGAAGACGTCATGTTGCCATGGACAAGCACCACAACCTGGCCGCCTCCTTCACGTTCCCTGTATCCGATCGTTTCCCCATTTGCAATTGTCACTTCTTTTAAATGAATTTCTGCCATTATTTATCCTCCTTTTCATCCCCAGCGGATGACATTCGCTCCCCAGGCATACCCGATGCCTGCACTGACCAGTACGACGATATCGCCTATTTTCAGCAAGCCCCTCTCTTCAGCCAGCTGCAGCGAAATGATCTGGTCCATCTGCCCGATATGGCCGTAATCTTCCAGATAAATCGATTTCTCCCGGGAGACCCCCAGCTGATCCAGTACATAGTTATGTGCTGAACGTTTCATATGGAGAATCGCTGCATAGTCGATATCCTCCTGGGTGTACCCGCTCTTCCTCAACGCTTCACGGATGCACTTCAGAAAATTATCCATCGATTTCTTTTCCAGCCGTTCCTTCATTCCATCCGGATCAAGGACATCCAGTTGATACCGGCCAGCCGCCAGACTTTCCGCTGTCAATGGACTTTTCGTACCCCCGACAGGAACGACGACATCTTCGGAAAACGAACCATCGGTAATGATGTGGCTGCCGAGGATGATATTGTGATTACTATCTCTTTCGAGGACCATTGCACCTCCACCTGCTCCAAGATTGTACATGAATCTCGTTCTCGGATTCTCATAGTCTATAAAATCGACATTCCGGTAGCCTCCGGCAAGCAGGACCGTTTTTATATCAGGTTCGGCCATCATCATATCTTTTGCGATTTTCACCGCCATGACCGTTGTTCCGCAGCGAAGAGCCATATCAAACGCAAAGGCATTCACGGCACCGACCTCTTCCTGCAGCTTGATGGCCGCTGTCCACAATGGATACTCTTTATGCTCTTCGCCGATATAGATGACCATGTCGATTGCAGCCGGGTCGATCCCTGCTTTTTCGATCGCCTCCCGCGCAGCTTTGATTCCCATTTCACATGTATGGTCACCGGGGCCGGGGAGCGGCTTTTGTTTGATCCCCAATTTCTCGATGACGATTTCCTCCCGCATGCCCGCTTTCACCGCAAGTTCCGCTGCCGTCATCTTTGTTTCAGGAATATAGATCCCCATGCTTTTGATACCGGCATTCATTTTCTGCCCTCCTTAAGCGTGCTTTCCAATCCATCAACCGTCTCTTTCATATAATTCATCGCTTCTTCAAACGAATCGAAGGATAGTTCATTTTCCCCTTGCACATGGGTCAATTTGATTCGGTAATCGCGCTGTTGTGAATCCATCACATGGCAGCGGATGACAAATGATGTGATGAGCTGGTTCATCGGTTTCCCCCTTTAACCTGCAATATTCTTTTCAGGACTCACTGCCTTTGCTTTGCGCTTTCCATTTCTCTTTTTAAAAACACCCTGCAGCGATCCGGCGATTCCTTTCGGAAAGAAAATCACCGCCAGGATATAAACTGTTCCGAACAGGATGATCCATCTTTCGAATATCCAGTGGACATCGGACAAACCCGAGAGCCAGTGATGTGCGAATTCGACGAGTGCCGCCCCAATGATCGGGCCAACAAGTGTACCGACGCCGCCGATGATGGTCATCAGAAGGGCATCCAATGTGACTTCCGTTGCAAACACGCTCGTATCGACAAACCTTAGCGACAGCATGTAGAGCACTCCGGAAATGCTCGCGACCACCCCGGAAACGACGCTGACAATCACCTTATAATGAAGCACCTTGTACCCCAGTGATTCTGTCCTTCCTTCGTTCTCCCGTATCGCCAGGAGCACCCTTCCCAGCGGGGACTCGGTGAACCGCCTCAGTCCGAAGAAGATCAGCACCATGACAACGAGGCAGGTGAGATAGAGGGTGGTCCGGTCCTTGAACACATCCGGAATGGAAAAGGTGAAACCATCCGCCCCGCCTGTCATGCTTCTCCACTTCTCGGCGGCCACCAGGAACAGGCCCGCAAGTGCAAGTGTCAGCATTGCGTAAAAATGGCTCTTCAATCTGAGTGTCAGGACGCCGACGATGAAACTGACAATGGCTGCAGCTGCAACGGCAATCAAGACACCAAGGAGCAGGGTGAGCAATGTAGGCTCCTGTCTGTTGAACAGCACGGCCGTGGAATAGGCCCCGATTCCAAAGAACATCGTGTGGCCGAATGAAACGATCCCCGTATAGCCGAGCAGTAAATCATAGCTCATCGCGAAAATCCCCAGGATGAAAATCTGCATCATCAGAAACAGAAGGCTTCTTCCTGTCACCATAAAGGGAAGAACGGCAAGCAGGAATGCGATTAAAAGATAGATCCATGTACTAAGATTCATGCGTAATGGCTGCATCATCTTCACCCCTTCACCCTAAATAATCCCTGAGGCCTGAAAATCAGGACGACTGTCATCAGCAGCATGTTGACGGCCAGGGATAAAGCCGGCACGTAATAGGCCATATAAGCTTGGGCAAGACCGACCAGAATGGCGGCAAGAAGCGAACCTGTGAAGCTTCCCATTCCGCCGATGACCACAACGATGAAGGCGAGGATCCCGAACTCCAGGCCCATTTCCGCATAAATCACACCCGAGTACGGAGCCATCAGCATGCCTCCGAAGGCTGCCATGGCGGCACCGACCATGAAAACAAGCATGAAAACGACCCTGATGTTGATCCCTAATGTCTGGACCATTTCTTTGTTCATGACCCCTGCACGGACAATGAGGCCGATCCTCGTTCTTTTTAAAATAAAGGAAGTGATGGCAAACACAATGAGGCCGACAAGGATAATGAACAGGCGGTATTTGATCAGGATAACGTCGCCGATCATGAAGCTTCCTGAGAGAAATTCAGGAGGATGCGCCGCCTTCTGGTCCGGGCCGAACACCACTTTGATCAGTTCGGAAAGGACCAGCATCAAACCCAGGGTGATCAGGATTTGCTGAGTATGATTTCCGTATACCGGCCGGATGATCAAATACTCGGTCACTGCACCAAGGATGAGGCCGGTAATAATCGCCGCAATGATTCCGATCCAGAAGGATTCTGTCAGGTTATAGGCCCAGACACCGCTGAACGCTCCCCAGACAAACAATCCGCCGTGAGCGAAATTCAGGACATCCATCAGGCCGAAAATGAGGGTAAGTCCGGCGGCAAGCAAAAAAATGAGCATCCCCGTCGCCAAACCGTTGATGGTTAAGCTGAAAAGTAAATCCACGTTCACACCTCCTAGGCAATCCCAAGGTATTTTTTCATCATGACCTTATCCTGCTTCAGGTCACTCATCATGCCGTTATGGACAGTCTGGCCGTCATCAATGATATGAAAGCTGTCCCCGATTTTGCTGGCCATGATGAAATTTTGTTCCACCAGTACAATGGTCGTTTTTTCTTTCATCTGCTGAATGGTTTCCATGACTTTTTCAACGATGATCGGCGCAAGTCCCTTGCTCGGTTCGTCGATCAGCAGCAGTTCGTTGTCATTGACATAGGCACGGGCGATCGCGAGCATCTGCTTCTGTCCGCCGCTCAGCTGGCCGCCGGGTTTTTTCCAGAATTTCTTGAGGTCCGGGAACAGCTCAAGCACCCAGTCCAGCAGCTTGGCAGAATTCTCATCTTCTTTTTGCATGGCGACCCTGAGGTTTTCCCCTACCGTCAAATCCGCAAAGATCCCCTGGTCTTCGGGAACATAACCGATCCCGCTTTTCGCAACCATATAAGGCTTCCACTTTTTGATTTCCTGATGATTGAACCGGATGCTGCCCGCCGTTGCCGGATTCAGTCCCATGATGGTCCGCAGCGTGGTCGTCTTCCCCGCTCCATTCCGGCCAAGCAGGACCGTCACCTCCCCCTTCGGCACTTCAAAGGAGATATCATGTAAAATGTGAAACTGGTCAATATGTGTTTGGACATTTTGGAGTTCAAGCAAGGTGCTCATCATACAACCCTCCCAGATACGCAGACTGAACGGTTTCATTCTCCATGATTTCTTCAGGGCTTCCCTGTGCCAGCAGCTCCCCGTGAAACAGGACGAGCACTTCATCCGACAAATCAAGGATCATATCAATCTTGTGTTCGATCAGGACGATGGTCTGGTCTCCCTGCTGTTTGATCTTCCTGATGACCTCCAAGATGGCCGGCACTTCCTCAATCGACATCCCGGCTGTCGGCTCATCCAGCAGCAGGACATCCGTCTCCAATGCCAGCAGCATCGCGATTTCGAGCTTTCTTTTTTCTCCGTGCGCGAGATTGACTGCAATCGTTTCGGCTTTTTCTTTTAAAAGGACGACCTCCAGGAGACTCATAGCCTTTTCTTTCATCGATTTATAATGTTTATAATGAGCAAAAATCTGATAACGGACTTTCTGCTGTGACTGGACGGCAAGCCTTACGTTTTCCAGCACAGTCAGGTTCGGGAAGACATTGGTGATTTGAAAAGAGCGCCCGATACCGAGGCGTGCCCGTTCGGCAGGAGACAAGGATGTGATGTCGCTTCCTTTGTGAAAAATCCTTCCTTCAGACGGGGAAAGCTGTCCGCTCAGGAGGTTGAACAGCGTCGTCTTGCCGGCTCCGTTCGGCCCGATGACAGAAGTGAATTTCTTTTCCTGGATTGCCATGGTGACCTGGTTGACAGCCCGGTGCCCGCCGAAATCTATCGATAGATTTTCTGATTTGAGAATGTCTTGCATTGGGTGATCACCTCGATTCTTTTGTTTTTGTTAGGTTGATGGTGCTTGCTTCTTGGGCGAGGTACATCATTTTATTTTGAATTTGATACGATGCCTTTCTCTTTCCATCCGAGGTACCTCATTTTGATTCCAAACCGATTTGATGCCCCTCGGCTTCTCCATTTGAGAATGCATACCCTCGCCAAATCATTGGCAAGGGTATCCCAGGGTTGAAACTATTGATTTAAGATTGGCGGTTCTGTTTCTTCCGGTGTCAGTTCACGCTTCAGTACTGGAACCGGATAGTCAACGCCATCCTTTTCTTCCAACGTGATGGCATACAGGGACTGCATTGCCTGGTGATCTTCAGGACGGAATGTCATCGTGCCTTTAGGCGTCTCGAAGCTCATGCCTTCCATTGTGTCGATCAATTTGGCGGAATCCGCATCTCCTTCTGTCTTTTTCAAAGCTTCCACAATCGAGATGGCAGCGCTCATCCCGCCCGGTGTGAATAAGTCAGGAACCGCTCCGTCAAAGCGTTTCTTATGTTCTTCCACGAGCCAGTCATTGACCTCATTGTCTGGAAGGTCATGATAGTAAACGGTGAAGCCTTCCATGCCGACAAGCGGCTTCATTGTCGCAAGTGCGGCGATGTCAGGGGCACCTGTGGAAATCTTGATCCCTTGATCCTGGACTTTCATGTCCGCAATCTGGTTCCAAGGAGAGTTGGCGCCTGCCCAGATCACAAACAGGTAATCCGGTTTGGAGTTGATGACTTTTTGAATATTTGCCGTGAAGTCGGTTGCGGCCGGATCGGCGTATTCTTCATGGACTATGTCTGCACCCAGGTCTTTAGCTGCTGTGGCGAAAGCTTCCACCCCGTCACGGCCGAAGGAGTTATCTGGCGCAAGCGTGACGATTTTAACTCCTTCTTTGGCTATCGCTGCTGCACCCGCCACTGCATCCTGTGAAGAGTTCCGGGCTGTACGGAAGATATATTTATTGAACTCAGAGCCTGTGATACTGTCGGCAACTGCGGGCTCGACCACCATGATCTTTTCGTATTCTTCAGCAAGCGGTGTGACAGCCAATGTGTCCCCGGAACTTGAAGATCCAACAAGAAAGTCTACTTTATCTTCTTCCAGAAGCTTAAGGGCCTTCTGTCTCGCTACCTTCGGATCTGTTTCGGTATCTTCATAGATGATTTCAATTTTCTTGCCGGCCACTTCACCGGTGCCATCCGTTGCATAGTCAATGCCAAGCTCAAATCCTTTCTTCGTCTGATCTCCATAGGATTCCAGCGCGCCTGTCAAAGAAGCAAGGACCCCCACTTTCACTGTTCCTTTGGATTCATTCCCTCCGCCGCTGTCTGCCTCAGTTCCGGATGCCTCTTCATTATTGCCGCACCCAACCATGAACACCGCGACAAGCAGCGCCATCAAAACCCCAGCACCATACCGCTTCCAAGCCATACAAAATTCCCCCTCGTTATAATAAGATCAACTTCTGTCCCTATCATAAGAGACCGCAGTTACAACCGAGTTACACGGTGACGGATTTCGTTTACTGCTTTAGCCCTTTAAAGCGGCGGGGGACAGTCCCCCACCGCTTTAAAGGGCTAAAGGATGAATAATAAAAAAAGACTCCCTTATAATAGGAAGCCTTCAGGGTTAATCAAACGTTTGATTAATAATTATATCTCCATGTCCCAGCGCTCTTTCTGGGTTTTCTTCAATTGGTCTTCGGTTTCCTGAGGATATACAGTCCGGAATTTATGACTGTCCGCAGGGATGATTTCAATCATCTTCTGAATCATATCTTCAGGATCGAATTGGTCTTCCAATCCTTTATGCATTTCTTTTATCGACTCTTTCGGCGTCAGATTCTTGTCCTCATCGAACCATTTCCAAATCTCTTCGGCGCTCCGTTTATTGAAGCCAGTTTCGAATGCACCAGGATTGATGGTTGCTACCTGCACATTGAACTCTTCCAGCTCATTCCTCAATGTCTGGGCAATCCCTTCAATCGCATGCTTGGTGGCCGTATATGGACCTACATAAGGTGTAGCTGAGATTCCTGCCATCGAGCTCATGAAAATGATTTTCCCGCTTTTCTTTTTCATGAATTTCTGCGCTGCAATCTGAACGGTTTCAAGTGTAGCAAAAACGTTCACTTCAAAAAGGGCCCTGAACCGGTCCATCGGCACTTCAGCGAGCGGGCCTCCCTCATTGATCGCGGCATTCGCTACGAATATATCAAAGTCGTATTCTTCTATCTGTACCCGATCACGGGGATTCGTGATATCAAGCTTGAATACTTCCATATCGAGCCCCTGATCCTCTGCTTCTCTCATTAGGTCCGTTTTCTGTGGGGTTATTTCTGTTGTTGCAATGATACGGTGGCCTTTCTTGGCAAGCCCGAGTGCTGCTCCCCTTGCCAGTCCGCTTCCTGCTCCGGTAATGAAGATGGTTTTGCTCATTAAGAATTCCTCCTATTTGAGTGTCTCCTATCATTTTCCCGAGATCGCGAAAGGCGAAACGTGGAAAGGTACACTTCGTCGCTTTACCGCTTTAAAGCAGCCGGGGACCGTCCCCCGGTGCTTTAAAGCGGTAAAGTGCGCACTCTTTTATTCAAAGAAATTCAATGCATATTGTGCAAGGATGGCAGAGCCATAGGGAAGTGCATCTTCATCAAGGTCGAACTTTGGGTGGTGCAATGGGTAGACTGCCTTCTTTTCTTCATTTCTTACTCCGATCCTGAAGAAAACTCCCGGCACCTTCTGAGCGTAAAATGAAAAGTCCTCTCCACCCATGGATGGTTTGGAAATCGAGAAAGAATCACTGCCCAAAACGGATTGAACCGTTTCCCGAAGAGAAGGAATGAGCGATTCGTCATTCAGGAGTACTGGATACATATATCTATAGTCGAATGTGTAAGTTCCACCGAGCCCTTCCGACACTCCTTTTATCACCTTTTCCATCCGCGCTTCCATGGCATTTCGCACCTGAGGGTCGAGTGTTCTTACGGTACCGCCGATTTTCACGGACGGTGCAATGGCATTATTTGCGCTTCCTCCATGAATCTGTCCGATTGTCAAAACAGTCGGGGACAAGGGATCCACTTGGCGGCTGACAATCTGCTGTAAGGAAGAAACCACCGCTGCAGCAATCGCGATGGAATCTACAGAATGATGGGGATGGGCAGCATGTCCGCCAACTCCGAAAATCTCGATATCGAAAAAGTCGGCTGCAGCACAAACTTCTTTTTGTGAACATGTGACAAACCCGGCCGGAACCATCGGATTGACATGGAGCCCTGCAATGGCCTCCACTCCCGGATTTTCCAGCACCCCGTGTTTGATCAATGTTTCTGCACCGAACAACCCTTCTTCGGCAGGTTGAAAAATCAATTTCACATTCCCTTTCAAGGGTTTATTTTTCACAAGGAGATGGGCGGCTCCAAGCAGCATGGCGGTATGGGCATCGTGGCCGCACAGATGGGCTTTTCCTTCTACTTTCGATGAATAGGACACAGTCTTTTCATCTTGGATGGGCAGGGCATCCATATCCCCGCGCAGTGCGATTGTCGGACCTGGGCTTTCTCCTTCAATGAGTGCAGCCACCCCTGTCCCTCCGATTACTTTATAGTTGATTCCCGTTTTTTTCAGTTGTTCCTGTACAAACTGAGAGGTTTGTATTTCTTCGAATCCCAATTCCGGTTTCTGGTGAAAAGTCCTCCTCCAAAAAATAAGGTCCTCTTTGATTTTCTCCGCTTCCATCCTCAATTTATTCACTTTGGCATCACCTCTTGTGAGTAATTCTACTATTAGTTGCTGCTTTTCATAAGAATTAATTGAAAATTTCTTTAATAAGGAGGAAACTTTCACATCCTTTAACGCTTTAAAGTAACCGGGGACTGTCCCCTGCTGCTTTAAAGCGTTAAAGAGAGGTGTGCCTCGGCACACCTCTCTTTATCGGATTCGGATATTCGATTATTTCACTAGATACACACGTGCTTCATACGGGCGCAGTTCCACTTGTTTGATGTCCTGGCTGCTGTCCGCTTCGTAGTTGCTTATGAACAGTTCTTTGCGGCCGTCTTCGAGTTCTTCCGGCAGTTCGAACACCGGCGTGCCGACAGAAAAATTCAGCATGACGATCATTTTCTGCCCCTCATACTCCCTTACATAGGCATAGATTTCGGGATGGTCCGGCATGATGAGATCATATGAACCGTATACCATGATCGGATTTTCTTTGCGGAGTTCAATCAATTTTTTATAGTAATGGAAAATGGAATCCGGATCCCCCATCGCCTGCTTCGCGTTGATTTCCTTGTAGTTCGGATTGACCTGGATCCACGGCGTTCCAGTTGTGAAGCCGCCATGCTCGCTATCATCCCATTGAATCGGCGTACGTGCATTGTCCCGTCCTTTTACATGGATGGATTCCATGATCTTATCGTGCTCTTCACCATTTTCGATGACTTTTTCACGGTACATATTCAGGATTTCGATATCCTTGTAATCGTTGATGGAATTGAACCGGACATTTGTCATTCCCAGCTCTTCACCCTGGTAAATATACGGCGTCCCTTTCAGCGTATGAAGGAAGGTGGCAAGCATTTTCGCTGACTCCATACGGTACTCTCTGTCATCGCCGAAGCGGGAAACCATCCGCGGCTGGTCGTGGTTATTCAGATACAGACTGTTCCAGCCCTCGTGCTCCAATCCTTTTTGCCACTTGGTAAAACTGTTCCGCAGATCGGTCATCTTCATTGGCCGAAGATCCCATTTACCGCCGGGTCCTGAATCAAGATCTACGTGCTCGAATTGGAAAACCATATTTACTTCTTTTCTGTCTTGGCCTGTATAAAGCTTGGCTTCTTCCACATCGACACCCGGCATTTCCCCTACCGTCATGACGTCATAACCGGACAGGGCTTTTTCATGCATTTCCTGCAGATAGTCATGGATTTTCGGCCCGTTCATATAATAGTCGCCGCCCGGGGCATACTTTCGTCCTTCCGGAAGTTCCGCATCAGGCAGGCCGTCCACTTTGGAGATAAAATTGATGACATCCATCCGGAAACCGTCAATTCCTTTATCAAGCCAGAACTTCATCATGTCATAGATTTCTTCACGAAGCTTTGGATTCTCCCAGTTTAGGTCAGGCTGCTTTTTGCTGAACAAATGCAGGAAATATTCTTCCGTATGCTCGTCATACTGCCAGGCAGAACCGCTGAAGCAGGATTCCCAGTTATTCGGCTCCTGCCCGTCTTTTCCTTCTCTCCAAATATAGTAATCCCGGTATGGATTGTCTTTCGATTTCCTGGATTCTACAAACCAGGCGTGTTCGTCGGAACTGTGATTCACCACAAGATCCATGATCAGCTTGATTCCGCGCTGATGCATTTCTTGTAAAAGCTGATCCCAATCAGTCATTGTGCCGAATTCATCCATGATGCCCCGGTAGTCACTGATATCATAACCGTTGTCATCATTTGGGGACTGATAAACCGGGGAGAGCCAGATGACATCGATGCCGAGCTCCTTCAGGTAATCCAGCTTAGAGATGATTCCCTGGATATCACCAATCCCGTCTCCATTGGAATCCTTGAAACTGCGGGGATAAATTTGATAGATGACTGCTTCTTTCCACCATTGTTTGCTCATTCATTGTCTCTCCTTCTATTAAAATTCTAAGACGATTATATCATGCAAACGTTTGCATTGGTAGATTAAAGGTATCGATTAGAGTCAGATCTCATTTCACAAAAAAGAACCGGACTGGACAGCCCGGCACATACATTTATAAACGATAAATTCTGGCTTCATAAGGTGCCAGTGTATTGGACCTTGGCAGATCATAGTTTCCAAGCAGCAATTCAGCATCCTCTAAAGAAACAAACTGACTCCAGTCCCTTTCGGCGTCCTCTTCAGAAATATTCAGGATGACAAGCCACTTTTCCTGGCCATCCTCCCGGTAGTAGGCATAAATCTCCTCATCATCCTCTAAGACAGGCTCATAGGTTCCATAGATCATGACTTGATTTTGCTTTCTGAGTTCTATCAATTTTTTATAAAAATAGTAGATTGAATTCTGATCCTGCAACGCTTCTTCAACATTGATTTCCTTATAATTCGGGTTGATATTGATCCATGGCCTGCCCTCTGTGAACCCTGCGTTCTTATTCGCGTCCCACTGCATCGGGGTCCTTGAATTATCCCTCGCTAGTGGAAGAAGTTCCTCGAAGACCGTTTGCGGATCTCTCCGTTTCCCGATCTCCTCCTTGTATTTATTCTTCATGGCGATATCATTATAATCTTCGATTGAATCAAACCGCACACCCGTCATGCCGATTTCCTCGCCTTGATAGATATAAGGGGTCCCCGGGAGTGTATGAAGCATCGTTGCAAAGCATTTTGCTGATTCCTCACGATAGGTCGAAACATTGCCGAAGCGGGTCACCAGGCGTGTATGATCGTGGTTATTCAAAAATTGGGAATTCCAGCCGCGTCCCCAAAGCGACTCATACCACCTTTTCTGGATGGATTTGAACTGGAGCATATCCCAGTTCTCCATATAATCACATACTTCGAAGTGGAAAAGTGTATGAAGTTCCTTTCGTTCCCTGTCAACATATAGCGGACCTTCTTCGGCTTTGACAAACGCCAGTTCACCGACTGTCAGCAAATCGTAATGCTGCAGGACTTTCTCATTCATTTCCTGAAGATATTCATGGATTCCGGGATTGTTTCCAAGATATGAAATGTCTTCAGGATTTTCGGCATCCGGGAACCCGTCCTGTTTGGCAAGAATCGCGATTGCATCCATGCGGAAGCCGTCAATCCCTCTATCCAGCCAGAATTTCATTATCCGATAGATCTCTTCTCGTACCTCAGGGTTTTTCCAGTTGAGGTCAGGCTGCTCCACAGCAAAAGAGTGGAAATAGTACTGTCCCGTTTTCTCGTCATATTCCCAAGTGGACGGGCTGAAGTAAGACCGCCAATTGTTCGGCTCATTCCGCCAAATATACCAGTCGCGCTTCGGGTTGTCTTGTGAGGACCGTGATTCGACGAACCATGGGTGTTGATCAGAAGTGTGGTTGACTACCAGATCCATGATCATTTTCATATCACGTGCATGAATCTCCTCGATGAGCCGCTGGAATGTCTCCATCGTTCCGGCTTTCGGCATGACTGCACAATAATCAGAGATGTCATAACCATTGTCGACATCCGGTGATTCAAAGCACGGGTTCAGCCAGATCACATCAACGCCAAGGGATTTTATATAATCAAGCTTCTGGATGACCCCTTCCAAATCTCCATAGCCATCTCCGTCACTGTCCAAAAAGCTGCGCCAGTACACCTGGTACACAACTGCTTCCTTCCACCACGTTTTATCCATAATCAGTCTCTCTCCTTTAGATGCTTGTACACATTTAACGCTAGTATACTATGTAACCGTTTTATATTGATAGAGGAAATTAGTACTTTAGCGCTTTAAAGGAACCGGGGACAGTCCCCGGTTCCTTTAAAGCGCTAAAGCGTTCACTCTTAAATAAAGAGACAGCCTGGCATCGGCTGTCTCTTCTCGGTGTATTATTAAGCTTCAGGTTCAAATGTCTGGCAATCGGTTTCTTCACTTTTTCTTGGTTTACTGTTGGTATGGCTGGAGACGAAAATCTGGTCAGCCGTACACTTCCGGCCATCTCGGTTGTATACACAGTTATTCACTTCGCATAATACATCCTGTGCCATAACTGCACACCTCCTTATTTTTTTAGTAGAACGTATTCTCTAAAACAATAGCTGGAGAAGATTGTACCTTTGTATGGTATATACCCGGCTGAACTGCTATTAACCAACTTTTCTTAAATTAATCCCCGGGCTTGCAGAAGAAAGGGGGCATTCAGGGTGATTCATTCCTCGTTTTCCTTTTCTTCAAGGTCCTCTATCAAATTCTTCATCTCGGTGATTTCTTTCCGCTGTGCCTCGATGATTTCCTCAGAAAGCTCCTTCACTCGCGGGTCGTCGATTTGTGCACGCTCACTGGTTAAAATCGCAATCGAATGATGGGGGATCATCGCTTCCATATAGTCCTGGTCATCCACCAGGGTCTGGCTGCGCAGTAAAAACAAGGATACACCAAACACAAGGATGCTTCCGGCGACAATTCCGATATTCGCCTTCTTATTCTTCAGCATGTGCGTCATGAACGCCAGCATGATGACTGCCATGGTCGCCCCCATCAATAACGCCATATATGCCCTGGTCTCACTGAAAAAAATATGGTCGACTTTATAAGTGCTCAAGTATTTGAATAAGAACATGACAATGGTCGAAGTGGCAACCATCGCTCCAAAACGCAGATAGGGCTTCATCCTGATCACTCCTTTAAAATTCATTACTTTTTACTACTACCCGGAATCGGGTGGAGTATTCATGAGCAGCCCTTCACCGCTTTAAAGCAAGTGGGGACAGTCCCCACTCGAATTAACGCGGTAACGCATTAACGCGCCGGGGGACTGTCCCTCAGCGCGTTAGTGTGGTGAAGCATCAAAATCTATTTATTTATTGAACTGTATATCCTCCATCAATCACAACTGCCTGACCGGTGACTCCCCGCGCACCTTCCCCGCAGAGGAAAATGGTATATTCAGAGACTTCACTGCCTGACAGCAGCCGTTTTTGCGGTACGAGCGGATAAATCACATCCTCAAGCACTTTCTCAAGCTCCACTCCGCGGGTCCTCGCCAGATCGCCCAGCTGGTTGCGGACCAGCGGCGTATCTACGTACCCCGGGCAGACTGCGTTCACGGTCACCCCATGCTCTGCCGCTTCCAAAGCCGCAACCTTCGTCAAACCGATCACTCCATGCTTTGCCGAGTTATACGCGGCTTTTCCGGCAAACCCGATCAAACCGTTGATGGACGCCATGTTGATGATCCGTCCGAATCCCTGTTTTTTCATGATCGGCAGTGCATGCTTGATTGCCACGAAAGGAGCCGTCAGCATGACTTTTATCAGAAGCTCGAATTTTTCAGTAGGAAAGTCTTCAATATCGGACACATACTGCAGCCCTGCATTATTGATCAAGATGTCCAGCCGTCCAAACCGCTCGGCCGCTTCGCCGAGCGCTGCCGCAATTTCCTGTTCTGAAGTGACATCACACTTTATCCCCATGGCCTCATATCCCAAGCCGGTCAATCTCCCAGCTGACTCTTTGACTTTGTCCTCCTGCAAGTCTGTCAGAACCACCTTTGCACCCTGCTCAGCGAAATCCCTGGCAATCTCGTACCCGATTCCTTGGGCAGCTCCTGTAATCAGGACCACTTTATTTTTCACCATCAACCAACAACTCCTTAAGCAGCCGGATGCCTCGACAAAAAGCAGCCCCAGGCATCCCGGCCATCCAAAAATTTAAATCCCTACACCAAATGAGAATAATAGAATCGCTATCGCCAATCCGATCAATGGCACAATGACCGTTACAGCACCTACAGCTCCATATGCGGCCGCATGGGACTCATTGCAGATCGAACGGATCGTAGTCACGACATACCCGTTATGAGGCAGTGAATCCAATGCACCGGAAGAAATCGCCACTGTCCGGTGAAGAGCTTCCGGATTGACACCCATATCCATATAATGAGGAGCCAGAAGCGGCAGTGCGATTGCCTGCCCTCCAGAAGCTGACCCCGTCATACCAGCAATGACACTGACAGCGATCGCTCCTCCGATCAGCGGAGAACCCGGAATGCTTGTCATGACATCGACCGCTGTATCAAATGCCGGCACTGCTTTCGCGACACCGCCGAAACCGACAACAGCTGCTGTATTACCAATCGCAATCAATGCCCCGATCGTACCTTCGGAAACGGCTCCCCAGAATCCTTTGAAATACTTTCGGTTTAATAGATAAGTAGAAATGACCCCGCCCAAAAGCGCGATGATCAATGCGGATTGTTTTAAAGAATCATGGAAAACAAAAGCGATAATCAGCACCACCAGCAATGGAATCAGACCCATCAACGGGTTCGGCAGCTGCCTGTTATCGTCAATCACAGGATCTTCCTCACGTGCT
Organism: Bacillus salacetis; assembly: GCF_003581585.1. Classification (GTDB taxonomy): domain Bacteria; phylum Bacillota; class Bacilli; order Bacillales; family Bacillaceae_B; genus Rossellomorea; species Rossellomorea salacetis. The sequence goes on from NZ_QXIR01000045.1 coordinate 17,809, forward strand.
TCGAACTTCTCTCCTTTTGCCACTGCCTTATTGATCATCCGCCTTAACCACCAGTAGCCGAATACCGCCATGAATACCGCAACGAGCAAACTCACTTCCCAACCTGCATAAGGGCTCGTTCCCAGGTAGTCGATCGGGATCCAGTTCTGGATTTCCGGCGATCCGGCGGATGTCATCGTGAATGTAACCGAGCCAAGCGCCAATGCAGCCGGAATGAAACGGCGCGGCAGGTCAGCCTGCTTGAACAGGCTCAGTGCCATCGGATAGACCGAGAATGCTACTACGAATAAACTAACACCACCGTATGTCAGCACCGCACAAGCCAGCACGATGGCAAACACAGCAAACTTCATGCCCAGTTTATCGACAACGAACCGTGATACACTGTCGGCTGCCCCGCTGTCTTCCATCACCTTGCCGAACACAGCCCCAAGCAGGAACATCAGATACCAGGAGGCTATGAAGCTGGTGAAACCTGACATATAGCTTCCTACCAGGTTGGCTTCCCCTTCCCCAACAAGCTGCGGAAATAACGGCAATCCGCTTAATACTGCAACAAACAACGCCGAAATCGGCCCGACGATGAGGATATTCATCCCCCGCATCGTCAATCCGATTAATAAAGCAAGTCCCCCAATTAAACCAATCATGCTCAACATGACAGTTCCCCCTTTGTTTCTTCTGATAAAAGAATTATGATTTCACTTGACGCATATCAAGTTTTGGACCAGTCGAGGCAGCTACCTCCTCGACAGTGAACCCTTCAAACACTTCAATTAGCCTCAGCCCGTTATCCGTCACATCAATCACTGCTCTTTCCGTGATTATCCTGTCAACGACGCCTTTTCCCGTTAACGGAAGAGTGCAACCGCTTACAATTTTAGGCTCACCGTTTTTTGACACATGCTCCATGATGACAATGATTTTTCCCGCCCCATGAACCAGGTCCATCGCACCTCCCATACCCTTGATCATTTTACCCGGGATCATCCAGTTTGCCAGATCTCCGTATTCAGAGACTTCCATTCCGCCAAGGATTGCTACATCGACATGCCCTCCGCGAATCATTGCAAAGGATTCCGCAGAGTCAAAATAAGAAGCACCCTGGATGGCTGTGACGGTTTCTTTTCCAGCATTGATAAGATCGGGATCGACCTCTGCTTCTCCCGGATAGGGCCCGATTCCCAATAAAGCATTTTCCGATTGAAGAACAACCTGTTTATTCTTTGCAATATAATTGGCAACCATGGTCGGCATGCCGATTCCCAGATTCACATAATCCCCGTCATTGATTTCCTGTTCTGCCCTCCTGGCAATTCTCTCCCTTATTGCTGCCTTATCCACTGTCTTCACCTCCTCACACACTGACGGTTCTTTTTTCGATTTTCTTTTCCTGTTTGGCTTCGATCAATCTTTGGACATAGATTCCTGGTGTGTGCACCGTATCCGGATCGATTTTTCCTATTTCCGCGAGGTTTTCCACCTCTGCGATCGTCACCTTTCCGGCAGCTGCAGCCATCGGATTAAAATTCCTCGCCGTTTTATTGTAGACAAGGTTCCCCGCAAGATCCCCCATCACTGCCCTGACAAGGCTGAAATCTGCTGTCAATGCCTCTTCAAGCACATATTCCTTTCCGTTGAAGACCCTCGTTTCCTTTCCTTCTGCAATGGGAGTCCCTACTCCAGCCGGTGTGAAGAATGCCGGAATGCCGGCACCGCCCGCCCGCAGTTTTTCCGCCAGTGTCCCCTGCGGCACCAGTTCCACGTCGAGCTCACCTGATAAAACCTGTCTTTCAAACTCTTTGTTTTCCCCGACATAGGAGCCAATCATCTTTTTGATCTGTCTTTTTTGAAGAAGCAGGCCAAGTCCCCAATCATCCACTCCGCAGTTGTTGGAAATGATGGTCAGATCTTTCACATTCTTTTCAACCAGGGCAAGTATCAAATTTTCCGGAATGCCGACAAGGCCGAACCCTCCGACTGCAAGGGTCATACCATCCGTTATCCCGTCAACAGCCTCGAGTGCCTGGCTGTATATTTTTTTCATCCTGACAACTCCCTTCTTTTAAAAATTATCCTCACTTTCCTTTACGCAAGAACTGTGCCAACTTTTAAACCTTGATATACTTCATGTTGGCTTGTCCCCCTTTCCAGAAATCCGGACAATTCCAGAAGCGCTTTAATCTAAAAGTTGCTAAAATGTTCACATTTATCTGAAGAAATAAAAAAAGTCCGGAAAACTGGACGATTTTCCAGAATTCCGGACGCTTTATTCAATTTCATATTTATTTATTTTTTCATATAGGCTTGATTTGCTGATTCCCAGTGTTTTAGCAGCGGACCGCCTGTCACTGTGCTTTTTCAGCGTTTCAATAATGACCTTTTTCTCCGTTTCCTCTAAAATTTCCCTCAATGATTTTTCAGCAAATTTATAGGAATCATCACCCTTTATATAGGCTGGGAGGGAATCCACTGTGATCCTCTCATCAGAGGTGAAGTACGTGGAGGCTTCTATCACGTTTTCGAGTTCACGGATATTCCCCGGCCAGCTGTACCGGTAAAACATATCGAGCACTTCCGGTTCCAGCCCATTCAACCGCTTGCCGGATTTCTCAGCGGACTTGTCCATGAATGTCCTTGCCAAAGCCGGGATGTCCTCCACCCTTTCCCGCAGCGGCGGGACGCTGAACGGAATCACGTTAATCCGGTAATAAAGATCTTCCCGGAACCGCTTTTCCTCGATCATTTTCTCCAGCGGGCGGTTGGTTGCGGCAATGATCCTGACATCCACTTTTTCTGTTTCAGTAGCGCCGACAGGTTCCACTTCCCCATCCTGGAGGACGCGGAGCAGCTTGGCCTGCATATTCAAGGGCATGTCGCCGATTTCATCAAGAAATAAAGTGCCTTTGTCGGCCAACTGGAATTTCCCTTTCTTTCCGCCTTTACGCGCTCCGGTGAATGCTCCTTCTTCATATCCGAATAACTCCGACTCAAGAAGCTGTTCGGGGATGGCTGCACAGTTCACTTTGATGAAAGGCTGCTGGCTCCTCTCGCTCAATTGATGAATACTGTGGGCAAATAATTCCTTCCCCGTTCCGCTTTCCCCTCTGATCAGAACGGAAATATCACTGGGCGCGATGGTCTGCACCTTGTTCTTCAGTTCGTCGAGGCTGCGGCTGGCGCCGTATATATCCGTCAAGGTATACTTCGCTCCATTGTCGATATCCTGTATGTAGCTTTGCATTTTGGACAGAAGGTTCTTTACATGGGAACTCATCTGCTTCCATTCGCTGGTGTCCCGGAAAAACACGGACCCAAAGGCACCGGCAGTTTGGCCATTGACCACTATCGGAATCCGGTTGGCAATCATATAGTTGCCCCGGATGTACTGGAGGTCGGCGATTTCCTCTTTACCTGTTCTGGCAACGATGTGCATCCTTGTGTTTTCGATGACTTCCGTTACATGGGTGCCGATCGCCTGGTCCCTGTCGACTTCCAGAAACTCACAATAACTCCGGTTGATATAAAGGATCCGGCCGGTATCGTCCACTACCACCAGCCACTCAAATGCATTCTCCAAAATCGTCTCGATCATATCTATCGATACATGCCCCAACAAGCTCTTCATAAAGATGCTCCCCTATCAAAAAATTCTGCCATTTTTAACCCTATCTTAACACAATGGCAGACTGATGAGGAATGGCGCTTCACCGCTTTAAAGCACTGGGGGACAGTCCCTCATCGCTTTAAAGCGCTAAACAAAATGCAGACCCGGTCATCCCGGCTCTGCATTTTGTTCATTAATGAATCGGTTCATCCCACTCTGTCCGTGGAAATCGTTTCACCTGGTATGGAACGATGCTGTAAGTGGCTGACAAACCAAGTGATCACACCTGCTGCAAACAAGTAACCTGCAAGCGTCCAGCACTGTACCTGCAGCTCTGACCAGTCTCCGAGCGTGATTACATCCTGAAGTCCCTGTAGTGAGTGGGCCATCGGCAGAAACTGCCCGACCTTGCTCAAGAATGGGAAGCTTAATTCTCCCGGGAAAGTCCCTCCGCAAGTAGCCAATTGAAAGACGAGCAGCGTGACTGCAAGGAATTTCCCCAGCAATCCAAAGACGGTAATCAGCATCAAGATCAATGTCATGAACGTAAACGAAATAATGATGCTGGATAAGATAAACAGCGGGACACTGGCCACATCGAGTTGGAAGGCCAGCAGCACCACTGCATCCACGATCAACGCCTGGATCAGCCCAATTGTATACACAAGTCCAAGTTTGTTCAGAAAATGATGCGTTCCATTGGCAAGAGGCTTTTCCCGTTTACCAAGCGGTAAAATGTTCGCGGCCATAATGCCCCCTACAAAGAAAGCCAGTGATAAAAAGTAAGGAGCAATCCCCGCCCCATAATTAGGAACTTCTGAATAGTTGGATTCAACTAGCTTCACAGGCTCCGAGAACATGGCCGTCAGTTCATCATCCTGCTGGACGGCTGCCGTTTCTTCAGCAGCAACCTTCAGCTTTCGTGACAATTCCCCTGATCCTTCAGTAAGCTGAGCTAGTCCATCTGTCAATGATACAGAACCAGACTGTAAAGGATCGGTTTCTTTTCGCAGTTCTTCCAATCCTGTTTTCAGGGAAGTAATCCCTCTGTTCCATTCAGCAAATCCATCAGATAAACCATCTGTACCTTCGGATAGCTTGCTGGCACTTTCAGCTGCAGTAACCATTTTTCCTGAGAGGGTTTTTATCCCTTGTACAATTCCAGCCTGTCCAGCAGAAATCTTCTCAGCTCCACTGCCCAACTGTATTTCAGCTGATTCCATCTCTTTTCCTGCATCTGCAAGTCCAGAAGATAGGGCTGTTATTTTTTGAAAACCGGGATCATCCTTCAGTTCAGGATGATTCTCTGCAAACTGTTGAAGCTGTGTCTTTAAGGCTTCCTGGCTCGAATTGACTTCTGTTTGTTTCTGGATCAAGCTTTGATTCCCGGTGGACCAGCGTTCTGAGCCCTCGGCCGCCTCTACTGCACCTTTTTCTAGCGCAGCTGTTCCTTGTGACAGTTCACTCATGCCCGCAGCCAATGCTGCTGCCCCACGGTTCACCTGGTCAAAGCCGGCGGCCAACTCTTGTCCGCTTTCCGATAATCTTTTACTTCCTTCCTGCGCTTTTCCTACTCCATTTGCGAATTTCAGCAGTCCATCAGTGACCTTCACACTGCCCTCCCTCGCATCGGCAACCCCTTGATGAAGCATGTCCGCTCCCTCGCCTGCTTCACTCATTCCTTTCGATACATCCTGGAATTTGGAAAGCACTCCTTCCGCATAGGATTTTGTGACGGAGGCGGAGATTTTCGTTTTCATTTTTTCCACAGCCGTGGAACTGATTTGGGACGCTACAAAGTTTTTGCCTGGATTGGTTGTATACAATAATTTTGCAGGCCGGCGCTCCTCCTCCATTAAAGTGCCAATATTAGCTGAAAAATCCTTTGGGATGGTAATCACCATATAGTACTTACCATTTTCAAGGCCCTGTTCCGCATTTTCTGCTGCAACAAACCGATAGTCCAGATCCTTGTTCTCTTTCAGATTGGCAACGAAATCATCACCGGCTTGAATGGGCTTTTCATCCATTATCGACCCTTCATCCATATTCACGACTGCAACGGGAAGTTCATCAACACGACCGTACGGATCCCAATATCCTGATAAAAATAGTCCTGAATAAATAAGCGGCACGAGTGCTAAGAATATGAGCGCAATCCTGCCATGCTTATGCTTCCACATTGCTGTCAGGTCCTGCCTGATTAACTGTAATCCTTTCATACTAAAATCCTTTCTTTTTTAGATTGTATTCAACATAAAATTCAGCTTCTTGAAAATTTCCAAGCTCCAGATTTTCTCTGGGATTCTAAAGTGACAAGGGAGCACTCTCTTGCTTACATAAATTGTTCAGCTGATACAATCTATTTTTAAAACTGCCCTGTTAAAAATTCACCAATATTTCTATACTAATGAAAGATGTTTATAATGTATAATATATATTTATCTATCCATTGATAGTTTTAAGTCTATAAAAAGGAGGCTTCCATGGAATTATTACAGCTGAAATATTTTCAAGTCGTAGCAAAACACGAACATATGACAGTGGCTGCAAAGGAACTCCAAATTGCACAGCCCTCCTTAAGTAAAACCATATCGAGGCTCGAGGAAGATCTCGGGGTGCCTTTATTTGAAAGAGAGAACCGGCGGATACGTCTGAATGCTTATGGAAAACTTTTTTTAGAGCGAGTGGAGAAGATATTTACAGAATTGCATGAAGGAAAAAGAGAATTGCTCGACCTGGCCGGCACCAATGATAAGAACATTACCCTTGCTGTGTCGATTTCAAGGCTGCTTCCCTCCTTGATTAAATCATTTCAGGATGAGTATCCTGATGTACGTTTCCAACAATTCCTGGAGTCCACTTCCTCCATGAAAGCAGAACTCGAACAAGGCAGAATTGATTTCTGCATATCCTCCCTGCCAGTGGAAGGAGAGGAGATCGTATGGGAGCCCCTGATGACAGAAGAAATCTGCCTCATTGTTCCGCCGGCTCACCGTTTTTCGGACCGATCCGCCATAGCTCTTCATGAGGTTAAGAGTGACGCCTTCATCAGTATGAATACCGGCTTTGGCTTCCGGGATTTAACTGACAGGATTTGCAAAGAAGCCGGGTTTCAGCCTTACGTAGCTTTCGAAGGGGACGAGCCAGGGGTCATAGGAGAACTGGTCACCCAGGGACTGGGCATAGCTTTTATCCCGGAAATTGCCTTAATGCACCAAAAAGACCGATTTCCCCATAAGCTCCGGATCACCACCCCTGATTGCAAAAGGACAATCGGAATCGGCTGGTCAAAAAGACGGTACCTCTCGCCAACCGCTATCCAATTTAGAGAGTTTGTAAAATGCTATTTTGAAGAAGTTTCATACAGACTGGAGACAGAAAGAAGATAAATATCGCTTCTTTCATCCTCTAAAGTGGTGGGGGACAGTCCCTCACTTCATTAACGCATTAACGCGCCGGGGGACAGTCCCCCGGCGCGTTAATGTGTTAAAGCCTTCAATTATCCTGCTGGCAGTTTCATTTTATCCTTAAAAGCCGAAAAGTAGCCACGGACTGATTCTATGGTTTTGCCATTTTGTTTTCGCTGCGGGGTATCCAGGCCGGCAGGTGAAGGTGCTGCTTCCTCCAATGCACCGTCCTGATTCCCCTCCATCAACTCAGGGGAATAAATTCTCCCCCCGTCGAGTATCAACCGGATGGAGGATACAAACTCCTCGCTGGAACTGTCTTTAGGCAGATAGCCTCTGACATCCATGTTAATGATTTTTTCAAAATAACCTTTTTCCGGGAAAGTGCTCAGGATCAGAAGCTTACAGCCCGCTGTCCTTAATTCCTCGGAAAAACCCTCTTTTGAATGCATAACAGTATCCATCAGACAAATATCCGGCTGAAGCTTCTCGACAAGAGTCAGTATTTCTTTCCTTTCACTTGACTGTCCGACAACTTCCATATCATCTTCGAGGTTGAGCAGGGATCCAATGATACCGAGTAAAAATTCCTGGTCCTCTGCTATCACTATGCGAATCATGTGTATTCTCTCCTTATCGGCTTTCCTAAGCAAAGGCTCTCTTCCGGCAGCAGGAAGAGAGCCAACAAGAATCCGGACTATTAAATCTCTGGTTTCGCCTCTGCGGTGAGACGGCGGTTGTCTGCTGCAGACTTGATGCCTTTCCTGAAACTGACGAAGGTCTTTTTCTCTTCATCCCATAATCGGAAACGAAGGGACTGAAGGCTTGTCATAAGAGTAATCGTCGGTACATGCTGCAACGCCTCAGTGTTTGCATGGGCATCTTCCAATCGGTAGTTCGGCACCCTCGGGCTCAGATGGTGAATATGATGATAACCGATATTCCCTGTCAAAAATTGCAGGATTTTTGGCAGCTTGTAAAAAGAACTTCCCTCAACAGCCGCAAGTACATATTGCCATTCGCTATTCTCTTCAAAATAAGAATCCTCAAAGGTATGCTGAACATAGAACAGCCAAATCCCTGCAGAACCGGAAATCATGAAGATGGTTCCCTGTACAAGAAGGAACGGTTTCCATCCCAATGTTATGCCAAGCAAAGCAATCAGGGCGACGATGATGATATTAACCAGATAGGTGTTATTGCGTTCTTTCTTGCGGGCATTCTTCCTGTTAAACCTGTTTTTAAGCAAAAATACATAAATCGGTCCGAGAATGAACATAACGAACGGACTGCGATAAAGGCGGTACGCCAAACGCTGTTTCAAAGGTGCTTCAGCATACTCCTTAACGGTAAGTGTCCAGATGTCCCCTGTTCCGCGTTTGTCCAAATTCCCGCTTGTAGCATGATGGACTGTATGGTCGTGACCCCATTGGTCAAAGGGGAACAAAGATAAGACGCCGATCAAGGTACCAAAAATACGGTTGGCGCGTCTGCTTTTAAAGAATGAATAGTGTGTGCAGTCATGGAAGATAATGAAGCTTCTGACCAAGAACCCTGCAGCGAACACCATTGGAATGAGAGCCAGCCAATAAGAAACAGAAAGGCTCTGATAAGCTAAAATCCACAATAAAATGAACGGTCCCAACGTATTGATGACCTGCCAAACACTTTCCTTCATCGTTGATTTTTCATAAGGGGCGATTTCTTTTTTTAAGGTTTTCAGGTTTGTCATTTAGTAGAATTCCCTTCGTTTGTTGATGATTTCATTATAGTAAGATAAACCATCATGGGTAAGTAGTAGATGTCATATGAGAGATATGACATTTGTCATATCGGGGAGGTAAACCCTTGCCGCTGCTGGGTTTTGGAGGATAAAATAATCTCAATTATTTTTCTTGGACGGATATTTCTTGCACGTTTAATGGTTATTTCCTCGGCAGAATCCCTTTTTTTAGTGCATTAACGCTTTAAAGCAGCCGGGGACAGTCCCCGGCTGCTTTAAAGTGTTAATGTACTAAAACTTCTCTTTCTTTCATCCAGATCATGATGTCATGGGCGGTTCGGGGCTGGGAGAAATAGTAGCCTTGTATGAGTGGATTTTCAGACATCGAATTCACAAATTCAACCTGTTCCCTTGTTTCAATTCCTTCAATAACGACCTTCAGGTTCAGGGAGTCACATAAAGTGATGATCGCCCGCAGAACAGAAGAGTTCTTCTCATTCTCCGGGACTCCCGCCACAAATGATTTATCAATTTTAATAGTGGCTATGGGAAGCTGCCTCAAATAGGATAATGAAGATAGCCCCGTTCCAAAGTCGTCCAGTGCAACAGAGAAACCAAGGTCACGAAAATTGCGGACCGCAATGATGGCATTCTCAATATCATTTATGACGCTTGTTTCGGTGACTTCAAGCTCTATGAGCCGGCTGTCAATTTTATATTTTGAAATTGTATAATTCAGGACCCCCAATAAGCTTGGCGAAGTCACATACGGTCCGGGGATATTGATTGAAACTTGATGCAGGGGCATTCCAACCTGCTGCCACTGGAAAATCTGCCTGCACACCTTCTCAATCACCCAATCGGTCACATCAAAAATCTTTCCATTAGCTTCTAATATAGGGATGAACACGCCAGGGGAAATCATGCCGTGCTCCGGATGACCCCAGCGCAATAATGCTTCCATTCCCTCAATCTCCCGAGTTACCGGATGAATCTTGGGCTGATACACCACAAAGAGTTCGTTTTCTTTTAACCCTTTGTCAATATCCCTGATAAGCTGCCTTTCCAAGCTGTATGTGTGGATGACGGGATCATATTCGACCAGTGCATGGTTATATGCAAGGTCAGGGTGCTGAAGAACAGCCATACCCTGGGAGAAAAGTTCCCGCGCTTCCTGACTTTCATCTGAATGGGAAACAGCACAAACCATGTCAATCAAGACATGATGATTTCCTGCTTTCATCGGACGCTTCATAGCGGACATCAGTTTTTCCAATACTTCCTTGGATTTATCAATCTTTTTTTCACCCAGAAACAGGATCGCAAACCGATTCCCCTCAATCCGATAGACCTTGGTATCTGCAGGAAGATGCAGCTGAATAAGATCTCTTATTGCTTCAATGATGCTGTCGCCAAAGACATACCCCTGGGCATTCGTCCACTTTTCCATATTATGAATATGAAGGACAGCTAAAGATTTCACTTCTCCAATGGTCAGTTGATCCTTTTCGAACTGGCGCTGATTGGGAAACCGTGTAAGGGAATCGAAATAGTTCAAACGGTAATCTACATAACGGTCCAGCAAACTCGTCAAGCCGGAGAGAAGCAGGAGGATAGCTATCCCTGTAGTGATTGAAATGATGAGGAGCGGCATATCCATATGCATGTTATGGGAGTGGCTTGAAACCGGTACATATGAATAAAACATCACAGCTGCCATTCCCGTATAATGCATGCTTGTAATTGCGAGCCCCATGACCACAGAGGTGCCGATCTTAATGAGCAGATTCCCCATATATTTTTGTAATCTGGAAAAAATAAATAATGCAACATATGATACGACTATAGCAATTCCAATGGAGGCAAGGAAAATCCACGGCCTGTAGACATAGTCTGCATCCATGATCATGGCGTCCATTCCGATATAATGCATCGCAGAGATTCCAAGTCCCATAATGATCCCTGCGATAAGATTGGACCAATGGGCTACGCTCCTCTTATTGGCAAAATAAAAAGCTAAATAGGAGGCAAAAACAGCCGGAACTATGGACAACACTGTCATCGGGATATTGTAGCTCATCGATACAGGTATCATAAAAGCGCTCATACCGATAAAATGCATGGACCAAATACCGAGCCCCATTGCCACCGAGGCCAATATCAGCCAAAAATTACGTGAAAAAAAGCTTGTCTGCTGCATCCTCTGATTCATGGACAGTGCCGTAAAAGATGCACAACAAGCGATAACAACGGAAAGTAAGACAATCCAAAGGGAGTATTCACCTTCGAGCAAATAGATTGTTTCTGTATCTGGCAAAGAGAATTTCATATCTTAACCTACTTTTCTTTAAAAGAGATGGACTACTCCTTTAATATCGGTCAAAACCAGCAAACCTTTATCGAGTTACTTTACCCCTTTAAAGCATTGAGGGACAGTCCCCCGTCGCTTTAACGCGTCACCGTATGTGGGGACTGTCCCCGGCCGCTTTAAAGCGCTAAAGGATCCCGAACATAAAGAAATCCTGCCCTGTTGGCAGCAGGGCAGGATTTCACTTTCCAAATTGTCAGGTGCCGCAAAATGTTTGATAGGGTTCATCCGGGTCAGGCGGCAGCTTGGCATATTCCTCTTGCCCGGGAGAATGTGCATAAGGCTCGATGAGGACATCAAGCAGCCTCTCCATGACGCTATAATCCCCTTCTTCAACGGCAGCCTCCAAGGCCTCTTCCACACGGAAATTCCGCGGGATCACGGCAGGATTGTTTTTCTTCATCAATTCATGTGCTTCTTCTGCCGTCTCATCCTGCCTTTCCTGTCTTTCCTTCCAAATGGCATACCATCTGTCGAATTCAGGTTTCCCGTACAAGTCGGTTTTCTCAGGCTGATCAAATGTGAGTGCAGCAAAAGTATTCGTATAATCCGCACCATACTCATGCATCTTACTCAACAGAATATCAATCAGCTCTTTATCCTGCGCTTCCTCATTAAACAATCCCAGTTTGGCTCTCATTCCAGCCATCCATTCTGAATGGAAGCGTTTAGGAAACTCTGATATCGCTTCCTGTGCCATCTTCAAGCCCGTTTCTTCATCTTCATGAAGAAGCGGCAGCAATGTTTCCGCAAACCTTGCCAAATTCCAGCCTGCGATAGGCGGCTGATTTCCATAAGCATAACGGCCCTGTCTGTCGATTGAACTGAAAACCGTGGAAGGATCAAAGGCATCCATGAATGCACATGGGCCATAGTCGATCGTCTCTCCGCTGATCGCCATATTATCCGTATTCATCACACCATGGATGAACCCGACCATCTGCCATTGGGAGATCAGCTTCGCCTGCCTGCTGATGACTTCTTCCAACAATGATAAGTAAGGATTTTCCTCCTCCTCAAGCTCTGGATAATGCCTTTCAATCGTATAATCAGCCAGCGCTTTCAGGTCTTCCTTTTCGGTAAAATTGGCAGCAAATTGAAAGGTTCCAACCCTGATATGACTTTGGGCAGCACGGACAAGGACCGCGCCAGGCAGATCCGTTTCCCTGATGATCCCTTCGCCCGTGGTGACGACAGCCAGACTGCGGGTAGTCGGGATTCCGAGTGCATCCATCGCTTCACTGATGATATACTCCCTGAGCATAGGTCCGAGAGCTGCCCTTCCATCCCCTCCGCGGGAATAAGGTGTTCTTCCAGCGCCTTTCAGTTGGATATCAACTCTCTCCCCTTGAGGAGTGATCTGTTCACCAAGAAGCACTGCTCTGCCGTCCCCAAGCATGTTGAAATGGCCGAACTGATGTCCCGCATATGCCTGTGCAATGGGTTCAGACCCTTCAGGCAGCTCATTCCCAGCAAACACTTCGGCTGCATTTTTTACTATATCAACATCTAGTCCCAGCTCCTCGGCAACCTCGACATTAAGGACGACTAATTCAGGCGATTCCACAGGAGAAGGCTTCTGGACTGAAAAGAAAGAGCCGGGCAGACGGCTATAGCTGTTATCCAAGTTCCATCCAGCCTGCTTTGATTTATTAGAGTTTGTCATACAATCTTCCTTTATCAATGTGACTTTGCTTCCATCTTAACATAGCTGCTTCTATTTTCTGTTTTTGCCTGTTTATTATACTTTCGCATCCAGATATATACTTTAGCGCATTAACGCAAGTGGGGACTGTCCCCACTTGCGTTAATGCGCTAAAGCACCCTCTCCCCTTCGATTGGAAATAATTTTCAGCAGGGATTGCGATTTCGCGGAATGACTCGGGGTATATATGTACTAAATCTTTCAAAGGAGGAATCAATTTGGAACACATCAAAGCAATAGCCATTAAGTTTGTCATGATTGCCGTTGTGTTAGGAATTATTCTTACCGGGATATTCGGAGTCGAAGTTTCCGACATGCTTATCGTTAGTGTTGTATTGACACTTGGCGCTTATGTACTAGGAGATTTAATGGTATTCAAGCGGATGAACGGCGAACAGAAGAAACGCAATACAGTTGCAACCCTTGCTGATGCCGGACTGGCTTTTGTTATCCTCTGGTTCATGGGTATAGCAATGTTCCCGGATCAAAATGTGGTTCTCGCTTCCCTGGTTTCAGCCGTCGTTCTGGCAGCAGGTGAATGGTTCTTCCATAAATATCTCGACCATTCCGTTTTCAATGAGAATAGATTGTATCACTCCAATCCCGTTCATAACAATTGATTTTCAATAAAAATCACTAACAAACATACACTCCAAAGCAAAGCACAGGGTTCCACTCCCCTGTGCTTTTTTATTTTCATAGTTTTTTTATAAAAGTGGTTTAGATCCTTATTTTTACAGGAATATTATGCTAATATGAGCAGGGATAATTACCCATCTATTTGAAAAAACAGGTTACTTAAGGAGGAGCATAATGAGGTTAGGAAAAGTAATAGAAGGTTTTCTGTGGACGGATATCGGTTTATCCGCGGTGCTGATCGCCAATATACTCATAGTGAATATAGCAGGGGCGGGGGAAGCCTTCCTTCTGTTCGATGCACTAATTTCACTTATTTTAGGAATGGTTTCCATTACTTATACCATTTTGTATCTTGTTTGGTTATTTAAAATACACAAACATCTGCAACAAGTGGATTCCTCCTATCCCATCACACCCGGCGGAGCATTGGCCCGTGTGATGATACCGCTCTACAATCTGTATGGAATCTGGAACGTCTATTCTACAATGGCACGTTATTTTAAAGACAGGTTTTCTACAAATAACCTGGGTGCGCGCCTGGCTGGATTTGTTCCGGTCTTATACCTTCTGATTTTTCCTACCTCCATCCTCAACACTGTTCTATCCGGGCAGCCTGCGGAACAGTCCTACAGTACATGGTGGTTCATCTCCTATATAGGGGACATCGCATTGGTGATTATGTATATTCTGATTGTAAAAACAGTCTCCGCTGGGTTAAAGAAGCTTTCAACCGGAATGGCGAATGACCCTGTCGGCCAGACAAGCCTTCCACAGTAAATGGATGTAAAAAACCTTGCCCCCGGCCAGTCCAGACAGGCTAAAAATGACGAGGCAGGGCTTGGTGCTGAAGTTCATAAATTTCTTAAAAAATAAAACCCGCTGCCTTCTCATTTCCAAAGGCAGCGGGTTCTTCTTATGAGTGGATATAACCATTATTTTTCTTAATAACATCCTTCGCCAGCGGGTAGTCCCCTTCCTCCACCTGGAACTCCACAATATGCGGTTCATGGTGGTCTTCGTTAAAAGTATCCTCCCTGCTGAATGTATCCCTGATCAGGTCCCACAGGTTTCTGTTTGATTGAGGGACCTTTTCCACCATTACATCTCTGACCTTCATAGTTTGCAGGCTTGCTTTCGCATCCTCCGCTTCGTTCTCATTCCTGAAATGGGCTTCGACTCTTTGCATACTCATTATCTCTCCTAACGTATTGAACTTATTTCTATTACATTTACCTTTTTGAGGGGATTTGAAACGGCTGCAGTGATTATTATTATTGAAAAGTGCCAGTTTGTTATTGGCAGGGAGAGGGTTTGTGGAGGATTCGGACTCTTTTTATTTGGTTTCCGCGCTTTCTGTCCGAATCCACTCCTGATTCGGACTCTTTTCCCCTGACGCCAGCCAATTCTGTCCGAATCCACCCCTGATTCGGACTCTTTCCCCTGACGCCAGCCAATTCTGTCCGAATCCACCCCTGATTCGGAC
>NZ_QXIR01000046.1 GCF_003581585.1 Bacillus salacetis
CGCCCTTTCCTTTAATGGAAAGGGCGTTTTTCTGCTGTTCTGGAAAGGATGTTTTTTTGAACAAATCCTCTGGTATCCAAGGCTTTAGTGACAGAAAAGAAAGAGCAGCTCTTTTCTTTTCTGCTAATTTAGCACTGGCAGTTCGGCATCAGCTGACTGCCTCGGATTCTTTTAAAACGTGAGAAGATCGTTTCCTTCGTTTCTTTTTAAAGCTGAAACTGAAGCTCATCCTCGCAAACAAGCGGTAAACGGCCGGTATCAATAACAGGGTGATGAAGGTGGCGAACATCAATCCTGATATGATGACCGTGGCCATCGGCGCCTGGTAGTTGCCGGATGTTCCGGATGCAAGAGCAAGCGGAAGCATACCGCCGACTGTCGTCAAGGTTGTCATGAAGATAGGACGGATACGGTTTCTGCCTGCTTCAATCAATGCTTCCTCTACAGAGTACCCTTCATTGCGGAGCTGATTCGTTCTGTCAATCAGTAATATTGCATTATTGAGGACAATCCCGATCAGCATCACAATTCCCATCCCTGACATGACACTCAGCTCCCGTTGAGTAAGGAAGAGCCCCAGGATGACACCGACCAGCGTCATCGGGAGGACTGACATGACGATGATTGGGTGGGCAAGATGATTGAATTGAACAGCCATTACCAGGTAAACAAGGAAAATAGCGATGCCGAGAATGAACAGCATTTCTTTCATTAATTCCTGCTGCTGTTCCAAGTCTCCGGCAACGGACAAAGAATAACCTGATGGCGTTTCAAAGTCGGAAATGAGTTCCTGGACCTCCCTGTTGACTGTGCCAAGATCTTTTCCTTCAATATCTGCGAAGACGGATAAATATCGCTCACCATCCGCATGGCTGATCTCATTCGGGGTATCTATGCCTTTAAGTTCTATAAACGCTGATAACTTTTTCTCTCCTTGAGGAGTGGAAATCTTCGTATCCAATAAAGAACTGCCGGTATTAATTTTCTCCTGCCATTTTACAGACAAGGGGATTCTTTCTCCATCAAGGGTCATTTCCCCGACAGGCCTTTCAATGAATGCCTGACTTATAAATTGTTTGATTACGGAATCATTTAAACCGGCTTTTTTGATCTCCTCTTCTTTAAGGGCTATTTCCTGCTCGAGCGAAGTATTCTCCATTGAATTTGTCACACCGACAATTCCATCAATCTTTTTCAACTCTTTAATGAAATCTGCAGAGACAGCCTTGAGTTCATCGAAGCTTTCGCCTTCAATATTTACCTGCACAGGATAGCCGCCGCCTGCTGCCATTGCACTTTGCACGCTTTCAACAGGATATTTTTCTTCCAGTGCCCGGAGTTTTTTGAAAATCTCCGCATTGACATCTTTCTGTTCAGTTGTGATTTCCTCTTCTTTGGTCATATTAATAATAGTGTACAAGGCACTGCCATTATCCATCATGTAGCTTGTGTCCACATCATTGATTGATGAAAGTTCTTCTGTGGCTTCAGCGATCAGTTTTTCTTTATCCTCGGTGCTGATCCCGGTTTCCATGTTAATCATGAGTTCGGAGTAACGGTTGAAAACGTCCGGCATGATGGTCATGGGAATTTTCGTCACGAGGAACAAGGAACTGACAAACATCAGGAAGAATGCTGAGATGACAGCAAAACTGTGGCGTTTTTTCTTCACTGTCCAGGAAATAAGCCCGCTGTAGGCCGCCATGATTCGTCCGTTTTTCTTCTCCTTCCTTCTTTTTCCCGTTTTTAAGAAGTTTTCGGAAAGAGCAGGGATTACAGTAAATGAAACAAGTACAGAGCTGATAAGGGTAAAAGCGACCACAGCAGAGAGCATGATCATGAACTGCCCCATTTCCCCTCCAAGAAGCCCGATCGGCAAAAACACAACGATGGTTGTCAGCATGGAAGAGATGACAGCGGAAGCAACTTCTTTGGTCCCTTGGATGACCGCTTCCATTCTTTGAAGCCCTTCTTCCTTTTTCTTATAAATGGACTCCAATATAACGATGGAGGAGTCGACCATCATCCCGATTCCCAGTCCAAGGCCGATCAATGTCAGCATGTTCAGGCTGTAATCAAACAGCCACATGGCAGCAAAGGTCAAAAGGACAGAGGTTGGAATGGAAACGCCCACGATCACAGTCGCTCTGATGTTTCGAAGGAAAATCAGCAGTATGGCAAAGGCGATGGCGGCACCAATCAAGATATTGCTCGTCACCCCATCTATGGAGTCCTGTACGTAATCCGCCTGTGCGACCATTTCATTCAGCTCAAAACCTGAGACAAGATTTTCTTCCCGGATTTTTTCAATTTCAGCCCTGACTGCATCGGCCATTTCAATCTGCGTCGCACCCGGCACCCGTCCAATTTCAACAAAAATCAGCTCTTTGCTTCCGTCTTTCCAGACAAAGGACGAGTTCTGTGAAGGCTGTAATGTGGTATCCGCAATTTCTTTTAAATCAATGTACCCTGAAGGTGTCGGAACTTGAATGGATTCCACATCTTCAACACTATCCAGTTTGGTATTCCAGCGTAGGGAAGGAGAGTCTGTATCCGCGCTCAATTCACCTAGAGTCGCTTCACCGCCGGCTTCGCTTATAACACCGGCCAGCTGATTGATATCCAAGCCGCGTTTGGTCACTTCATCCCGATTAAACTCAATATTCACCTCATTTTCGGTCATTCCAGACAACTTTACATCCCTTACTTCAGGAAGTTCCTCAAGGCGTGGTTCCAGGACATCTTTAGCGAAAGCTGTCATCTTTTCCATCCCGCCACGTGAGATATCCAGGAAGAATTCATAGCTTTGGCTCCCGCCATACTGTCCAGAAACAATATCTTCAATTCCAGGAAGATCTCCAGAAGAAGAGTTCACAATCGACTCAACCTCTTTAAAAACTTCTTCGCCTTTTCCCCTTGTAAAAGTTAACTGAAGGGATGCACTGCCAATATTCGTTGTTGATTGAATCTTCTCCACACCCTCCAGTCCTTGCAGTTTTTGTTCCAGCGGCGTGGTGATGGTGCGCTCGATTTCTGCTGCTGACATTTCACCGGCTTGAACATCGACATAAGCCCCATCCATCTGCATCGGCGGCATCAGCTCTTTATCAAGCTCCCTGACTGCATAGCTGCCCAGCAGGACGACCAGCACGGAGATTAATCCCACCAAAATCTTTTTCTGAACAATGAACCTGACCAATCCCATACAATCTCTCCTTTTTCTGATAAACATACTGTTTAACCTGCCGGACTGTAGAACCAATTCCTTGGCCGATACTATAGATTCCCTTTAGTGCAGGTAAATCCTTCCTGTAACAGTGTAACCTTTTCAATAAATTTACAAATCGAGCCAGAGACATAAAGTGACTAAGACTTCAGCCGTATAAGCGGGGAAGATTGCATGAAAGAGAATGGGGTAATGAATCTAGAGGAACATATTCTGGTAAAAGTCAGGTGAATGAAATGATGGAAAGGCTGTTTAACCAGTTATCTGAAATAAACCTTGCGTGGTTCATTGGATTTCTGGCATTGATCTTGATTGGAAACTTCTTGTTAAAAAAGGCCGCTGTGTACGTCGAGATGCAAAGGCCGGCATGGAAGGGCAGCTTTACAGCAACAGCCCGTACAGTCCTTAATTGGCTTAGTTTCTATGGAGCCTTACTGCTTTTTCTCTTCTATTTTTGGGGAGAGGACTGGCTTACCTATACGCTGTATTCCCAAGGTGGAGTGGATGTATCGGTTTTCCTTATCCTCGTTGCCTTCATGATTGTGTCATTGGCACACAGGCTGGTCAAAATCGCTACACAGTATGTATTGAAACCGACTTATGAATATTACGGAATCGACAGCGGTCTTGGCTACACATTTAATAGAATCATATATTATGCTGTCATGATTCTGGCACTGGTGATCAGTTTGACAACAGTCGGCCTGGATCTTTCAGCCATTGCCGCCGTTCTTGGTGTACTTGGCATCGGTATTGGTTTTGGGATGCGCAATATAGCGGGGAACTTCATTTCAGGTGTCATCATCCTGTTCGAAAGGCCTATCGAGGTGGGGGAGGTAATCCAAATCAATGGCAAGAATGGGCGGGTGGAAAAAATCAGGCTGAGATCGACGATAGTCAGAACCGCTAAAGAAGGAACATTGATAGTCCCTAATCAATATTTCATCGAACAAATCATCCGGAACCGTTCAAGTGCTGTCATGAGTGCAGAAGTGACAGTCAAAGTAAGGTATGGAATGGATACCAAGATGGTTGAGGATATGCTGATGAAGGCTGTTGAGGCAATCAGGGAAAATGCTGCAGGAATTCTCGATGATCCTCCCCCTGATATCAGGCTTGTTGATTTCAAATACAGGGCGATGGAATTCCTCGTGGTGATCCCGGTCACCAACTTTCAAATAAAAGAACAGGTTGAAAGTGAACTCCGTCATGCCGCAGCCAGCATCTTTGCTGATAATGGCGTGGATATGGCGCCGGTTTTGAGGGAGACTGAGGGGGAAGATTGGTAGTTCAGCCTAAGCATGGCTCAATAAATTCCTCTCCCTCATGCTGCTAAATTCCCCTGAAAGCCGACTCCAAACTTTCATACCCTGATGTGTCAATAGTGCCGGGATCATCTGATTCAATCGTCCATTGACTTGATGACGGTTCCAATCCCCCGTCATGATCTTTTTTATATGGAAGGTGGATCATATAAGCCTTGCCATCTTTTCTGGCTGTATAGCCAAGGTAATATTGATCTTTCTGTCCTTCTTCTTCAAAGATACCGATATTTTCGAGTTTATAGTCATCCATCAGTGATGGGAACGCGGTTTGAAGGTCATTGATTAATTGCTCTCGTGATAAAAACGCCATGATTCTGCCTCCTTTCTTCAGGTGTTTGTTCTTAATATGGATGGAATCAGTTTAAATAACCACCAGATATATTGGTAAGTCATGCTAACCCGGTTGAATGAAAATAAATCAGAGGTTTTCAAGTGTTTGCCGGCAGATGGCTAAACATCCGGACAGTAATCGGTGAACAGGGAGGAATATTACATCAATCTTGAAAAATTGTTGTAAAATTGCAATCTTTCCTTCACGGAAGTTTGTTAGAATAAAGATAATGGAGAAGTATATACAGGGTTAAAAGTAATATACTCAGCGGAGGATTTGTCATGATTACAAACGAACAATACATACAAAAGACATTCTATAAAACATTCTTGGCCGAGAATGATAACAATCACCCCATTGCCGTACTGGGGGATTCTTACCTTGCAGAACAGCAAAAGGACGTCTACGATTTGTCCTTTATCCGGTTTGCGCAAGGCGAGGTCTACTTTCATCATAAAGATTATGAAGCGGCGATCTTTAAATGGGAAAATATCAACAATGAGTTATCAGGGTGGGCTCAGAAGAATACGGCGGATGCGTTTTTTGAATTGGATCAGTTCTCTACGGCCGAAGAGGTTTATAAATCGGTTCAGACGGATTGTCCATCATTAAAAGCAGAGATTGCGCTTCAGTTGTTCTCTCTTTATTTGAAACAGGGGGATTTAAGCAGTGCGGATGCGGTGATCAAGAACGCCGTTTCAATGAATCCGGACTATCCTGACCTGACGTCCATTGCCCAGAGTTTCTTTGAGGAAAACATGGATTGGCACAGCGCAGTGGAGCTGGCGGTGAATGAAGCGATACGTACAGAGGATCTCCACTGGTTTGGAGCCTTAAAAGGATATATTAACGCAGGGGTTGCAAGGGATATTACACCTGGCTACTTTATGGAAGGATTATATACACTTTCTGCAATTGATAAGGTGTTATTTGAACAGACTGCAGCATCCCTTTGGGAGAGTTACAGGGAAAGTGATATGTATGAGGAGTGGATTGAAAAGGTCAATCTGCTGATCCTGGAGATTGAGGTGAAGCGGGAGGAAAGGTGGCTGGAACTGCCGGCGCTCTATAAAGAAACATATGAGATGCTGATGGACAGCCGGAGCTTAGTGAAAGAGCTGGCTCCTATTGTCCCAAACCTTTTAATGGCCTGGATCAAGGTTACAGATTCCCATCATGCTGCCCTTGCTGCCTCAGCCCTGCTTTCATGGGATGAAATCTTCCCTAAGAGCATTGATGGCTGGGCAGCCCGGAAGTCCAGGGAACTCATCAGCAAAGCCGGCTCAAGCACAAATGGATTCAGCAAGGTAATGGGACTTTTAAATGAAATATCCGAGTGGACCAATCATCATGATGTGACAATCGACAGCAGACATCAATGGATCACCGGGGAACTAAAGAATACAAAGGTCCATCGCCTGTTAGTCTCTGGCTCATCTGAGGAACAGGTATTATCCTTGATCAATCGTGCTGCAGGAGGGAATGTCCTGACTGAATTACCTTCCACACCTGTTTTGATAAAAAATGACCGCAGATCAGAGTATAAAAGGATTTCAGAAAATGGAATCAACGCCATGGAAAGCATAGAGGAATTTCAAGAGGAATCCATGCTTCTCCGCCAGCCGGGGACAGTCTGGCTTCAGCAGGAACAGCCGGCAGTTTTCATGGAGGAAAACCGGCTTGCCTTTATGCTGGCTTCAAATGTAACGGGAGACCACGTGTTAAACATGGCCGACAGCATTCTATATGTCATTGATGGTGAACAGCGCTTAACAGAGAGTATCTTCAAAGGACTGGTGGCAGTCAAGGAAAAGACGCCTGACCTTAAAGTGAATGTGCTGTTATCTGTAAAGCAGGGAAGAGTGCAGGAAAAGACAATAGCAGAAACGAAATCACTGATTGGAAAGTACTTTCCTGATGCTGATGTTTTCCAAGCTTATTCACTAGACGATCTGAGAGCCATTGCGCGTTTGCATTTCAAATCCCCTTCTGAATCTGAACGGACGGGCAAGCTCCTGTTCTTCGTCAAAGATATTCTGAGGGACTTACTGCGTCAAAGAGTGGACAGAGAAAATAATCTTATCGACTCCGTCCAATGGAATAAGGATATGGAAAAGAAACTGAACGGTGCCTATTTGCAACTGAAGGATCTCGAAGCAGAAAAAGGCGATGCCATAAAGGCTGCGTTCACTGAAAAGACAACGGATGTGCAAAATACTATTTTGGAGGATATCCCGGTTCTGCTTAGGGAATGTGCCGGATTTGTCAAAGAGGACAGTGATTTCCGCACGCTTCATTTATCGCTGAATGATGAGATGAATAAACGGATTGAAGCATATTTGAATGATAAAGCAATGCCGCAGCTTCAGCGGAATCTTGAGGAATGGATTGCCTTTTCAAAAGCAGAGCTGGATAACGGCCGGATGTACCTTGAAGAAATGCGTGACAGCTTCAACGCAATGTACCGGCATGAACGCCTTGAACTGCAGTGCGATTTCAAGGTCCTGAATGACTGGCGCCGTGATGCTGACAGGATGACAAGCAAGGTCCTCAAGGACGATCTCAATATTCTGCTCCGCCGCAACCCTTCACAAGTTCTGTTGAAAAGCGTCGGGAAAATTTTTGGATCAATCGGACAGAATAAACAGCTGCTCCTCAACCAATACACCAGGTTCATTGAAAGCGAAAGCTACGGAGATACTGCCCAGGCTGTAATGAAAAGGTTCATGGGACAGTTCCAGCTTTTCCAGCAGTCCATCGAGAGGGATGTCGCAATCTTCTTCCGCGGTCCTTTGGCTGAATTGGAACATACCTCCGAAGAAACCAAGAACCTAATTGCCGATAATGAGTTTGAATTAAGCACTCTCAAGGCAAACCCTGAACTAGTGAAAGATCCATTGACCATTTACATGGTGAAGCAACGCCAGCTTGAGTTAATGTACCGAAACAATGTTCATTCCGAACTTGCGGATGTAAATGCATAAAAGTGAAAAACATGACCAGGCCCGGTCATGTTTTTCTATTAGCCAGCTCTGGTACAAAGAAGTGAATCAGGCACAAACAACAGACTTTGTACCATATACAAGCAAAGAATCAGTCTCCCTTTATAAGCGAGCCAAGCTTTTTCATCCCTTTGTCTTCCTTCAGTTCGACAGGAAAGGAATCTTGCTGACGGGCGAAATCTTGCTGGGTATCTGCAATTACCCCCATTTGGGCTCCGGTGCTGTCATTGACGATCGTTTCATTTTTGCCGTCAAAATGGGGAGTTGTCTCTGAGTGCAGATTTTGCTTTTCATTCGGCATAGTTTCATCTCCTTTTCCTTAGGATTCGTTTTCGGATGGCAGGCTATTCTTGTTATACATTTGGTATAATGATCAGCGAAGGCAAATGAATATTTCCATTGAAAAGGAAAGTGAGCTGTTATAACGAATATATAAGGTAACTGCTTATGAAGGAGGGGGAGGAAGATGGAATTTAAGAATTATGAGGAATTCTGGCCGTTTTATTTGTCTCAGCACAGCAAACCTTCAACAAGGGCCTGGCATTTCGTTGGGACAAGCTTTGTATTTGTATTTGTCCTTCTAGCTGTATTCACGCTCAATTTTTGGTTTCTTTTATTGGCACCGGTGACTGCCTATGCTTTTGCATGGATAAGCCACTTTTTCATCGAGGGCAACAAACCTGCTACCTTTGGCCATCCCGTCTGGTCATTGCGGGCCGATTTCCGCATGTACCGCCTGATTTTATTTGGCCAGCTTCAAAAGGAACTTGATAAGAATCCGGAGCTGAAAACAAGTGCAAAATAACGCGGTAATCATAAAAGGGCATGAAGTGCGGGGCGTGGACTTGGATTCCCGGACGAGATGCAGGCATTATCATAGTGAAATAGACATCATCGCCATTAAATTCAAATGCTGCAACACCTATTATCCATGTCACTTGTGTCACAAAGAGTCAGCAGGACATCCTTCAGAGGTTTGGGGGAGAGAGGAAAGACAAGAAAAAGCCGTTCTTTGCGGGTCCTGCGGGCATGAACTGTCCATTGCTGAATATATGGATTGCAGATCAAGTTGTCCTGAATGTGCTGCTTCTTTCAACCCGGGATGCGCGCTTCATTATGACTTATATTTTGAAATTTAGATTGGAGCGGACTCAGGCTCCAATCTTTTTTGCTCTTAACAAGGGATGGGAGGCCGATGAAGGTTTTCTTTCCCGTTAGCCTGGTTATGTTAAAATAATATAAAGGGTTGAGTCTTGAAAAAATTATTAGAGAGGTGATTTCATGTATTTGACTGTAAAAGAAATTGCAGATTATCTCTCACTGCCCGAAATGTATGTTGAAGCTTTGATCAAAGAGAAAAAGATTAAAGCTGTCCATGATGGTGAGCAGTACCTGGTCAACAAGGGGAATTTCCAAAATTATCATGAACAGATGGACGCATACCGCAAGATGTTTGAGCAATGGCAGAATGAACCGATCCCCGAAGATCCCGATATAAAAGATGAAGATTAGAGTGATGGGGCTGCTGTTCCAGGGATAGATCCATCGTCTGTTCCGGGAGCCTCGCATCCCGCTCACGTAATCAGAAGCTGCAAGTAGAAAAATGCGAAAACAGCCATCAAATATGATAAAATACTGTCGTATGTTATGATTTCACTAGTGAATTTAAGACTACATAAAAAATGTATATAAAAAGGAGAGTCATCATGGAAAAAGTATTGATCTTTGGTCATAAGAATCCCGATACCGATACGATTTGTTCTGCATTGGTATACGCCGACCTGAAAAAGCAATTAGGCATGAATGCCGAACCTGTCCGCCTGGGGGAAATCAATGGCGAAACCCAATATGCGCTTGACCATTTCAAAGTGGAAGCACCGCGCCTTGTTGAAAAGGTTGCAGGCGAGGCTGAGGAAGTTATCCTTGTGGACCACAATGAGCGCCAGCAAAGCGCTGATGATATCAATGAAGTGAAAGTCCTGGAAGTCATCGACCACCACAGAATCGCAAACTTTGAAACAAGCGATCCTTTATACTATCGTGCCGAGCCGGTTGGGTGCACAGCGACAATCCTCAACAAAATCTACAAAGAAAAAGGATTGAACATCAGCAAGGAGATGGCTGGACTGATGCTGTCGGCGATCATATCCGATTCCCTGCTGTTCAAATCCCCAACATGCACGGAAGAAGACGTACAGGCAGCACGCGAGCTTGCTGAAATTGCAGGGGTGAATGCGGATGAGTATGGTCTTGAGATGCTTAAAGCAGGCGCGAGCCTTGGCGATAAAACGTCTGCAGACTTGATTTCCCTGGATGCAAAGGAATTCCAGATGGGCAGCTATAAAGTGGAAGTGGCACAGGTGAATGCGATTGATACGGATGAAGTCCTCCAGCGTCAAAGTGAATTGGAGGATGCCATTTCCAACGCGGTCTCTGAAAAAGGCTTGGACTTGTTCCTGTTTGTGACAACTGACATCCTGAACAGCGACTCTGTTGCACTGGCAATCGGCAGCAAAACGGAAGCTGTAGAGAAGGCGTACAATGTAACACTAAACAACAACACAGCAGTACTGAAAGGCGTTGTTTCACGCAAGAAACAAATTGTGCCTGTGCTGACAGAAACGTTGAAAAATATGTAATTGAAAAGCCGGCAGCTGCAATCTGCCGGCTTTTTTCTAAGGTAATAACGATAAGCCGGAAACGGAGTACATCAAAAAAAGATATTACTCCACACAAGGGAAGCGGTGCCATCCGTCCAATCATCCAAAAGCAAAAGCGGACTTTTTCATCAAAGTCCGCTTTTGCTTTATTTTTCATACAAAGGCAGCAGGATCCGTACGAGTGTCCCTTTATCAAGCTGGCTTTCATATTCTATCTTGCCGTGCATTTCCCTGATGATCTTATTGGTGACCATACTGCCCAGCCCGGTTCCTTTCGATTTGGTCGTGTAAAAGGGGAGGCCGATTTTGCTCAGCTGATCTGGTGTCATTCCCGCGCCGTCATCGCTTATGCATATTTCAACAGAGTTTGGAGTCTTTCCGTGACCGGTTTCGATTTTTACAGTTCCACGCCTGTGTTCGGTGGACTCAATACCGTTTTTGATGATATTCATGATTGCCTGTTTTAAATGATGTTCATCCCCCTGGATATAATAGTCACTATCCGTATCGAAAGTGATGGATGTATTGGAGTATGCTGCATACGGTTTGAGCAAATCGACAGATGATTGAATCAAGTTCGCAAGGTTGATGGCCGCCAGCTGAAATTTCTCCGGTTTGGCGACATTTAAATAATCTGTGATGATCTTGTTTGTACGATCCAGCTCATCAAGGATAAGCGGGGAGAATCTTTTGAGCTTTTCGTCTTCAGTATCCTCACTCAGATGCTGGATGAATCCTCTGACAGTTGAAAGGGGGTTTCTTATCTCATGGGCAATTGAAGCAGCCATTTGTCCAACCATGTTCAGCTTATCAAGGTAAACCATTTCTTCTATTTGTTTATTCGTTCTGCTCAGTCTCTCAATGATAAGCACCAGCGAGAGGAATGTAAGATAGAACACACCGAAGTAAATGATATAAAACGTAAGGTTCAGCATGCTGACATATATATAAATGATAGTGATATAAAGAACGGAATAAACGGTCAATATTATCGTACTGGCAAGCAGCTTATGCGGGGTTCTGAAAAAGGACCGCTGAGATGCTATGCATATGAAATAAGCAATGACCGACACAGCTATGCCTATAATAAGGAATGGGCCGCCGATCATGAATCTAATGAGGCATACTACCAGCAATACAATGCTGCCGGAAAGCGCCCCGCCATACAGGGTCACAATCATGATGGCAATCATACGCAAATCAAAATGAGTCTCTCCCAAGGTTTCAATAGGGTAGAACATGCAAAACAATGCTCCTATGGAGCCGATCAATCCATAGGCTATTTTTTGTTTGAGCTGAAGCTTATGCAAGGGCTGAAAGGGAAAAAAGATATTTGCATTGAATGTAAATGAAAACAAGATGGTGATATTGACCAATAATGTTTTGATTAAAATTATCAAGGACCATCCTCCATATATCGAATTCCTTAATAGTATTTCAAAAGTTACAATACCTGCCTTTTAGAATACCAAGCATTGCCCGATTGAACAATCATTATTTATTTTAGTAATCAATAAACAACACTGCCCGGACTGTGATTCAGTCCGGGCAGTGTTGTTATTTCAAGTTTTCAATATCGTCACGCACATGCGGTTTATGCTCATCAAGAACACCGATTTTTTGAATATGGGCCTTTGTCTCCGCGTCCCCAAGTTTGTATATCATTGCGTAGATCTTCTGCATGGAGCGGTCATAACTGGCATCCTGCGGATCGTCATGATATTGCTTAAATGGAATATGCGAGCGGAAAAACGTAGCCACATCATCATCATAGTTATCATCGAAACATTTCTGCAGCTCGGTCCTTTCCTCTGGTGTTGCCAGAATATGCAGCCCTGCACTTTCTTCAAATGAAGGCTCCTCCAGGATATCCCCGCTTCTCATATCTACGTAATACGATAGTTTCTTATCCATTTTCCTGCCTCCTGTATATGAGTATATATGTATGAATACCTCTTTTGGAGCAGGCTTAAACGATATCCGTCTGACATTTATCGTAAACACAAGAGTCCGCTTCAGTGAGCGGACTCTTGTCTGCAATCATATAATATCCCCGGCAATATTGGTCAATTCACTGTTTACCAGTCTATGAGGACAGACAATCTGCCCAGCTGCATTCAATCCCCATACTGAGATCAGGACTCTCTCATTGGAAGGGAAGAACCGGAATTCAAACTCATCGAAATTTGCGTAATACGTTCGGGTGATCTTTGAACCCGGAGAACTTTCCGGAGGCAGCGTATTCTGCTCCAGTACATACAAATTCTGAGTGTCAGTCAGGTAATAGCCTTGAATCTGTACAGTTTCTGTTACATTGCTCAGATTCTCAATGACGACGAACAGCTGAGTTGTCGGGCGTGCAGCAGGCGGACGGTTCGCGATCGGCCCTGTGGTAACGAAACTGACTCCTGGGGGCACCTGCAGGAAAGGAACAAAATCGACTGGCCCTCCGCCAATACTGTCGGCACCAGGTGAGTTCGGTCCTCCGATCGACCCCCAGTAATTGTTTTCTGCCATGACAGGTACATCGGTTGCGTTGAATAATCCATATTCTGTGTTTCCGCTGAAAGTGTTGGAATGAATTTCTGGCGGAATGACAGCAGAAGCAATATAAATCCCAATTCTGTTTTCAAGGATTCTATTGTTAATAACTGTTTGAGCTGCAGGATTAGCCAGTCTCATCCCAAAATCGGACGCTCCACGTATTGTGTTCTCTGAAATTTCGACGGGACCGGCTGCTGTCGAATAGGTCCGGATCCCCCGTTTCACTTGAGCAGCTTGTGAGTCAGGTGATTCAATTCTATTTCTGCGAATGATGAAATCCCTGGAATCGCCGCCCATTGTGATCGCTTCACTTATGTCTCCCGGGGTACGGATGTCATAAAGCTGGTTATCCTCAATGGTTACATCCACTGCCTGGTCTTGTGCATCATTTCCATACACAAAAACACCGACAGCCCATCCCGCAGGGTCATCATGTGCAATATTGAAAATGCGATTTCCTGCCACTCTCAGATTGTTTACTGGTCCGGCATTGATTCCAAACGAGCCAAAGTCTACTGTAGCCCTGGCAGGATTTCCGATTTCCGTGATGATATTATTCCTGATTTCAATATTTGAGTAAGGAAATTCTCCTGATACGCTGGTAACAACTCCAGAGGCATCTGCACTGCCGAGAAAATCAGGGTTAGTAATGGTGAATCCTTCAAGGATTACATCATCCGATGCAATGTCTACGACATAATATCTTTCTGTTGAACTGGCGCCGTTCAGAATCGTTACCTCAGCGCCTTCAGTTGATCTGACAGTCAATGGCTTATCTATCCTGATAAGTGAAGCCCCCATCTGCTGTCCATCTTCAGTGTAAGTTCCTGGATTCACCAAAATGGTTTCTCCGGGGCTGGCTTCGTCTATCGCAGCCTGAATGGAATCACCCGGATTTACTATAATAGCCATAATTCATCATCCTCCTTCACTACTATTCTATGATTTCTATTAAACTATGCCTGGACACTGGTTGATTTTTTTCAATTGTTTTTTAAAAGGAAAAAAACTGTATTGGGAGATTTTTTAATATAGTCCATGCGGCATCCGGAAGGACTTTGTCCGGGATATTCTCGGGAAACGAAGCCGCTTTTTAAGAAAAATGGCATAAATATGGTTAGGCATTGCTTGCAGGGGTATATGAAAAATGAACTATGAGGGAATTTACCTCTATTGTGCCAAATTTTCCACTTTTGCCATTGTGATTTTCATCTTTTCTTGTAATGTTTTCCCCTATATATAAGGAGGTCGGATCCCTTGTCGTATATATCCTATTTGCTTTTTCATCTCAATGAGAAAAAAGAGAACCTTATCAGATTAAGGAATGCACACTCCTCGATCAATAGCCTGCAAAGTGAATTTCTTCAGTATAAGCCTAAGATAAAGACTCCGGAGTTGAGTTCTTCAACCTGGCATGGAGAATCAGCCCGAAGGTTTGTGGAAGCCCGTGAAGATATGGACTTTTCCTATAAAGATATCGCCCATTCACAAATGGATACTGCCGTTACGATGATAGAAGACAAGGTCACAACCATTCAGGCTGAAATTAACTCCCTGGAAACGAGTATTGCCAATGAACGCGAGCGGATGGAAAGGGAGAACCAGAGGGAGGGAAGGGCATGAATACTGATATAATCATCCGCATCGGGGAAATCAATGAGATATTGAGCACCCTCCAATCTGCGGCTGAGTCATTTGACCCCTCGCTTATTAAAGATACGGCTTCCGCCAATCAATTGGATATGGTGAACAGATTGAATGAAATAAATATCCTGCTGGAGGAAGTAGGCGAAGTGTACAAGGGTCTTTTGATGGAAAACAATCATTCTGCGAGAAAAGCGATCCTGGACTTCAAAGAAACAGACGACGATATCTCTGCTTCCATCAGGTTGCGTTAGGAGGGTAAACAAAAGGATGAAGATTTTTGACAACCACTCGTTACATAGCGGTTTAGAAGACTTGCAGAATAAGCTGGAAAAACAAAAAGAACAGGTTAGGGAGATTCAGAAGGCTGTCGATGCCTTTGCCGGTTCATCGGATGCTTTCAGCGGTCAGGGCGGGGAAGCGGTCAGGAGCTTCTACAGTGATATGCACAGTACCTTCCTTACATTTTATACTCTTTCTCTACTGAACTATGAAAAGGTGCTTTCAGCGTGTAAGGCAGCCTCAACCGAATTGGAATCAGATTCAAATGGTTTCATACATCAATCATTCCTTGACGGGGAGTTAACAACCGGATTGAATGAATCGGAATCCCATACTGCAGACCTGGTTAGTGAAAGCAATAGGGCACTGGCATCCATCAGTGATATCGTTCATATCCCGGCGGTACAAAATCACAAATTCACCGGCGATGTGAAAAGGGCCCATAAAGAGATTACGAAAACAATGGAAGAACTGACATCCTTTGATAATCATCAAACGAAAGCCCTGGATACAGTGGACCATGACATTCAACTTATGAAACGGTATATTTATGAAATAAAGGGGATGTTTGAAAGCGGAAAGCTCAGCGTTGACAATTATACCGGAAGCGAGCTGGATGATTCTTTTCACCGCCATCCTTTCATGAATACCTTGGAGGCAAGGATGAGTGCCAACAGGCTGCTTATGTTCAAGCTTACGGTTTCCAGTGAATATGAGTCATTGGAACAATTAATGATGCTAAGAGAAAAGAGCACTTCCAGCAGCGGCCTTGCATTTGGGGAAGGGACTGCCGAGACTCCCTATGGTGCATGCCCGCGGCCTGCAAGCAGTGACATCAGTTATGGGACCTCCGGAGAAGATATGATGGGCAGCGACGGGATTGGCAATGCCGGTGCTGTATTTGATGCCGATACTGAAAAAGGAACCAGCAGCAGTAAGCTTTATGGATCCATAGTAGATACCGGATATATGGATGATATTCCTGATACTGTGGACCAAAGGGTGCTCTACGGCAAGATGGGTGCTTCAATACCCTATAAACCGAAAGCCTTGGGAGATGCTTTCCTTTATGGACAGCAAATCGGAGTGAAAACCGAGGCAGGTGTTTCAAAGTCGAGTTTTAAACATGACAATTCTCCGCTTGCAGCTGATTTCAGTTTTGGACAGGGTGAGGCAAAGGTCAATTATGAAAATTATACTGCCAGTGCTGGTGCAGAAGTGAACGCTGCAAAAGTCGAGGTGAAACTGGAACCTCTGAACTTCTTTGGTTATGAACCTCTTGAAGAGTGGTTCGGTATCGAATATGATCCTTACGTGGGTGTCGATTTCTCCTTGGGAAGCGCAGGGGCAAGTGCATCATTCGGCATGGAAACCAGTATTTATGCAGCCTGGGGTATCGGGGTAGGAGTCAAAGGCGGTCTGGAGAAAGACAATTAGATAAGAAATGGTAAACGGGGGTTTGGTAACCAATGGAGACAAATAAGATGAAACTTAAGAAAGCATTGCGCTTCGCATTATTGTTCTATGCAATATTTATAGGACTCAGTGGAACGATTATGTTCTCCGTTTTGCTTCTATGGGTGATTCCAAAAGAAGAACTATCATCCTTGATCCTTCCTTTGTCGATGATGGCCTTGTTCATATACGGAACTTGTGCGGGGGCATTGTTGATCCGTTCGAAATTTTTCAAGAGAGGATCAGTGCAGGTGTAAATCAACTGAACGAACGGCTGTTAGACTTCAGGGGGATTCAAGGGGACCCGGGGCGTTCATCATGGGAATCCCGGCTGCACCTAGTCCTTTTCATGCCCGCGTTATACAATAAAGCTTGGAAGAAGCTTACTTTCATTTAAAAAAATTCAGAAAGAAGGGGTTTTAGATGATGGATCAAAAGATAAAATTGCTTCCCATCGGAACAGTGGTCAAACTGAAAAATGTAGACAAACCTGTGATGATTTACGGCCGTCATCAACTTCAGCAAAAGACAAGGAAGACATTTG
Source organism: Bacillus salacetis (assembly GCF_003581585.1). Taxonomy (GTDB): domain Bacteria; phylum Bacillota; class Bacilli; order Bacillales; family Bacillaceae_B; genus Rossellomorea; species Rossellomorea salacetis. Next base: position 17,014 of record NZ_QXIR01000046.1, read on the forward strand.
ATTACATAGCTGTCCCTTATCCCGAAGGCAACCTTACGGACGAATTCAATGTCTTTTTTAATCGGGAACTGATAGAAGAGGTCATGCATCAAGGGTTAATCTCTCCTGTGGAAGAATTATTGAGGGAAAAGGTAGAATCAGAAATCAATAAAGACAAAACGGATGAAAATCCCGGCCAAGAGGACTAGCTTAGTACTGCTGCATCGAGAAGTGATCCCATCTATCCTGATTCACCAGCGCACAATCCCGATGGAAGTTAACACTCCAGCCATATTAATGGATGCCAGCCTGCCTGATCAAATATCGGTATATCTGATCAGCGCAATCGCAAATTACATAATTTCCATATACCTTCTGAAAATAAAGGCGGAAATGTATTTAAAACCGATACCAAAACTGTATAAAGAGCAGGAGCCTATTGCGCTCTCCTGCTCTTTTCTTTGTTAGCTTTCATATATCTTTAAATTGGCATATATTATTTGAAGCATAGGTGTCTCTATATTTAATTCTTTTGCTTTATCCAGCAGGAACCCATATAGGTGATCTGCTTCAACAGCCAGTTCCTTTTCCATATCCCTTTGAAGGGAAGATTTCATCTCGTAGCCCATACTGTTCAGCTTCTCCAGTTGTTTAACTTCAATATCCCTTGCTATCGGAGCCCCTAATTTCCGCATGATTGCTGCTGTTTCTTCCAAAGTATTATTGATTGAAGATAAGCCAGTTTCATTCTCCCTGATGGGACCAACCGGCGAACGAAAGAGAGAGGTCACACCTGAAAGGGTTGTAATGAACAGATACTTATGCCACATTTCCTGTACAATATTCTCAGCGAGGATGAAGTTCGCTTTTGTTCCACTGAAGGCTTCCTCAAGCTTCAAGATTCGTGCCGTCTTCTCACCAGTCCGTTCCCCGAATACCAAGTCATGAATCGGACTGGTTTGATTCACATATCCCTGTGAAGTCAAGGTCGACTCAACAAAACACAGGCCGCCAATAACATTGTTTTCACCGAACCTGTCAACAAGCGCATCAATATGTGACATTCCGTTCAACAAAGGAAGAATCATTGTCTCCCTCCCAACATAAGGTTCGATGCTCTCCATTGCCGCTTCCAGATGATAGGCTTTCACCGATAGAATAATCACATCATATGGAGCGGTATACTCACCTGCAACGATCGTTGTGGGCATCAATTTGAAATCCCCATGAACACTTTGAACTGAAAGACCTGCACCAGCAAGCTGGTTCCTCCTTCCTTCCCGGACAAGGAATGTCACATCCTCGCCTTTCTCTGCAAGACGTCCGCCAAAATAACCGCCGACCGCGCCGGCTCCTGCTACTAATATCTTCATATGTATTGTCCTCCTTATGGTTGGGAATGGAATGCATTTTCTGTGGTGTCTGGTAAAAAAAGATGACATTTAAAAAGTCTTTTTAAATGGCTCTTTTCGTAAACTTTGTTGCTATTCACTATAAATTTCAAATAGAGTCCTGGTAAATCGCCGTAAAAACCCCGGTGAGCAGGATAGAAAAGAGCTGCTCATTCTTTTTCGATAGTAACACCTTTGAATACAGGGGAAAAATCCGGCACCTGGGATTTTTCCGAAAGCAACAATATATGCGAAAACAGCCTTTTAAATTTAATTAAAAGTTAAAAGCCGGGCAGGATTTTGAATGGTTTTAAAGAATAGTTAATTTGACAAAAAAATAGAAAGGAAGATTGAATGCCAAGAAAAAAGAGAACATGGTTTCCAGGTGCGATGTATCATATTACAGCGCGGGGAAATCGAAAAGATCTTATCTATCATGAAAGAGAGGATTACCATTATTATCTTCACCTGCTTGAAAAAGCACAAAAACGTTACCCCTTTAAACTCCACTCTTATTGTCTGATGCCAAATCATATCCACTTATTAATTGAAACCGAAATGCACTCTCCTTCAACAATAATCCATTATATACATTCCCTATATGCCAGATATTTCAATAATAAATATAAATGTATAGGCCATCTGTTCCAGAATCGCTTTAATGACAAGGTGATCAAGGATTGGAAGCAGATGATGGATACCAGCAGATACATCCACTTGAATCCTGTGAAAGCAGGACTTGTAATAAAACCAGAAAAATATCCCTGGAGCAGCTATAAAGTTTTCATATCAACCAGTGAAAATTCCATTGTTACTAGTGAAAAAATTGTAAATACCATGTGTAGTGGATCAAAAAACACTTATAAACATTACGTAGAAATGAACTTAAAAAAAGATAACCTTTATTCATGAATTAAGTGAGCCAGGCTCAAAAGGCGTAATCTGAGCCAGGCTCAAAAAGTGAGATCTGAGCCAGGCTCAAACGGCGTAATCTGAGCCAGGCTCAAAAGGCGAGATCTGAGCCAGGCTCAAAAGGCGTAATCTGAGCCAGGCTCAAAAAGCGAGATCTGAGCCAGGCTCAAAAGGCGTAATCTGAGCCAGGCTCAAAAAGCGAGATCTGAGCCAGGCTCAAAAAGCGAGATCTGAGCCAGGCTCAAAAAGCGAGATCTGAGCCAGGCTCAAAAGGCGTAATCTGAGCCAGGCTCAAAAAGTGAAATCTGAGCCAGGCTCAAAAGGCGAGACTTGAGCCAGGCTCAAAAAGCGAAATCTGAGCCAGGCTCAAAAGGCACACGCACAAGCCTCCGTAAAAACCAAAAGCCCGGAAAGAAATCAGCTTCCAGGCTTTTGAAGTTAAATCAGTATAATGGAAAGCAGGGAAACGGATGCTGTTAGAAACAAAGCCAGTTTCACAGGAAAGGAAAGAGTATCTTTCCCTTCCTCATTGACCTGCTTTTCTTTTTCATTAACTGTTTTCCGGTAGTTTGGACTGCAGAAGCCCATCAGGCTGCAGGCTTCCAGTTTGAGATGTCCTCTTCCAGCGGGATATTATTGGCTCTTGCTTTTTTAGCTGCGATGAAGAAGATTGCTACCAGGATTACAGAAATGGCAGCGGCTCCGATATAAGATGTGCTTAGGGCCATGCCGAAGCCAATAGGTGCATTCAAGATGTAGGTTGTCGTAGCCATCAGCATGAATGTGCCAGGAATCAAGGAAATCCAATAATTTTTTTTAGCTATATACAGGTACATCGCACCTACAAACAGTGCAATAACGGCCGTTGATTGGTTTGCCCAGGAAAAGTAGCGCCATAGAAGCGTGAAGTCGATCCTGGTAAGTGCAAATGAGATTGCGAATAACGGAAGTGCGATCCATAGACGGCTTGTCACTTTCTTTTGAGAGAAGTTGAAATAATCCGCTATGATCATGCGCGCACTTCTGAATGCAGTATCACCAGATGTGATAGGGAGGATGATGACACCAAGAATGGCAAGTGTCCCTCCGACAGCTCCAAGCATTAGAGTGGATGCTTCACTGACAACGCCGGCAGGACCTCCATTCGCCAGCAGATCATTCAGGCCATTGTAGCCGTCGAACAAGCTCATTGCAGCGGCAGCCCAGATCATGGCGATGATTCCTTCTGCGATCATCATTCCATAGAAAATTTTCCGGCCATTGTTCTCGTTTTGCGTAGTCCGGGAAATGATTGGTGTTTGTGTAGCATGGAATCCTGATAAAGCGCCACAAGAGATTGTCAAGAATAACAATGGGAAGATTGGTGCATTGTCAGGGTGAAAATTAGACAGGGACAATTCAGGGATCGGTGCTCCTGTGAATACAAGCATACCGCCTACTCCAAGTGCACTGATCAAAAGAAGCGCTCCGAAAATAGGATAAAAACGTCCGATGATTTTATCGATCGGCAGTAAGGTAGCCAGGATGTAATAAATGAAGATCGCTCCAAGAATCAAGCCCATGGCAGCCCAGCCATCCATTAGGTTGAAAAGCAAGTCGGCAGGCGCTGAAACGAACACGGTACCGACCAATAATAACAGGAGGACTGCGAATGCATTGACGACATGCTTCATGAATTTACCAAGGAATTTACCTGCAAGTTCTGGAAGGTGGGCTCCGCGGTTCCTGATGGAAATCATGCCAGTCAGGTAGTCGTGGACCGCTCCTGCGAAGATACATCCAACAACAATCCAAATGAAAGCAACAGGTCCGTACAGGGCCCCCATGATTGGTCCGAAAATCGGGCCGACACCAGCAATGTTCAGAAGCTGGATCAATGAGTTTTTAGGTGTGTTCATCGGGAGGTAGTCGACATCATCCTTATGAGTATATGCAGGTGTCGTCCTGCCTTCGTTCACACCGAAGATCTTTTCTACAATTTTACCGTACGTAAAGTAACCAACAATCAATAAGGCAATTCCGGCTAGAAATGTATACATGGTAAATCCTCCTTAAGATTATGAATGCGTTTACATAGATTATAAGATTGATTGTGGCGGAATGGTGAAGTTTTAGAATAAGATGCGGATATGGAGGATTAAGATGTAAACAGGGAGGGTTAAGATGCAGAGGGATGAAAACCTTTACATGAAAAGAGGACGCCTTAGGGGCGTCCGTTAAAGAGTTACAGCTCAAGCTTCTGCCGCAGGGCTTTCACATAATTTCTGCTGACAGAAAGCTTTTCACTGTGTCCCTGGATTTCAAGTTGATAGGCCCCGTTGAACCAGGGAGTCAGCTTTGTGATGTAATCCAGGTTGACGATATAGCTCTTATGGATCCGGAAAAAAGAGAAGGCAGCCAAACGGCTTTCCAGATCTTTCAATGGGGTTTTGACTTCATACTCGTTGGCTTTGGTCATGATTTTCGATACTTTTTCTTCACGGGCTATATATAGGATGTTACCCGGATCGAGATAAAGGATTTCTCCTTCTCCTTCAACAGCTAGTTTCCCATGCTGCCGCACATTATCAGATTCAGTTTGGGCAGAGGGATGGAGGAGTTTTTCAATTCTCGCCACCGTCTGGGTCAACTGTTCATCATCATATGGTTTAAGCAGATAATCGACCGCTTCATAACGGAATGCTTCTGCCGCAAATTGTGGATATGCAGTTGCAAAAACGATCAGCGGCGGCTTTTTCAATTCAAGAAGGGACTTCGCTGCTTCCATGCCGTTCATCTTCGGCATTTCAACATCCAGAAATACAACCTCGGGACTATGCTGGATGGTCTGCAGGACGGCACTTTCTCCTGAATCGGCTTCACCGATCACCTGAATGGAAGGATACTCCCCTAATAAATGTTTAAGTTCATCCCGGCTGTAACGTTCATCATCAACGACCAGGACTTTTATTGCTTTTTCCATTGTGATGCCTCCATTTCAGGGATGAAGAAGGAGATTTCCGTCCCTTCACCACTTTCGCTTGAAATTTTCAATGCCGCCTTGTCACCATACATCATGGTCAGCCTGCGGTTGATATTATATAAGGCAAAGCCGGTTCCGGTCTCAGACTCGAGACTGTTTTCCCCAAGAATGGCCAGTCGTTCTGCAGGGATTCCTTGTCCATTATCCTCCACAGTGATCATCACCCCTGCCCACTTATTGACGACAGTGATTTTTACAACGCAGTTTTCATTTTTATCTTTGATGCCGTGCTTGATGGCGTTTTCCACAATCGGCTGGAGAGTAAGGGGCGGAATCATTTGCGACAGGGTGTTTTCGTCAATTTCATACTGGACTTTCAGTTTATCCACAAAGCGCGCTTCTTCAATGGCCAAATAGGCTTTCACATGCTTCAGTTCTTGTTCCAGCGAAGTGATTTCAGCTGTGGTCCCCGTTAAATTCTGCCTTAAAAAGTTGGAAAGGGAAATCAGGAGCTTCCGTGCCTGGGCAGGGTCGATCCTGATCAGGGAGCCGATCACATTCATGGAGTTGAATAGAAAGTGAGGGCTGATTTGAGCCTGAAGCGCCTTGATCTCAGCTTCTTTTGCATACTGCAGGGCTTTATCGGCCTCGGCAATTTCCAATTGGTTGCTCAGCAGGACGCTCAGCCCTGAGATTAGTTCCAGGATGACGTTTGAAATTTCTTTTTCTGATGAAAAGTAAAATTTCAACGTGCCGATGGTCTCGCCGCGCTGCTTTAACGGAGCGATGACAGCAGCACCAAGGGGGCAGTCCTTATTGACACAATGGATGGTTTCGTCATTCGCCACCACCAATTTCCCCAGCCGGATCACATCTTTTGTGATATGGGTCTGAAGAGGGCTGCCGGCACGGTGATGATCGTCGGCAAGGCCAGTATGGGCAAGTATACTTGTCTTATTTGTCATTGCGACCGCTGATGGCTTGATTTCTTTAAAAAGGATTTCGCACACTGCTTTGGCAGATTCGTTATTCATCCCTTTACGCAAATAGGCCAGTGTCTGATCGGCTATCCTGAGTGTCTTCTGAGCTTGAAGTGCACCGGCTTTTTCTTCTTCATTCACAACATTTTTGATGATCAACAGGAAAAGTGCACAGCCGATTCCGTTGGCCAGGATCATGGGAACCCCGATCATTTCTACAAGGGTCAGCGCTTTTTCAAAAGGTTTTGCCACTAAGAGGATGATGAGCATTTGAATGGTTTCTGCCAGGGCACCGATCAGGAAAGCGGCGGGCAGTTTGACATGCTTATTCCGCTGGTGAAACATTCCTGAAATGATTCCGGCTGCAATGGCGGCAATGCCGCATGAAATATCGGTAAAACCCCCAAGTGTGAAACGGTGAATTCCGGCAATGAGGCCGGCTCCGATTCCGACCCTGTATCCACCGAGAAGCCCGGCGAGTACGACGCCGATGACTCTTGAATTCGCAATTGCCTCATCAGCATCCAGGTTCATTGCCCAGCGGTTGAAGTTAAGGGTGTCGGTGTTGAAGGCAAGTCCTGAGTAAGTCCCGATGATACCAAAGAACCCGAAGAACAGGATTGCAACAACTTCCTGCCGGCCCCGTAATTTATCTTGATAGATCATGCTCTGGAAAAAACGGAATCTCGTTAAGATGAAAGCTATGGTGACGATGATCCCTAGTCTCTCCAGCATGGTAAAAAGAAGATCGAACATGTTGAAGGCTCCTTTGGACAGGCTGAATGAATTAACCCGCAAAATGATAAACCCATTATACCAAATAAGAACGCTTTACCGCTTTAAAGCAGCCGGGGACTGTCCCCGGCTGCTTTAAAGCGGTAAAGTATTTTGCTGCTAGGTTAATGGTAAAGTGACGGAGTACCAGCAGGGAGTTCATTCTTTAATGAAATATGAAGATCAAGATTTTTATTGATGGAGGCATAGAAGACGTCATTTGAGTTGTTAACTCCCTTTTCCTGCAGCTTTTGTTTGAGCCATTGCTGGTTCACATTATATTGCTGGAGCACTTTTTCATAAATCGTTCCTTCCATGATGACAGGAACGCAAATACCGTGTGAACGGTGAGAGATGCCAAGATCCCCTGAAGTAGCAGCCCGTTTTTCAGCATTTTTATAGACACTGAGGGACCCGTTTGATTCAATGATGCCTGTTTCAACATCATCAAGGTCAAAGATGCCTTTCTCCCTCAGCATTTGCAGAATGTTATCAATAGAGTATTGAATGCTTTTTAAATTCTGGCGGATCAGTTTACCATCCTGGATGACTATCGTGGGTTCAAATGTCAGCAGCCTGCCAATTTTTCTGTTCTTAATTTTTAACTTGGAAACTGCCTTCTGCAAAAGACCGATGGCTATAATGGCCGCTCCCGTGTGAAAATGCTGGACACTCGGGTCGGCGATATCAGCACCTGCCACCGAACCAAGGGTCAAGATGATGAGGAAATCAAAGATGGGCAGTTCTCCGATTGCCCGTTTCCCCATATAGATTGTGATGAATAAAAGCAGGGGCAAAATGGTGATGATCCTGCCAAGAACAATAAGGGTTTCTTGAAAAAATTCCATCCGAGTAGAGCCTCCCGTATGCTTTTGTCTGGATACCAATAATTTTTCCTAGAGAGGTAAGATTATACGGAAGGTGGCGTTATGTCGGGAAAAAGATGAAAACACCTCAATCTGGTCAGGTGGTATGTACTCTTGCTCTTGCCTCTATAATAAGTTCATCAAAGATATCCCCAAATGGCTTCCCGGTATGTTTGGCTTCCTGGAGTTTCCGCTTGGCAAACCAGTTTTCCCCGATTGCCACTCCTATAGGGCAATTCCTTTTCCATGGAGCGATGATCCTTTCGGTGTCATGTCCTCTTCTCAGGACAAAATCGGTTTTCAAAACCAGCTGCACAATTTCCATGTCAGTGATCGGTCCATTGACTGCCATTTTCTTTCCTGCTATATAATCATTGGCTTTTATAAGATTGGTGGCACCTGCCAGCCCGTCACCTGCAGCGAAATGAATGTTTTTTATGCCTGACATCACGATGGCCCCAAAACAGAGGGCACATGGCTCCATCGTAGAGTAAATACTGTATTTCTTTCTGTTTTTGTTTGTTTCCAGATTATCGATTTTCAAAATGGCATTGATTTCTGCATGAGCGATTTTGTTGCTGCATACCTGACCCTCTTCATAATTTTTTTCATAAACCTTGTTTCTTCCAGTTGAAATGACTTCCCCGTTTTCATCGGTAATGGCTGCTCCGATTGGAAAAGAGCCGCTGCAATAAGCAGTCCAGGCTTCTTCAAAACATTTTTTCCATTGTTCAGGCAAACTCTCCCACATCATGATTCACTCTCCAATCTCTGTTGTCCAATCCTTCATTATATAAGCTATCTTCGCATATATCGTTGCTTTCGGAAATATCCCAGGTGCGGAATTATTCCCAGTATTCCAAGTTTTACTCTCGAAAAAACACGAGCAGCTCTTTTCTTTCCTGCTCACCGGGGTCTGGTGACAGGCACGCCCCGAGATTTGTCGAAACTTCTCCTTGTGTACTAATCCGGTCTGCAGTCTGCATATTTCATTCGTTTTTAGTCATCCTAACTGTATGAAATGCAGTATACACAGGAGGAATCGTCATGGATCAGAATCTGGCTTACTTGCGAGAAGTCCTTTCCAATTACACAGAAGAAAATAGAATGATGAGAGAGATCTACGAAAAGATTGAACATGGCCACTATCCGTCGGAGGATGCATTTGTAAGGGCCCTCAGTGAGGAAGAAGTCCGCTCACTTGAAAACATCCTTGATAATGAAATCAATCATGCAAACGAAGCAGGAGACCTGGAACGGGGATATCAGTTAAATGAGGTTTATGAACTGCTTTATTAAAAAGAGGCGCAGTGCCTCTTTTTTTTCGACAATTTCCGGGAAGTGACTGTCACCTAATCCAATATGTTACAATTAGGTTAAAAAAATGAAGGTGATGTTATGGAAGTACAAGGGGAGACGGTTTTATCAATCAAAGGTCTGGAGAAGAGCTACGGGGGGAACCATGTCCTGAAGGGTATCGATTTGGAGGTCCAGAAAGGGCAGATCATCGGCTATATCGGCCCTAATGGTGCGGGGAAAAGCACGACGGTAAAGATATTGCTTGGACTGGAAAGTGCCGGCACCGGTGAGATTGAGATTTTTGGAGAAAAAGTGTCTGATAGTGATATAGATTATAAGAGAAAGATTGGCTATGTCCCCGAAATTGCGGAGATATATGACAACCTGACAGCAAGCGAGTATATGACGTTCGTCGGCGAGCTGTATGGTATGTCCGCACAGGAAGCATCGGATAAAGCATATAAATTGATGAATATATTTGGAATGAAAAATGTCTTTCATTCGAAAATTTCTTCATATTCTAAAGGGATGAAACAGAAGGTGCTGATCATCTCAAGCCTGCTTCATGATCCTGAACTCTTATTCTTCGATGAGCCGATCAATGGGCTGGATGCCAATAGTGTAATGATTTTCAAGGAAATCCTCGCTAAGCTGGCAGCTGAAGGGAAGACGATATTTTATTCCTCCCATATCATGGATGTGGTCGAAAAAATCAGCAGCAGGATCATCCTGCTCCACAATGGCCGCATTGTTGCTGATGGGACTTTCAACGAATTGAAAGGACAGAATATGGAAGGTACACTGGAGCAGATTTTCAATGAGTTGACCGGTTTCAATGAGCATGGCCAGATTGCTGAGCGGTTTGTTGAAATTGTCAAAGGCGGGGTGTAAGGATGAAGGAATTTCGTACACTGCGGTTTTTGGACTTTTTTCAATGGATATTCACTAAGCAGGGAATCGATTACAGGATACTTCGAAGAATACTGCAAGTGAAGCTGACAATGGATGGAAGACGGGTTCCGACGATTTTTAATCAGTCCAGCAAAAAGCAGAAAGAGGATAATAATCGCTTTATTAAATCTTTATGGATTTATGCGTTATATGGTCTGTTTCTTGTCCCGATCATGCTTATGGGAAACAGTTATCTTTTTCAAATGAGCCTGACTTTTGGAGTATTGATGTTTATCATCATGACTTCGATGATTTCCGATTTTTCTTCCGTTTTGCTGGATGTCAGGGACCGGAACATCCTTCATACGAAGCCTCTGGATAAAAGGACGATCAGTCTGGCCAAAACATTACATATTTGCATATACCTTTTCTTTTTGACAGCGGCTATTGCAGCAATTCCGCTTGCTGTGAGTATTTTTTCACATGGACCACTGTTCGCTTTGCTGTTTTTAGGGGAAATCATTCTGATGGATTTCCTGATAGTCGTTTTGACTGCCATATTATATTTTACGATATTAAGATTTTTCGATGGGGAAAAATTAAAGGATATCATTAACTATGTACAGATTGGCCTTTCGATTGGACTGGCGGTCGGGTATCAATTCGTGGCCAGGTCGTTCGAACTGGTCGAGTTGGATATGGTATTCAATCCGGCGTGGTGGCAATTCCTGATACCGCCGGTCTGGTTTGCAGCACCTTTTCAACTGTTTCTGGAAGGAAGGGGCGGAGCATACATTATAGCGTTTACCATACTGGCTTTTGCTGTACCGGTCGCAGCGCTGTTCATTTATTCAAAAATGATGCCTGCCTTTGAACAGAACCTGCAGAAGCTGTCCAGCCACAGCGGCAAGGACAAGAAAACCAAACAAAGATATTTCAATTGGGAAGCAGGGATTGTTTGCAGGAATAGTGAAGAGCGGGCTTTTTACAGGTTTGCACGGTCGATGATGAAGACGGAAAGGGATTTTAAGCTTAAAGTCTACCCGGCACTGGGATTTTCCTTGATTTTTCCTTTCATCTTCATCTTCAATCAACTTCAGTTTGGTACATTTGAAGGCATAAGGGAGAGCAAATGGTATTTATCACTGTACTTTTCAGTGCTGATGATTCCTAATATCATGATGATGCTGAAGTATTCAGGCAAATTCAAGGGGGCCTGGCTTTATAGAACTGCTCCGGTACAGGAACTGCGAAATCTTTATACTGGAACGATCAAAGCCTTGATTGTAAGGCTGTTCCTTCCTATCTATATACTGCTCAGTATTATTTTCATTTTCTTATTCGGTATCCGGATTGTGGAAGATATCTTCATCATTCTTTTGAGCGGGATTCTTTATACAATTATCGGATTTGTCCTGATAAAAGGAACACTGCCCTTTTCGCATTCCTTTGAAGCTGTCCAGGAAAGTGACGGATGGAAGATCATTCCTTTTCTTCTGTTGATTGGATTGTTTCTGGGGGTTCACTTCCTTTTCACTCTTTTCAATTATGGCACCTATATATACTTAGTGCTGTTATCGATGGCGGTACTTATTTCATGGAAGTATTCTTTTAAAACAACGTGGGAAGATTTAAAGTAATGATGGAACCTTCTGCCGGATTTATGGGGCAGAAGGTTCTTTTTTCATGTTCCTTTTTCAAGGAACCTGTGCTATTATTTAGTAATCCGAAATATTATTATGATGAAGAAATGATCTTCTTGCGGGAAGGTTGTTTTTATTTTGTCTAGGCTCTTTTCGTAAACTTTGTTGCTATTCAATACAAATTTCAACTATATGGTCGTAAAAACCCCGGTGAGAAAGAAAGAAAAGAGCTGCTCGTTCTTTTTCGAGAGTAAAACCTTTGTATACAGGGGAAAAATCCGACACCTGGGATTTTTCCGCAAGCAACAATATATGCGAAAAGAGCCTTTGTCTAAAACTGCCTGAATCAAGGCATACCAGGAGGTACTAAAGGTGAAAGAAACATTATGGACCAAATCATTCATTATGCTGATGATTGGTAACTTGTTTGTGTTCATGTCCTTTCAAATGTTGATACCGACCTTGCCTCCATATATTAAATCCCTTGGAGCGTCGGGGTTGGAGATAGGGCTTGTGACAACATTATTTTCCATCGGGGCAGTATTAAGCAGGCCGTTTATCGGCTTTATGCTGGAATATAAAACGAGGAAGCCGCTTGTATTGATTGGAGCTTTGTCGCTTCTGCTGATCACGTTCATCTATCCGCTGTCGCAAATTGTAGTGATCTTCCTTTTATTCCGTTTTGTACATGGCCTTGCCTGGGGGTGGTCAACGACTGTCAATGGAACAGCGGCGGTTGATGTGGTTCCCAATTCCAGGCTTGGTGAAGGGATGGGTTACTATGGATTGTCCATTACGATTGGAATGATCGTTGCCCCGAGTCTGGGGATCTTCTTGTTCCAGGTTACTTCCTTTTCAAATTTGATTTATATTTCAGCAGTGCTTGGGATCATCGCCCTTATACTGCTTAGTGTGGTTCATTACCAGACTCCTCAGTCAGTAAAGGAGACTAAGAAAGAGGAATTGAAATTTTCTTATTTCGGCTCACTTGTGGAGAAATCGAGCATTTATCCTGCACTCATCACGGTTATTGCTACATTCGGTTATGGTTCGATTGTGACCTTCATTGTCATTTTTGGTGAAGAGCGCGGGATCGATCAAATTTTCCTTTTCTACTTATTTAATGCCATCATGGCTTCGCTTTCCCGTCCAATTGCCGGAAAGTGGTTTGATGAGAAAGGGCCGATCGGCTTGGTGCTATTCTGCACTGCCGTAACGTTTGTGGGGATGTGGGTCTTATCATTCGCGCACTCCAACCTGTTAATCATCATTGCGGGAGTTCTGTTCGGTGTAGGATTCGGTTCTTTGATTCCGACACTTCAATCATGGGTGCTGTCCAAAACCCCGGCAAACCGCAGGGGTGTGGCAAATGGAATGTTCTTCTCATCCATTGATCTTGGCATCGGACTGAGCGGATTGGTCTTTGGAGTCTTGGCTCAGTTTGTGGAAACAGGGACTCTATTTCAAATTTCAAGTGCCTTCCTGTTGATTGCCATGGTTTTGACTATTAAAGAAGCCAGAGGCAGGAAACTGCAGCAGCAAACACAAGTATCAACATCAGCATAATGAGAGGGGACAGTCTTCAGTGCTTTAACTAACGCGCTATAGGGGACTGTCCCTTTTTGTGCTTTAAGGTGGTGAAGAAGGCTATATACTTGATGTTATGTTGTGGAAAAGAGTATGGTGTTGGGTAGGTTATTTCACAAGAAATGCAGAATATAGAAATATCTAAATAGTAAAGAAGCGAACGGAGGATTATGGATGGACTTTGAGCGTAACCTGGAAAAGTATGCAGAACTTGCTGTGAAAGCAGGCGTTAATATTCAAAAAGGACAGTTTTTGTGGATTTCAGCAGCGACCGGAACAGAGCATTTTGTCAGGAAGGTCGTTAAACAGGCTTATTTGGCAGGAGCTGGTGATGTGCACGTTCAATGGTACGATGAAGAAGTTAAGAGGACTCATTATGAACTTGCCCCTGATACTGCTTTTGAACAGTTTCCGTCATGGCTGGCCGGGGCATTTGATGAGGTTGCTGAAAAAGAGGGAGCCTTCTTGCAAATCGAAGCTGATGATCCCGATTTATTAAAAGGAATTCCTCCAAAGAGGCTGCTGGCTTTTGAAAAAGCAAAGGGCAATGCGCTTGAAAGCTTTTACGATGCCATCGAAACGGACCTCATCAGCTGGTCGATCATTGCCATCCCTTCACAAAAGTGGGCTGATAAGGTGTTTTCAGATCTGCCTGAGGAAGAACGGATGCCTGCTTTGTGGACCACGATTTTCGAAGCGGTAAGGATAAACGAGGAAGATCCGGTTGGAGAATGGAAAAAACATATAGATGCCCTGCAGTCAAAAGCTGAAGAGTTAAATGAAAAGCATTTTTGGAAGCTTCATTACACAGCCCCGGGAACAGATTTAACGATAGAGCTGCCGGAAAAGCATCTATGGCTGACTGGAAGCTCCACCAATAAACAAGGAACAATATTCATAGCTAATATGCCGACAGAAGAAGTGTATACGGTCCCTCTCAAAAATGGAGTGAATGGGCATGTCACCAGTACAAAACCACTCGCCTACCAGGGGAACGTCATCGAGAACTTCAAGCTTACCTTTGAAGAAGGAAAAATCATTAAAGCCGAAGCTGAGGCGGGGCAAGAATTATTGGATAAGATCCTGGAGACGGATGATGGAGCAAGCTATTTAGGCGAAGCGGCTCTCGTCCCGCATAAATCGCCTATTTCCGAAACGGGTATCTTGTTCTTCAATACACTATTTGATGAAAATGCTTCCAATCATCTAGCGATAGGTTCCTCTTATCCAACCTGCTATGAGGGCGGCCAGAACCTTTCGGAGGAAGAAAGAAAGTCCGCAGGGCTTAATGACAGCATCGTCCATGAGGACTTTATGATTGGGTCGGATAAAATGGATATAGAAGGGATTTATAAAGATGGTTCAAAGGAAGCGATTTTCAGGAATGGGAATTGGGCATTTTGAATGAAAAAGCAGGGGAATTGCCTTTCTCTGCTTTTTTTGTTTTTTCCATTTGGCTTCCATTAATGAAAAAAGACGTTTAACTTGGCTGATGAAGGGAATGAAAATTAGTGAAAGCAATCTTTTGAGGAGGGATATTAGTGAACAAGACAATTATAGGCGGTGTATTCAGAAACCAGGAAGAAGCAGTCCGTGCGATTGAAGCGCTCCATGATTTAGGTTACTCCAAAGAAGACATTTCGATTTTTGCAAAGGATAATGACGATATTAAAAGCATTGAACATGAAACAAACAGCCATGTTACCGAAAGCGAAAGCGGCAGAGGCAAAAACGCAGGAAAAGGTTTTGGTATCGGTGCCGGAACGGGCGGTGTCCTGGGAGGTATCGCAGGTATCATTGCTGAAGTCGGCTTATTGACGATTCCCGGAATCGGAGTGTTAGCAGCGGCAGGCCCTCTCGCGACAGCACTCAGCGGTGCCGCAATAGGCGCAGGCGGAGGCGGACTGGTTGGTGCTCTTACAGGGGCGGGGATCCCTGAAGAACATGCCACGGAATATGAAGACCATCTGAACAAAGGCCACATCGTCGTATTGGTTGATGCAGATGAGGATCGCCGAGATAGGGTCTATGGACACTTCTCAGAAAACAATTCTTTAAATACTCATTCCTATCCGGAACGTGTACGAGTAAATAATACAGATAATACAAACTTATAAAAGGTTGAAACCCCCGGCAGATCCTGCCGGGGGTTTTGTTATTACAGCCCGTCTAGGGGCCTGTCAGGAAGACAAAGAGCAGCCTTCCCGCCGGTCCGGCTA
>NZ_QXIR01000047.1 GCF_003581585.1 Bacillus salacetis
CCTTCCATACCGGAAGGTTTTTTACTTTAAATGAGGATAACCCTGCTGGCGCAGCGCCTCATACACCAATATAGCGGCCGTGTTCGAAAGGTTCAATGAACGAACATGATCATTCATCGGGATTCTCAAAAAGTGGCCTGGATATTTTTCTGCTAAATCCTCCGGTAACCCTGTTGTTTCTTTTCCGAACATAAAATAATGTTCCTTGGAATCATCACTGAAATCAAAGGATGAGTGGTCTTTTTCACCATATGTCTCTATATAGTAAAACTCACCTTTATTCTTGGAAAAGAAGTCATCCAATGAATCATAATACGTAATGTTTGTAGAGTTCCAATGATCAAGGCCTGCACGTTTGATCATTTTCTCATCCGTGGAAAATCCTATCGGACGTATTAAATGTAAAGCTGTATCCGTTGCAGCACAGGTAAGTGCGATATTTCCGGTATTAGCTGGTATTTCCGGTTGATATAGTACAACATGAATGGCCAAGAATGTCACCTCTATCTGAATTTTTCCACCTTGAATTATAGCATATATCCTGGTAAGCATGCGTTTGAA
This sequence comes from Bacillus salacetis, assembly GCF_003581585.1. GTDB lineage: Bacteria > Bacillota > Bacilli > Bacillales > Bacillaceae_B > Rossellomorea > Rossellomorea salacetis. The sequence continues at coordinate 562 of NZ_QXIR01000047.1, forward strand.
CCGTTTTTTATAATCTTGCGGTAAAGGAACTGTCTTCTTATGGAGGCTGTTTTCCGTGAAATAAAAGATTCTACAATTATGTTAAAATATAGGAAAGAAGAACCAAGGGTAAAAATACCTTTAATTCCGACAAAAGAAGAGGCTGGAATGATATGAACACGATTACGTTATTAAATAGCTTTTACAGGGAAGATGTCATTTCCGATATGATCTGTCATCTCATCAACGAAGAACAGGACTTTGCCCAATGGTTTGCTAAGGAAATCTGCGGCGCAGACAATATGAACGCTGAATTTGAAGCGGAGACGCGGGTAGGACTTGGCAGGGGAATAGGCACACCTGATCTCGTGATTTCGAGAAAGGTGGATGGGAATATGGATACCATCCTGGTCATTGAAAATAAATTAGGAGCTCTGGAAGGAAAGGAGCAGACGAACAGATACGCCTCCGATGAAGGGAGGGCTAAACTGCTCTCAGCTCTGGAAGCTGGAAAGGGTACACCAATCCAATTTCTGTTCTTAACATTAGATCCTTTCACCCCGGCGAAAAATTCAACTTTTGCCAAGATGGATTTCCAGAAGTTCATTGATGTGAACTGGGAAGAATTGATCAGGGATGATTCAGCAAGGAAGGTCATAGCTGATTATTCAGCATTGCTAAAAGAATTTTACGAACCGATTACTTCAGCAAAGCCTACGGATGAAATATCGACTAAATACCAAAAAATTAACTCATTGCAGAAGAAGCTAATTTGGATCAAGCTGCTGCAATCGTTCCAGCGTTCGCTGCCTGATCAACTATCCATGACATTCAGCGAAGCGGGAGGTTTCGGAAGAAATGCTGCCGTATTCCTGTTCAGTAAAGAAGAGTGGGTGCGAAACAGATATGACGGAAAGAAAATGACGGCCGATTCAGTATCCGTCCATTTTGAGCTGTCAATTGATCTATTAAGCACCAATGCTAAAACAGACTTTTACCTGCATTATGAACCAAATCCATATAAGCCGCAGAAGAAGTACATGAAGGTGGATGGCTACAGCGATTATGAGAATTTACGAGAAAAAAGGACAGCCATTTTCCATCAAAAAATAGATGAATTGAGTGAAAATAGTCAGTTCATCAAAAGAAACGGAAGCAACTCAATTTTGAAAATCAATATCGAGAAAAATGATAAATTTCAAGAAGTCATTGAAGAGTTAACTGCAAGCATGGAAAAGCTGACTCCGCTTGTAGATGAAATGCTAAATGAAAAGTTGGCTGCAACACTAATCTAAATAACTACTACTGGAGGAATCCTTATGCCTGTATACAACAAACTGGTTCGTGACAGAATCCCGGAAATAATAGAAGCAAACGGAAAGAAGTTCACTACCAGAATCCTTTCCGACGAAGAATACATAACAGAATTGAAGAATAAGAGCTTCGAAGAATTAGAGGAATACCGGGATGCCGAAACAAGGGAAGAGGCACTGGAAGAGCTGGCCGATTTGATGGAGATCGTACATGCCTTTGCAAAGTCCCATGGAACAACTCTTGAAGAAGTGGAAGAGATTCGCCGTGAGAAAGCGGAGAAGAGTGGGGCTTTTGAGGAGAAGATTTTCTTAATTGAGGTAGAGGATTAATACAGCAAGGGAAGGATTAAAATGAGCCATAAGCTAAGAGTAGGGGAATTAAAAGAAGATTACTTAACTGACGAGGAAATCTGGAGGATCTTCACAATCGTCCTATCCAGTAAGTCAGTCAAATCCTCTACATATAAATACGCCTTGATAAAAGCCTTGATAGAAAATTTGTATCAAGTTAATGAGGATTTTGAGGTTACATATGATCAGTTGGCCTATACATTCACAAAGGTGTATTGGAATCTGATTGTTACCCATAAGCTAACACAACATAATAGAGGAAAGAATGCGAGAGTTGTAACTATCATAGAAGAGGAACAGAAGAAGTATTCCATACCCTCTGAAATGATCTTTGATAAGCTCAATGACTCCCTTCAGGTGACACTGATAAGCAAAGTAAAATCAACCATGAAAATCAATGTATTCGGTGCATTATACGGTGATACTAGAGCTAAGTTCTATGCCTTTGATCATAAAACTGAGAAGTTAAGGTTCAATCCAGCAGTCCACGATTTCATGCTTAATTATCAAAGACTTATCATTCACCTTACCAACTATCACATGGCTGCCATGATAGAGGAACTAAACGAGGTACCGAGTATTAACTACCTTCTCGGAAAAGTAGAGAGCATTGCCAAGCGTTCATCACTTCAGCCTTTTGAAAAGATCCTCCTTTCTCATTTTGAAGCCAGTTGTTTCTATTGTGGAAAGGCTTTGACAGGGAAGAAGAGAGAAACCCATGTCGACCATTTTATACCTTGGTCCTTTGTCCAGTCAGACCATATCTGGAAGCTTGTGCTTTCCTGCAATAAGTGCAATAGCTCAAAGAGTGATAAGTTGCCTGAGAGAGGATACCTTGATGGAATAGTAGGACGGAATGAGCAACTAATTGTTTCTGAACCTTGTGGGGAAGTTGTAAGATTGATGGAGAATTATAAACCTAAGAAAATCATCATGCTTTATGATTATTCTATTAAGAATGGGTTTGATTCTATCTGGAGACCGTAGTGTGAAACTATTTGGCAAATTCTTTGTAGCCAACTGGTCAGGACATGTAGCTCTGTGGCTTAATAGAAAAGGGATAAGAAGGTAACTAAATCAGAGAACTTCTCCAATATTCCTCCCAAGGTTTTTATGAAGCAACTGTATTATTTAGACCGTTAAGAGTTTATGGCAATTAAAGCAGTTATTAACCCGACAAGAAACATAGGAACCAGTGGCTTTGTTTACCTGAGAAGCGCTAGCCAAAGTCACCAATATTCCTTTTGTAATATTCCCTACTGACGAGCATGACAGGATCTAGTAAAATAAAAGTAAAAGATTGTCATTTTTTGAGGAGGGGATGTTATGAGAGAGCAAATGAAAGAAAAACTTTTTAAACATAAGAAAAAAACCATTACCATCGAAGAATTAGAAAATATGCTTCCAAGTCATACAGGGTCCTATGAGCAGTTTGCTGAGCTGGTGCTATCCTTTGAGGAGGAAGGGATATTGGAGATGGTAAAATCAAAGGGACGAAATGCACGAACTCTGTCAGTAGCGTATACATACCGGATTCAAAAACAACGATTGAAAAAAGAGCTCCATGAAGAAATAAAACATTTTCGTCTTCACCTGCATCCTTCTATTAAACTAGATTCCTACTTTGGTCTAGACCCTTCACAATGGAAAAAAGACCTCTCCTCTATACAATCCATACATACTTATATAGAAGCTTTTGGTTTTCCCCATTATGAAGTGCCGGCACCTGAACGAAGTGTTGAGTTAGTTGGAGACGAGAAATGGATTACAGAAGGACAAGGGAAAGAACTTCTTGAGCGGGTTGGATTATGGGAAGCGATGAAGGTCATTCCTGTATCAGATCCGATGATGCTTGCCGTGAATCCGACGGTACTCGCTGCACAGCAGCCATTCAAACACTTGATTGTGGAAAATAAAACAACGTATCAAGCATTAGTTGATGCACTTCCTGAAACGAATTTTTGCACGCTGATTTATGGAAGCGGAAATAAGATCATTAAAAGCATTGAACAATTTGAACGACAACTTCCCATCCCAAATGCAACTCACATGTTCTATTATTTTGGAGACATTGACCGTTCAGGAATATTCATTTGGGATCGACTCAATGAAAAGCAGCCCGTCAAGCCAGCGATGCCTTTTTACCAAGCATGCCTGGACAAGGCATCACTGGATGGTAAAACAAGTCAACGAATGGATGAAGCTGCGCTTGAAACGTTTCTGGCGTTTTTCTCAGAGGAAGAGCGGACCAAGATTCAATCCGTTTTAGAACAGGGACATTATTTCCCTCAGGAAGTATTGAGAACATGTGAATTGCAGGATATATGGAGGCAGGCTGAATGGAACTAAATGAGATTTCAGACATCACGAGTGGGTTTCGTGAACGTATGCGCCGCCTGGCTTTATTTGACCCTTTATTTGAACTGGACCGAAAAAAAGTAAAGGATCAGCAGGATTCCCCTATAGATATGAAAGGGCTCGGCTTATTGACACTCTTGTTCTTTTTTGAACAAAAGATCATGCGGCACCATAAGGTCGGAACAAAGGATCTGGCAATATTTTTACGGAGACTAACGGAACGTCAATATGTACTCGATGGACAGGCGTGTGAAGACATCGCCTCGACCATTATCCAGACATTCCGTCCAACTACAGGGAAAAAACGGACTTATGCCTTTCATGACTGGGAAACGTTGGAGGAAGGGGAACTGGAATATTCACTTTTGAAAGCCAAGGCTTTTGATTCTAAAACAAACACCCAGTACTATACGCTTGATGAGGATGGATTAGAGCTCGTATTCGCAACAAAGGAATTTTATAGTGAATTCCAGCTTTCCATTAATCAGTTGATGCTTCGTAAGCAGCTGGAAAAAGGTGAATTCCGGGGAGCTCTGCGTCAAATTAATGAAATGCGGATAGATGTGGAGTCCCTGAATGAACGAATGGTAAAGCTCCGTCATGAGATCCAGCGCAGCATTGTCTCTGAGGAAACCTTTGATCGATACAAGGTACTGCTCGAAGATATTCATACAAGACTAGAACGGGAAAATGAAGAATTTTCAGAGCTGAGGCAATTTGTAAAAGAAACCAAGGATCGTCTATACGAAAAGGATTATCACCAAAAAGAAACGAAGACGTATGCCTATGTACTCGAGATCACCAATCAGCTTGAAGAGGTCCACTACGAACACTCGAGGCTGCTTGAACAAAGTATCGAGCTGAAAAATCACACACTGAAAGCTGCACAAGAATCACTTTATTATACGGGGATCGAGGCGTTTAACTTCGAACAGGATATCAATGCCAGATTAATTGGAACCCCGCTTCCGTTAGAAGCAATGAAAGGATTGCTTCACCCATTTCTCCATGTACAGCAGGTTGAGCAGTGGTCGCCACTGACCGTCTTTGCTGAACAAAACATTCGTGAGGACCGTGAAGAAACCGTGGATTATGGATTTATGGAGGTTGGACATCAAAGTGAAAATGACTACGAGGAACGGCTGCGAAAAAACTATGGAGCGGTAATGAAAGCCGTGTTGTCTGCAATTGATGCAGGCTGCCATGATCTTGCTAGTGTCATAGAATTTTTGAGAGTGACCAAGAAGGCAGGACTTCTCGATCAGCGTTTTTTCTACGATTTTTGGATCATGCTGCACCAACGATCGCCGATTGTTCCCGGTCACATAAAGACGGAAGGAGACGAGCAGCAGCACAGTATGGATGATGCTCTGAAACTGCTCGGAAATCGGACGTTGCAGGTAAAAGAAAAACCAGACACGATACAGGTGACAGAACGATTTTCGCTTCAGAATATGGAGATTGCAGTAGAGGAGGAATTACCAGATGAATTATAGTGAAAGCAAAGTCATGCAGGCATTTGAGCTGTATACGGTATTGGCTCGTGATGGTCAGGCAGATGAGGAGGCACTTTCTTTGTATATCGCGGATGATGCGATTCGCGGTTTAGTGGATGGTTTTGCTTACCGTGTCGATTGTGTCGTTATCCGTGCGGGTGACAAGATCTATATGATTCCGAAGACAAAGCTGTCGCCTTTTCATGTGAACAATGACTTTATAAAGCGAACCTATTTAAAATCAGGAGCAACCAATGCGGATATTTACTTGCTTTATTTTACAACGATTATCTTATTTGGAGCCTTTTATGACAGTTATCAAACGCTCGAACCGACCAGGGAGTTCATCAGTATCGATGACTGGGCCCGACTTGTAAATGACCAAATCAATCTTCTGATGGAGCATGATGAAAAGGAGCTTCGCTCACGGGAACAGGAATTTTCTTACAACTGGAAGCAGGTTATTGAGAAATGGGACGATATGAATGATATTAAAGAAACGGCGAAAAAGCAGAGCGGCAATACAATCAGCCGTCTAAGCTTCATGGATACAGCCAAACGATTTTTAATCGATCAAGGCTTGATTGAAGAGATAGGAAACAATGAAGTCATTCTAACGGAAAAAGCGAAAACGATCATTCAGCGCTTTTTTATGGAAGTCGAATACAACAAGGGCATCCTTGAGTTTATCTATCAATGGGAGGAGGATGAGCATGCCATCGATTAGTAAAGTTCGTTTTACCAATGTCGTGTATGAGGATGGGATGAAGCGGTATAATGATGAGATTTTTAGGTTTGATGGTTATAATGGAGCCATTCTGCTGGAAAACGGCGGCGGAAAGACCGTCTTTATCCAGACGGCCCTTCAAGCCATCATCCCGCATACAAATCTATCGGACCGTAAAATCAAGCAGACCCTGCAGCTGGACAACTATCCTGCACATATTGCCATTGAATGGATCCTGTCAGACAATCCGAGACGGTATTTGGTGACGTGTGTCAGTTTATTTTTAACAAAGGATGGCCTCGGCTCCTACCGGTATGTGTATCCGTATCAGACAGGGGACCGGCACGGGATTGAGGACATTCCGTTTGTCCGCAAAGACTCCAACCGCCCATCCGATCGCGGGGAGATTTCCGATTATTATCAAAACATGACACAGCAGTATATGAATGCTCATACTTTCCAGACGATTAAAGCCTTCCAGGAACATATCGAGGAACAGTATCACATCATTGCCAATGAGTGGGAGAGCATCGTGAAAATCAATAGTACAGAAGGCGGCGTTGAAGCCTTCTTTGATGAGTGCAAGCAAACGAATCAACTTTTTGACCGCCTGCTGATTCCAACCGTAGAAGGGGCCATCTCGGGACATAATGAAAATGCCTTTGCTGACACCTTCGAAAAACATCGTTCCAGTTTCAAACTATACAAGGAGCTAAAGGAGCAAATCGAAGAAAACAAAACGATTGAAGAAGAGCTAAATCGCTATGTGGAAACTTACGAAGGATTACATGAACATCAGCAAGAATACAATCTGACTAAACAACGCGCCAAAGCGGTCATGAACCTCATCCTCATCCAGCAGCAAGCCAGGATTACGGACCTTGAAGAAAACGAAGCACAACAGTTGCAATGGGAAAAAGCGCAGAAGGATCACCTGAAAAAGGAGCTGTCTTTAAGCATTCAAAAAAAACAAGCGACTCTGGACAGCTTGAATGTGGAGCAGCAGGATGCCGAACAGCAGCTCGCAATTGGAAAAGACGATTATAAGGAAGCAAAAACCAACTTCCACTCCTTGAAATTAGTCCATCTGAAACAGCTGCACAAGGAAACAGAAGATCGCCTGGAGTCATTACATAACCAGCTGGACACACTGGATCATGATCTGGATATAGAAGAAATCAAAGACAAGCTCGACGAAAACAGTCAGGAGCTTATGGGGTACTACTCCAACGAGCTGGAAGAAAGCGAGAAACGAACGCAAGGGCTTTTGATTGAAAAGCAACCGATCGTTGATCAGATACAAGATGCAGAGATAAAAGAAAAAGACATAAGTAACCAGCTGAGGCAAATACTGGGTGCGTTCAATCAAAACCTTGGAGTCACTCAGAACCTGGATAAACAAATGAGCCGTATCCAAAATCGTATTTTATCAAACCCTGATCAGGAATCTGTTAGAGACAGTGCCAAGCAATGGGAAAATCGTCTTGTTTCACTGGATACTGAAATTGTGCAGTTGAAGACAGAAAATAAACAGCTGGAAAGCAAGATTAAAGAAGCGAAGGAACAAAAGGAGTCTGTGCAGAAACAGAAGGAAGAAAAAGAAAGTACACGCCTCGAACTGGAATTTAAGATAAAGCAAATAGAGCAAGCACATGAAAAGGTAAAAGCTGTACTAGGCTCGATAAGACCCCAATGGGCTGCCCATGAGTCAATCTATCTCAAACAGGAATCTATTACACAGCAAATCCGCGATTCCATTCAAAGGATAGAGAAAGAGCGAGAAGACCGTTTGCATCGGGAACGAATCGCACACCGGTTCCTGGATGATTACGGCAGTCAGGATCTATTCTTTGCCGATCCGTATCTAGAAAAGCAAATCAAACAATGGAGCAATCAGTTTGATCTTCTCGAAACGGGTGTACAATTTATTCAGTCATTAGAGGAATCCAACACAGGGGAAGCAGCCGAGTATCCATTGTGGCCGATGACACTCATTACAACCGAAAAGGAACAGAAGCAGCTGAAACAAAAAGTCCGACACTTGAACCAGCATCTGCAATTTCCAATAGAGGTGTTGACGATGGAAGAAGCACGTGCGATCGTCAAAGGAGAGAATCACCCTTCCATTCCAATCGTTCCCAGTCACTGGACACAAAATCAACAGGAGACAGCCTTCCAAGTCTGGAAACAGTCGATGCAGGAGCAGGCAGAGGAAGCAACAAATGCCCGAAAAGAAACCGAAGCCAGGTTGGAAGAATGGAGTCGAGGCGCGGATCAACTATCAGCTTTTCTACGAGACTTTCCTTACGGAGGCTATCTTGATTGGAAAGACAGCCTGCTGACGCTCAACCAAGAAATTCAAGAACTTAGGGCAGAGCAAAGAAGACTGCAGACAAACATGAACGAATTTGAGGAGCTGCTATCTACTCAGAAGGAGCGAATCGATTCCTTTGAAAAAGAACATCAGGGGCTGGAGCGGAAATTAGAGGCATCCATTGAATATCTCGGCTTTGAAAAAGAAAAGACAGAGCTAAAGAAAATCCAGGATGACCTGACACAACAAATCAATGACTTTGAACGATCTATGAGGGGGACTCAACGTCAAATTCAAAGATTACAAGGGGAAAAGGAACGAATTGAAGAGCTGGAAAGAAGCGAACGTTATCATTACACTAAGTTGATGGAAGATCCACTTTATCTAGAAGTGAAATCGTTTAATCCGAAGTATTCCAGTAAAGCCATTAATGTTTTAAAAGCAGAACGCAAGGAACTGGAGTTTTCCTTACGTAAGCTATCAAGCACTCGTCGTGAAATTCAAGTTCAATTAGAAAGTGCTCAAAAGGATAAAACCATTTTTCAAAAATCGATGGAAGAAATAGTTTTAGACTATGGTCCATTGAATGAAGACATGCATTTCCCTCCAAACGGAGAAGAACAGATTTCTTCACTCAGAGGGAAAATGAAAGAGTTGGACCTTGTTGTTCAAGAGATGACAAAGCGATTTGATGATGTTAGAGGGAAGAAACTGAAGCGGGAGCAAGTGGTAGAGCTTGCAATTGATCAATTTAAGAAAGAATTTCAGGGAGAAGAGCCGGAACGGTTTATATATTCCCTATTAGATGTAGAGGATCAACTTCTTGAAGAAAAGAACCAGCTTCAGGAAAAGCATGCCTTCTTGTTACGCGAGCAAAAGCGTTTCAACAAAGAGCTTGATTCCATTACTAATGCTTTCCATGAACTGGACCGATATGAAGAAGCCCACCATTTTAAAGGCCCATCAATTGCTGCAACTGTGTTATCTGAAAGCGAGGTCCAGGATTTTACTTATGATCGAGTTGCCTTTGTGAAGACAGTCACTTCCGAACTGAGCCAAGGAAGAGACAAGGTATCGAAAGAGTGGTCCAAGGTTGAAGAAGCAAAGGAAATGTTCAAATCTTTTTGTAAAAACAAAATCACGAATGTAAAAATGCAAAAAATGGCACGGGATGGGATTGAGACAAAACGTACGTACCAAGAAGTCATTGAATTCCAGACACATATGCAAAAACGCATTCAAACAGCCATTAAATACAATGAAGCCAGTATAAGGGACCATGACAAACAACTCGAGCAATTTGTCAGCCATATAAATAGTCACCTTCGTACGATTGCAGGGGAGCTTGAACTCATTCCGAAAAAAACAAAGGTGAAGGTAGAGGACAAGTGGAAGGAAATCTACAAATTCACCATCCCGGAATGGACAGAGGAAGAAGGCAAAAGCCGCATCCGCAAGCACATAGAATGGATACTGGATCAACTGGAATCCGACAGCTTCCAAAACAATGAGGGAAGTGAAGATACTGGAAAGGTCCGGAAAGAGATTGAAACATGGATCCAATCCAAACAACTCCTCCGTGTTGTCATGAACAATGACATGATGAAGGTGACCTGCCGAAAAGTCACAAACGACAACCAGGTCACAACCCGATCCTACTCATGGGAGCAATCCAATGTCTGGTCAGGAGGCGAAAAATGGAGCAAAAATATGACGCTCTTCCTAGGAATCCTCAACTATGTTGCCGAAAAACAAAAGCATATTGAAGCAAACATGAAACTCCACAGAGTAGTGATAATGGATAATCCTTTTGGAAAGGCATCCAGTGATCACGTATTAAATCCGGTCTTCTTCATTGCAGAACAATTGGGTTTCCAGATCATTGCGCTAACAGCACATGCAGAAGGGAAATTCTTGCGGGATTACTTCCCGGTCATCTATAGCTGCCGCTTAAGAAAGGCGGCCGATTCCAATAAGCAGATCATGACGAAGGAAAAGCAGCTGCATCAGGCCTATTTTCAGGATCATGCCCCACTGGCACTTGACCGGCTTGGTGAGGTTGAGCAGATGGAGTTGTTATTTTAGAGGTTTATAAAAGAAGCATGGGAAGTTGCGCTTGCTTCTTTCCAGTTGAAGAATTGGCATGCCCCACAGAATGTTAATACTTTTATACAAAGGGGGACACCTATATCTGGATCATTCACGCCGCTTTCTAAAAACAGAATTCCCGTTGATAATGATTGTGTGCAATAACGCCAGCCAGATACTATGGTCGGGTTTAGGTAGTTTTCCATACCCCATTCATGCCAGCTGCGCTCATACAAGACAATCTCCAACATGGACGCCGATTTATATAGCGGTTTTAACTGGATGGATTCATAGGTTTCTTGAAAAATTTGATTTGGGAGTTCAGGGACCAGGGTAAGAGGATTGGCGATTCCCAACGTATCAATGTCACCTTGAGTAACTGCGTTGCGTTTCATAGCACTCTCAGAACGAAAGCCTCCGGTGACGATCAATGGTGTAGACACGAAATTTCTCTTACCTTTGCAGCAAATTCAAGGAAATAGGCTTTCCACTTCTTTGTGCTTTCTTTGACATTCGATCCCTGCATAGCTGGACTCTCATAATTTCCACCTGAGATTTCGATTAGGTCGATACACGAGTCTGCCAGGCTGCGAATAACCTCCCATGATTCTTCTTCGTGAATCAGCCCCGCTGGAAAACAGCAGAATTTAACTGGATTCGAACTGGGAAATTCTCGCTGGTCTCTTTGCGAACCTCATGTTAGACCTCCATTAAAAACCTCGTTCGATTCTCCAAACTGCCTCCCCATTCATCAGTGCGCCGGATATGATACGGAGATAAAAGCTGACTGATGAGGTAACCTTGAGCACCATTGATTTGCACACGGTAAGTCCGGCTTATGAGCGATCTTTTGTGCATTTCCAAATCGGATGATCAATTCCTGTATTTCCTCTGGAGTAAGAGCCCTCGGTTCATTAAAGATTTTTTCAGATTTCTGGAAAATGGTAGGGCGCTTTGGGACGCATCTATTTGGAAAGCGTTCCCGGTGACTGCTTTCCGGGATGATTTAATTGCATCCACATAAAAGTACCATTCTTCGTTCCAGCCTCTGCCCATTGGGTTAGCATTTTAATATCTCGTTCATCTTCAATAACAACATACCCGGATTCACCAAGAGCATTTCTGTCTATCATGAAAATTCCAGTCACAACGAGTCCTGTACCACCGTCAGTCCATGTTTTGTATAAGGTCACGAGAGCAGGAGAAAAGTCGTGATATCTTGTTCCAAGAGCTTGACTCATCGCAGACTTGAAAAATCGGTTCTTTATATTGCTTCCACTAAAAAGGGTCACCGGTTCTAATAGGGGATTGGAGTTGTATTCTAATTGTGATTCACCACTGTATTTTTTAATTCTTACCTAATTATTAGGAGTGATGAAGGTTTAAATCCACTTTGTGTTGAGAAGAATCCTAATTGAAAGTGATCTTAATTGTTAAAAAAATAAAAGATTTTAAGAGAAAGAATGAAAATGGCTGATGGAATTAAAGGCTAGATATATTTATCCCAAGCACCATTCTGAAGTTGGAATTGCTAAAAGTATCGGAGAGCCGCGATACGTGTTTATAACAATCTATAGGATAGATAATCTCTATAGGGATTTTTTGGGTTATATGTCGATTAATGTAATCCGCTATAGTATAGTAGATTTATAAATACAACTAATATGAGGTGTAATTTTGAAATTTTATCAACCAAGTGAAATTCCACTTTCAGTTTTTTATTTCGGATATAAAAAAGCAAAACATTTTTATGAGAAAGAAGTTAGTTTTTGTGACAGTATAGACCTTCTAAATTTTGAGAGGGATCTAGATAATAATATAAAAAAAATAAAAGATGAATTCAAAAGAAATAAATATAAAATGCAAGACGGTATTCTTTATTGGTACCCTAAATCTTTGGACCAAGGAAGAGCAAGAATGAGGCCCAAGGTTTTGTTTTCTTTTAAAGATCAAGTTGCTTGGGCAACGTTTATGTTGGCAATCGGTGAATGGTTTGATACTAATACCGACTTAAAGATAAATTACTCTCTCGACAAAAGGGATGAGAGGGAAACTTTAAATTGGATGGTTCCATGGAGTTTTAATAACCGACTGAAAAGAATACATAAATTTGATGATTTGGAGAAAGTATACAATAGAACATTTATTCATTTAAATGGTTCTAGTATTTATGAAAGTTTCCAGTGGGGATTACGTCAAAGAAACAATACCATGAAAGAAACAATAGAAAGAATTCTTGAGAAGCAAACTGAAGTATATTTAGGGGAAGCCGATATAAGAGAATTTTACCCTACTTTAGAGAGAAAGTATATTATTGAAACCATGAGTAACAGGTTTGAACAATTAGAAACCAGAGGAGTTATCAAAGAAAAAGCTGCAACTGAATGGGTCAGTCTTTTGGAGTCTTTACTAAATTTTACTCTTCATGATCCCGATAGTTCTCTAGTTGCTCACGAAAGCTTTTTTGCTGAATATCGAGAAAAGTTGACCAATGAGGAAGACAATAGAGAAATACACGAAATTTTATCGGGGAGACTTCCTTTAGATTTAATTTCTTCTGGTTTTTTAGCAAATTGTGTTTTAACCGAAGGGCTTGATTTGAAAATTGAAGCTTGGTTAAGAGAAAATGTATCTGAGGAGATAGAAGTAAAATTAATTAGATACACTGATGACATTACAATAATTTCATCCGATAAAAAACTAGTAAGCAAAATAATAACAGAACTGGAAAAGCTAGTTCAAGACTTAGGTCTTGCTTTTGCACCTGAAAAAATGGTTCCGATGAAGAAGGAAGAGTATTTGGAAGATGTATATAAAAAAGTTTTACCTATTTTAGATAACCAGGATGAGGATAAGAGGTTAAATATATTGAAAGAAATAGAAAAGGTGAAAATAGAAAATCTTAGTCCTAAGACGATAACACAAAATGATAACATACCTGGTTCAACTACTATGATAGAAAAAATGTCTCAAATTTCTGATATGGAATTAAAAACTATGAGTAATTCAGAAGTGGAAGCCTTTCTTTATGAAATGTTGAGCTTATTAGAACTTAACGTTGATGAAAGTGAAGTGAAAGATGAAACTAAGGTTACTTTTGCATCTTGGAGAATTAATAAGGGATTAAAAGAAGCAATTTTTAGAAATATGGAAATAGAACACTTTTATCCTTTTAAAAAATTTAAAAGAGCATTATTAAAATTCCCCCATAAAATAGTATTATATGAACTTTATATATTATTACTTATTGAAAAAATAACACATGATAAAAATAATTCTTCCATCCGGGATTTAGACGAATTGGAAAGAATTCTTAAGGAGTTTAGTTTTACTACAAAGGACAAATATGAGGTGAAAATATACGGTCCTTTTATTCGCTCAAAAATTTTATTTCTTATATCAAGGGAATGGAGATCAATCTCACAAAGCTATAGAGAAAAATTCCGCCGAATTATTAGTGCAAGTGTACAGAGTTGGTATGACGAAACCCCTGGCTTTTGGTTTGAAAGGTACGCTGTATACTGGTGTTATGTAGTTTGTAACATTCATATGGATCCAAAATTTAATATATCACTCTACAACCATAATAAAAAAATCCAATCAACTTTGTCATCTTTAAAAGGCATTTATGATTTTAGAAAAAACTTTAGTAAATCAATTTTGTTAAATAATGTAGATGAAGAAAAGATATCTGTTGAAAATACTGATTTATACTTAATGAGTAAACTCTATTATAAAGGGGTTGAATACTCTCGTAACAAAAAAAGACTAATATTCTCAGAAGATGAACTACTATTTGTAAAAAAAGTATGGGACAAGGTAATAAAATTTATTATTGCTACCAGTCAAAACCCAAGTAGGAACTTAAGGGTGCAAAATATAGAACTTTGGCTTTCTTGGGCGAAAATCAATCCGAAATTAATACCTATTAAGGCATACAAATTATTCGAATTCTTTGATGAGAAGAATAAAGTTGGCAGTAAGAAAAGAGTAGAAAGTAATCAAGAAATTGAACTTATTTCTTTTATTAATGAAATTATAATTTTGTATTTTCAAAAGCCTACCTCAATGAAGAACTTTTATTCTTGGGTAAAGGATATTCCTGAAGCAAGCAACCTATTTAACCAATTTATATTAGACCGCTTTTATAATTTTGGATTACTTCAGATGAGCTTAGGGATTAATGGTAACGTAGGTTTAAAATTACCCATAAAATTATCAAAGTTTCCTCAAAAGGTAAATAAAAATGAAATTAACCTAAATAGCACAGTTATACCGTTACATGATTTTCTTTTTTATATAAATCATTCCCCCAATTATACAAATGAGCTTATGCCTTTAACAGAGTATGAGGCAATGGTGGTATTTAAACATTTGATAATCAAAATAAAGGATTCAAAAAATAAGAATAACGTTTTCTTAATGAGTTATGGATTGACTATTGATCAGTGGTGGGAGTTTAGAGAATCCTCCTACAAGGAATTTATAGGGAATAACCCCAAGAAATTAATTTTAAATAAGGTAACAAACAACGAAATTGAATTCTATTATAACAAACCAACATTTGTAAAAAATATAAATGAATATCTCAATTCACTGAACCTTTTTAGTTTGTTAACAGGAAATTCCATGAAATATGCAATTGTTAAACCTTTGTTTTTTTACAACTGGAAGGATGCTCAAAAGTTCTTGTCTGATACTAGTTTTCCAAGTACAAGTATACTCTCTCTGCTAGTTAATAGTCTGAATATTCACAGGGAAATATATGAAGAAATATATAATATAGTTGATAATAGCTTATTGCCATATAGAAGATTGCTACCGCAAAAAGGAAATTCTCCAAATTCTAATGAAAATTGGATAAAAGAATACTTAGAGAATTCTATTGAATATATAAATGAGGATAATATAGATAACCCTTTAGAGATGATTAGAATCGATGTAGATATGATTACAAAAAGGTGATGTTAAAAATGGAGAAATTAGTAAAGGTCACAGTAGCTCAGGTCACAGATGGTAGTACAAATTCATCTAGCTTTTTAAACTTGTTTGATATAGAAAATGGATTAAAGTATAAAGAGCCACATAATCAACTTAATCGGTTCTTTAAAGGAGTAAAAGTTGCAAAGGAGGATAATTCAAACTTTTTGGTTTTTCCAGAGTTATTTCTCCCCCATCAATATTTGAAAAACTATGTAAGCCATGTAGCTGAAAAATTTAGATTTATCATAATAGGTGGAATAGAATGGCTAGAAAGTAGAGAACAAAATGGAAATCGTACTATAGAGAACCATGCCTTTATTGCAATACCAAGTGTTCTAGAAAAGGGTTCTAAAACGCCTCATTCAAAAGCAACTATAATTGAAATCCCAAAGATGTTCCCTGCACCCGCCGAATCAGTAATGCTGGACTTGCATAAATATCAATTTCAAGGAGAGAACAAAATATATCTTTTTGAAAGCAAAGCCCTGGGGAATTGGGCTATATTGGTTTGTTTTGATTATTTAAATTTACCGGTGCAAAAATTATTACAAGCTAAAATTCAAACTTTATTTGTAGTTGCTTACAATTCAGATTTAGGATATTTTCATACACTTTCTGATACATTACACCGGATTCTTTTTTGTAATGTTGTAGTGTGTAATACAGGTAATTATGGTGGATCACACTCATTTACACCTTATAGGTCTCCACATAAGAGACAAAGATATGAGATTTCCGGAAATCAAGTTGACGCAATTACCACTATTGAACTCCCTTTAAAAGATCTAGCGAAAGAACAAAAAGCAGAATCTCATGAACATAATTCCGATTTTATGCATAAACCAGCAAATTTTAGCCTATAGGTCAATTAAGGGTTATAGCCGTATGATAAAACATTTTCTTTGGAGGAATTCCCATGCCTGTATACAACAAACTAGTCCGTGACAGAATCCCTGAAATCATTGAATCAAAAGGAAAGAAATTCACAACTTGAATCCTTTCAGATATAGAATACATAACAGAATTGAAGAATAAAAGTTTTGAGGAACTTCAGGAATATCGTGACGCAGAAACAAGGGAAGAAGCCTTGGAAGAGCTGGCTGACTTAATGGAGATTGCTCATGCATTTGCCAAGTCTCATGGAACAACTCTTGAAGAAGTGGAAGAGATCCGCCGGAAGAAAGCAGAAAAACGAGGCGCATTTGAAGATAAGATCTTTTTAATAGAGGTAGAGGATTAATAATGTCAGAAATTCAGTTAATCACATCACATCTTGGCACAACAATAAATAAAAGAAAAGATTCAATCAGCGAAGTCAGCATATATACTGACTTCTTTCTCCATGAAATCAGGTGTCCGGTACTTAAAGAATGCTCTTAAATTAGCGGCCGATCTCCAGGCAGATATTAAGCTGTTGACCGGTGACTATCTCCATATCACCCAGCCGGAAGCGCTCGAAGAACTTCTGTCAATAGATAATCGCATTGAAATTCGCTTATGGAAAAGCGGGGGAGTAGCATTTCATCCAAAAGCCTATCTAATTGAAACCTCAGAAGGAGAGTTCCTAGTTGTTGGATCATCGAACCTCTCTTCATCAGCATTAACGGAAGGTGTGGAATGGAACCTTACTGTCCAGCATAACAAGGATTTGTTTGATTACAGGAACAGTTTATGCGTCTCTTCTATAATGAGAAGACATTGCCTGTTAATAAAGAAACACTAAAGGAATATGAAACTGAATATAAAGAATATTATGAGAAATATCCTAACTTGATCCGCAAATGGACCGAGCAGGAAGAAGTCGAAGCAAGGCTTCCAGAGGATGAAGAAAGACGTAAAGATGCAGATGAAGTTCATGAAGAAAAAGATAAGTACGGGACCGTTGAACCAAGATTTGCTCAAATAGAAGCTCTTGAAGAATTGAAACAAACTTATGAAGAAGGCTATAGGAAAGCAATGGTTGTTATGGCAACAGGACTCGGAAAAACATACCTGGCAACCTTTTTCGCACAGCAGCGGTTCAAAAGAGTGCTTTTCGTTGCCCACAGAGAAGAAATTCTTCATCAGGCAGAGAAATCATTCAACATTGTGATGCCTGAAGCATCAACAGGAATCTACAATGGAAAAATGAAAGAAGGAGAGGCAGATTTTGTCTTCGCTTCAGTATTTACGTTAAGCATGAAGAAACACCTTCAAGCTTTCAACCCGACAGTTTTGATTTGATTGTCATTGATGAATTTCATCACGCAGCGGCAGACTCCTACCAGCGGCTTTTATCCTATTTCCATCCTGAATTCCTTCTAGGAATACCGCCACACCTGACCGGAACGATAACCGAGATGTGTATGCACTTTGTGTAAGGAAACGTTGCTTTTAAGATGGACTTTCTAGAAGCGATTCAAAGACATTGGCTCTCGTCTTTTCAATACTTTGGTGTATATGATGAAACGGACTATTCCCAAATCAGATGGATTGGAAATAGATATGATGAGGAGCAGTTGTTACAAATTCAGTTGAGAGAAGAAATGGCCGAGAACATTGTCAGTGCGTGGGAAAAGCATAAACAATTGAAAACCCTTGTGTTTTGTTCATCTATCAGGCAGGCGGTGTTTCTTTCTGACTACTTTAACAAAAAAGGATACAAGACAGTAAGCCAACATTCACAGCAAAAAAATATCAGCAGGAAAGAAGCCATCAGGCAGCTTGAGGATGGAATACTTGATGCCATCTTCACTGTTGATCTATTTAATGAAGGGGTGGATATACCTGCTGTTGACACTCTGCTTTTTGTCCGCCCGACAGAATCCCTGACTGTTTTTACACAGCAAATAGGACGTGAACTGAGATTGCATACATCAAAAGATTACTGTGTCATCATAGATCTTATCGGTAACTACCGTCATGCAGATGTGAAGCTTTCCATCTTTGACCAGAAACTTGAAGGTAAAAGGAAAAAGGGAGAAGTACTACCGACCGTACCTGAGAGTTGTGCATTTGAAATTGATGTCAAAGCTATTAATTTGATTAATGAAATGGCACGCAAACAGCAGCCTCGAAAGCAGCAGTTACTTGCTGCATACCGAGACGTAAAACAGGATTTAGGCAGAAGACCGACCTACCTTGAATTGCACCTTAGAGGTCCAATGGGAGCAAAGCCGTACTATGATGAGTGGAAATCTTACCACGCATTTCTAGATTGGGCGGATGACCTGACAAAGCGGGAAGAGGAAGTTTTCTTAAAGTTTGAAGACTGGTTAAGAGAAGTAGAGAAAACAGGAATGGCCAAGAGCTATAAAATGGTCTTGCTGTCTGCGATGCTAGAAAGAGGACCTGATCACTGGTATGATCCAATAACCCCAGAGAAAGCAGCTCCTTATTTTCATCATTACCTTACAAGTGAAGAATATCGGAAAAGAATTGATTTCTCAGATAAATCATCACAGAGACTTTGGGAATATGACGAGAAAAAGGTTGCAAGTTTAATTAAAAGAATGCCGATGACCATGTGGATTGGAAGTTCAAAAGGATTAATTACCCTTCAGGACAACAAGTTTGATGTGCAAGTTTTTCCTGAAGAGCAGGACAAGGATTTATTATATGAGTTTACGAAAGAAATCTGTGAATACAGACTGCATTATTTCTTCCAAAGGCGAGAAGATTTGAAAAAGGATTGATTATGAAAGGAAGAGGAGAAATGTTTGTAGCTTCCAAGCATTACAAAATATTATGTCATGAAAGCTGTTTCAATGTGAAAAATATAAAGGAAGAAAACAGATTATATTTTTATTCATTAGAAGAGGGTTTGACTAAATGTAAGCGTGTGTGTAAGTCCTGTAATGCACAGCCTTGGAAACCTAAAGTCTCCAAGTAACATAATTATTTTCAAAAGAAGTTAGGGTAAAAGCCTTAACTTCTTTTTTAACATGTGGGAATCTCAGATGCTTATATAGATGAGGATACTTAGATAAATTTTTCCATTACTTTTACATCTATAGATCAATAATACTTATTATAGTAAAATTATTTACATAATTGTAATAAAAAAGGCTTAGACGAATGGAAGCTCATATTCCTCAGGAGGAAGAATGGAGGTATATAAGTGAAGTGTACAAAAGAAAATAAGTGTGGTGATAACGATGGAAAAAGCATTTGATCGTAATGGTCAGCTTGTATTAGCGAGCAAAGCTTTTAAACATATAGGTGGATATACCTGTCCATGCTGCGGAGAAGAAGTATTCAAAGCGGAAGGAAGAGTGCAAAGTGCCCACTTTCGTCATAAGGTTGGAGGGAAAAAAGAATACTGTGAGCTTTACTTACAAGGATTAGGAAGTATTTATAATCCTTATGATTATGCAACCATGGTACGAAAACCGTATCTAACTCTTGAGGAATATGAAAATGATTGGGATTTTTACATAAAGTTGCCTAAGATTCCAAAAGCTTTTACCAGAATGTTTGAAGATTTAGGTATGTATTTTAATGTATATTGCCGGGAGCTTCAAGGAAGAATTTCTTCTTTGCATTTAAGACACGATTCTTATAATAATAAAATAAAAGCTACTCCCAAACCTTCTTACCATTTTTCTGTAGATAATAAAGAATATGCAAATAAGTTACAATTGCAATGGCCAGAAAAAATCAAAGGATTTACCAAAGATTTTTACCTTTTCACATTACTTCATGGTGAATTTACAATGATGGAAAGAAATATTTTATCTTTAAATGATACATTCTACATAGTTGCTAAGAAGAGCTTTATCTTTCACCGAAGATTAATAGTTAAAAGACTAAAAGAAAAACATGGATGGTACGTTTATAAGATACAGATGCCTAGCGAACTAGATGATACATTAATAGATTGGTTTCATCAAAAACTGGGGATTGAGTTGAAACGTCCTTTTTACTATATTGATTTGTTAGAGCCATCAATTTATAAAAGATTTAACTATTTGTATTCTATCGATGATAATAAATGCAGTTTAGCTCTTACTTTTAGAGATTTTCAACATGCTCAACCAAAAATTATACATATTTATCCTGACATGACTTCAAGGGAATACCCACTAGAATCAAATACTAAGGACTTATTTGATTTAGAGCACGGTTTTCACACTTTTTATCTAAAAGAGCATGAGGGAAAAATATTAAATATTTATGTAAACAATAAAGTTAATCATGATGAAGTAATTAATTCTGAAAATAATCTTAATTTAAGTGATAAGCAATCTAAGTTTATTTTTATAGATAAAGAAATAGAAATCAATCCCCCGGTGGAATTTAAATATAATTTCCCTTTTGAAGTGTGGAAAAAGAATAGTGAGCAGTTCCCTCAAATAATAAGAGAGGAAAATAAATTAAATTCTAACGATCTTGAGATTTATTCTCCTGGTATTTGGAGTTTTAAAGTTTTAAGTAGAAGAGATCATATCGATAGAGAACTGAATGGATCGGAAATATTATCAGCATATTTCAATATCGAGCATAAAAAAACGACTGTCATTACTAACAAGCAGTATAATAACTTGTTGCAATTAGTGGATAGGATCACAGGGGGAAATGATAAGAAAAGGCTAAAATTTTTTATTCGTTTATATCGTAATCTAGTTCCTCTAGAGGTGAGGGAGTTATTAGAAAATAAATACAGAGGGGGAGAATAGAATGAAAACAGTTTTTGGGTTTATAGACAGAAAATTCGGAAACAGTAATGCATTTATAAAGGTTCTGGCAAGTGTAAAGAATGATCAATTAATAGAAATAGAGAAGCATATTGAGGAGTTCCCAAACAATGGGAAAGTTATTTATTATCATATTCCCGAAGAAGTAAATGAAGGTACATTGGGGTTTTATACGCTCAATGAAAGTGGGACTTTTGATATCACTTCACCTATATCATCAAAGTATGCCGTTTCAACGGAAACTTCAAGCTATAACTACTTTGAAATTATAGAAACTAATTATTCTTTTTCAGAAAATAAACAAAAACTTATTTCGATTCTTCAAAATGGTATAACTAAAACTCATGAAATTTCTTCAAAGCTAGTATTGCTCACAACTGATGATTTTTTAATAGGACCTTGTTCTACAAAAAATAAAGCGGAAGATAAATGGATTGCTGAATTTAATGAAAGTGGCTTAATAGAAGTACGTAAAAATGACGTTAATATTATAAAACATTGGGATGCTAAATATGGTGTCGAACGATATTTTATTTCTGCTGCAACTATTAATAGTCCAATAGATCACTATTTAGACTGTTCAACGAACGAAAGAGTAGTACGTGATGCCTTAAAAATATTAAAAGAAGAAAAAGAAGTTAGTGAGATTTCTAGAAGAGTTATTAAAATGTTGGGTGATTTAGTAAGTGAAACTCCCTCTCAGGTAAGAAAAGATCGTGTTACTAGAGCAAGTGAGTTATTAATAAACTACTTAGTATCGGATGAGGAGATAAATAGGCTTAATAATGAATTATTGCGGTGCGAAGCAGTAATTGAAAAAATTAATGAAAAAGTAGGAGAACAATTAGTAAAAGCTAAAAAGAAATTAGAAGAAGATCATAAGACAATAACCAATGAAACGAAGCAGTTAACTTCCCGGAAAGATAAGTTACAAGGTGAAATAAAAGATTTAAAATCCAACAAAAAACAAGTGGAAACGGATCTTGAGAAAGCCAATGAAGCTCTCCAACAAAAATTAAAAGAAATGCAAGAAAACGTCTATCATACTTTGGTAAACCTGTTACCAACTCCAAATTTTCCAATCGTCAAATCAAAGGCAACTGCTGGAGTAACAAGTATTCAAAGCTCGCAATGGTTTACACAGGAGAATGAACGAGAAATAGAAATTGGAGATTTAGTTCATCTAATCGAAAAATTAGTGTCCAATTTAGAACAAATTAATGTAGAAAAAAATGACGCTAAATTCATTGTGTTTACTACACTGGGGGCGATCTTGTTTAGAAAACCACTTATTATTAAGGGAAGCAATAGTTTTGATATAGCTCAAACTATTGGTTGGACGATCTCTGGTAATGAACATCTTACAATCTTTCCAGATATAAAAGGTTATTCAAATGAAGCACTTGTCTCTTGCTTTCAAAATTATAAGCGGTTAAACACATTAAAGTCACTTCATCTATCCAACATCGAAAATGCTCCTACAGAATTGTATATGCCTTCTTTTATTGATTACTGGGGAGTTTCTATAAATAGCTCTTATCCAGAACTATTTATGCTTAGTGTTAAAAATATAGATGAGCTAAGCAAAGATTTACTCGATAAATTAAAGTATATTCCCATAATTGATACAGAAGAAATAAATATAAAAGGTGAGCTTAGAAATGCACGGTTAGAAGGAACATTTACATTTGGATATATTTCTATAAAGTCTGTAATTGGAAATACAGAGTTAACTAATAATAAATCAAAAGTTTATAAAGATTTTAAGGATGCATTAGAAGAAATAACAAGCATGGATCCAAGAAAGATTAAAAATGAATTTAAAGATTGGTTTCGCTTACTTGAAAACGCAAGTGATAACGAAGAAGAAATCACAGAATGGGTTTTACAAACTTTTTTACGAGATTATATGAACAATGAACAGTTTAAAAACATTGCAGATGAGTTGCTTGTAGGAGAAATGCTTACACTTTAGGATTTGAGGAGCTTTTATGAAATTCTATAATGTTATAAAACAATTGAAAAGTTTAGATCATATTCGGGATCACATTAAATCTCAGTTATTATTCCATTCTCTAGAAATGGGTGAACCAAAAAAGGTTCATTTTCAACGTATAGTTCCCATCATAAATCGATTTTTAGATTTGGAAAAGTTTAAAGATGTTGTACAACTTTTAGATAGAGATTCAAAAGAAACATATGCTATGCAATTGATAAAATTGTTTAGTGAATTAGGTGAATTTGCTAAGTTGCCTGGGGGGTATTTTCTACCTTTGCCTGAAAGAACTGTCGAATTACCTAGATCAAAAAAGTTGGTCTCTCTAAGTTCAACAAATAAAAAGAGATCTATCGAACCTTATATAGGTTTATGTAGTGGATACTATTCAGAAAAAGGTAATGTCCCTACCCTGACCTTAGATGAATGGATGCCTTGTGTAGGTGTCAGTGAATTTCTGCATATTATAGGTAATTCACAACCTTACGAAATTCCAGATAAACCTGCACAAGTATTCCTACCAGCTGACAAAAGAAGTTGGGATGATTATGAGAAAGTTAAAAATCGTAAGATACAAAACTTTATTGCTAGATATTATGTAGAACAGGGTCCTGCCACTTATTTTTGGGCTCAGAAAACAAAGAGCAAGACATATTTTTTTCAAATACCAAACAATTACTTAGATATAGCAAAATTTGCAGTAGAAAGAGAATCAGGAATTAGTAGGTATGTTGAAGTCATGGGAATAAGTGGAGAATTAGTAAAAATGAAATTCAAACAGCGTATTCCATTGGGTGAAAAGAAGATGTTGATGTTATTTGCAATGCCAGAGAACTTGTATGATCCTTTTACCTGGATTGTTCCTGTATCTCATTATGAAGATTTTATAGAGGTTGTTAAAAAAGTAGGAATTAAAGGTCCTAGTGTTAGTTCAATATTACATAATCAGATAATTAACTAACAGTAGGTTGAGAAAGGGGAAGGGTTATGACAGATTATACAATTAGTTCGTTATCAATAAGGCTTCATCATAAGCTCCAAGAATATATTGAGGCTCAATATCCTATAAGTGAAGAATCATTATTATTAGAACGTCGAAGGTTACTTGAAGCACAAGGGATTATTTCTAAAGAGCCTTATATTGAAGCTACACCAGTTTATGAACCAGGTAAGGAATACAAGGAAATTACTATGCCTTTGCAATGTAAAAAAGCAATGACAAACTTTTCAGTGATGTATCCTAGTGTAGGGGTTTATCCAAGACCATATGTTCATCAACAGCAAGCTCTTGAAGCTTTTTTACATGATCAAAATGATCTGGTGATTGCAACAGGAACAGGTTCTGGTAAAACAGAATCCTTCTTACACCCAATCTTGAATTCTCTTATTCAAGAAGGTTCAGAGAGAAATGTGCAGTTTCAGAAAAATTCGGTAAGAGCATTAATTTTATATCCAATGAATGCATTAGTTAGTGATCAAATTACAAGGTTGCGCAAGTTATTTGGTGATGAAAGAATAGCAAATTATTTTAAGGAACAATTCGGCAGATACCCTTTGTTTGGTATGTATACTTCACGTACACCATATCCTGGAGAGCGAACAGAGAAAAAAGATAAGTATCAGCTTGATGAAATTATAAAATATTATAATGATATGGAAAAAGAAAACCCGAGATTAGCAGATGAAATGAAGGAGCGCGGCAAATGGGTTGCAAAGGATATAAAAGAGTTTCGTAAAGGTAGGCGCGGTGAATGGAAATCTAAATATGTAACAGGGGAAAACGATCGTGAACTTTTTACAAGACATGAGATGCACCAAACTCCGCCAGATATTTTAGTAACAAACTATTCTATGCTGGAATATATGTTAATGAGACCAATTGAACGGTCAATATGGGAACAGACAAGAGAGTGGTTAGCAGAAGATGAAAATAACAAGTTTATCTTAGTATTAGATGAAGCACACATGTACCGCGGATCAAGTGGAGCAGAAGTTGCACTGCTTATTAGAAGATTACAAGCTAGACTAGGTATTAGTCGTGACCGCTTACGCTGTATTTTAACTAGTGCGAGTTTAGGTGACGAAGGTGATGAAACTTCTGCAGTAGAGTTTGCAGAGCAGTTAACAGGTAAGCCAAAAGAAAGAAAGTTTAAACTTATCAAAGGTACAAGAGAAATTCGTAAGCAAGGTCGTTTAGGTACAGAACATGAAGCGAGAGTGTTTGCGAATTTAGATAATGATTTATTTACAAACCGTATTCATTACTATGAAAAATTAAAAAAGCATTTGAATGATGTATTGGAACAACTAGACTGGGGACAAGTGCCTAGTGAATTAAAAGATTTACCCGAGTACTTATATCATTACTTAGATGGCTTCGGTCCATTGGAAACAATAATAACATCTATTAGTGGTAATGCTAGAATATTTACAAATATTGCACAAGAAGTTTTTCCGAATGTATCAAAGGAAGTTTCTGAAAAAGCAACTAGTAATCTATTAATGTTAGCGAATGCTGCTAAAGAAAATGGAAGAGTACTACTGCCTGTTCGTGTTCATTTGTTCTTTAAAGGTGTTTCGGGCATTTATACATGTACAAACCCAACATGTAATGTAAAAAGGAATCCTGAAATGAAATCTTTACTTGGAAAAATGTATGACTCTTCGAAATTAAAGTGTACATGTGATGAAGAAGCACGTGTATATGAAATGTTAACACATCGAAAATGTGGTTCTGCTTTTCTTAGAGGTTTTGTTTCAAAAGAAGAGAAAAATTTCTTATGGGCCGAAAAAGGTACGGGAATTGTAGGGGAAGAATTGACCGAGATTCATTTACTAGTAGAAAAGCCTCATAGTAAGACTTTTGAAGAAGCTGCTCCACCGAAACCAGTTTGGCTAGATATCAAAACCGGCTATTTATCGTCAGAGCCTCCACAAGATCAATCCGGTTATTTAAAGTTATATGCTCCTAATGAAAATAATAGTAAGAAGAAAAAAGGTCAAAATCCGAAATTAATTACATTCCCAAAATGCCCGTGTTGTATGAGAAAGATTCAGGGAACCATAATAGACTTAAAAACTAAGGGTGAACAGCCTTTTGCAAATCTAGTTCGTGAGCAATTTATGCTGCAACAACCAACTAATAAAGATGAAAATCTGCCTAATGAAGGACGAAAAGTTTTATTGTTTTCTGATGGTCGTCAAAAAGCTGCAAGGCTTGCTAGGGATATACCATACGAAGTTGAGCTGGATTCATTTCGCCAATCAATATTACTTGCAGGGCAAACTTTAATAGATGAAGGGGAAGAACCTAGACTAAGTAGTGCCTTATATACTGCTATTTTAGAGGTAATGAATAATCATAATCTATATTTCTTTGATGACACAGACCGAAAAACGATTATGAACCATGTTCATCTCTTTAAGGAAGTATTTGATAATGATTATGATGAGCTAATAGAAGATGGGGATATTGAAGTTTTGACAAGGTTCAAAAATGAGTTAATGCGGCAAATTTGTCACCCTCTTTATTCAATTTATGCCACTGCAACAGGGTTTATTGAACCCATGGATAAAGAAAAGAAGAAACTTAAGAAGGCATTAAAAGGATTATTAACAGAAGAAGAAATTAATGTAGTGACAGCACTCTTTATTCAAGAGTTACTTGATAAAGTTGCGATCGATACATCAATAAATCCTTTTGAGCGGGCTAAAATTAGAGGTTTTAATGAAGCCATTTGGGGAGTGGAAAAAGGGATTGTCACAAGGCACTTAAAGAGTGTAATAGGTTTATTTGTAGATAAAGAGGACGACAGTCAGCTGGTAATAGACTCTCTATTCAGATTGTGTAACGAATATGAGACAAGATTTTTCTTATCTCCAAAAAAATTAAAGCTTACTCCGGGTATTGAAACAAAATGGTACAAATGCAACAGCTGTAAAGAAACAAATATGGTTATTGTTAAAGGAAAATGTGTGAACTGTTTTTCGGAGGAAATTCATACTTTGAATGAAGATAGTGCTATTCTGGATTCAGAAAAAGGTTTTTGGCGCTCACCGATTAATGATGTTTTAAAAAATAATATGAAGATCTCTAATTTAACAGTAGAAGAGCATACTGCTCAGTTATCTCAAAAAGATCCTAAGATTGCAATCGCTACAACTGAAGAGTATGAGCTTCGTTTTCAAGATATCATATTAGATAATCTCGATGGAGCAGTTGATGTCCTAAGTTGTACTACCACCATGGAAGTCGGGGTAGATATTGGCTCATTAACTGCAGTTGGCTTAAGAAATGTGCCACCACAGCGGGAAAATTATCAACAGCGTGCAGGTCGTGCAGGTCGTAGGGGATCAGCGTTATCTACTGTCCTCACTTATTCACAAGGTGGACCACATGACTATCATTACTTTAAACAGCCAGATAAGATTATTAGTGGTGCGAGTAGAAAGCCGATTGTATATATTGATAATAAAAAAATCGCCAAACGTCATATGAATGCCTTTCTCATTCAAACTTACTTCCATGATAATGTTATTAAAGATGAGGATACTTCAAGTGCTCTTAATAGTTCACTAGGTGATACAAGATCGTTTTTTGAAGGTGATTTACCATTCAATATTGAGGAATTCGAAAACTGGCTAGAGATTTTAAAAAGAAAAGATTTCTCACAGTATTCAGTAGTATTTGACATTATACCCGATGAAGTTGTCTTAAAAGATGGAGACCTAAACACAAACAAACAAAGATTAAAGGTAGAAATGATAAAGGAATCGTGTAACGAGTTAATTGAGGATTTGAAAAATAGCTATGAATCAATTAAACATAGCTTAGTGAATATAGAGGATGAAGAAGCTGAGTTTGATTCAAATAATAAACTATTAGATTTCTTATTTAATCATGGATTGCTACCCACTTATGCTTTTCCAAAAGATTTAAGCAGCCTTTATATTGAAGAGTGGGATAGTAAAGCTAGAAAAGTTGTGGTAAAACAACGTCCGCAGCTTGAAATAAATCGAGCCCTTGGAGAATATGCTCCAGGAAAACAAGTAGTCATAAACAAGAAAACCTATCGAATCGGAGGTATTTTTGTACCTTATCCGAAAAACTATCTTAAGCCGGCGCTAGATCTCGGAATAGACTCATTAAAGAATGTAACATATTGTGATTCTTGCTTATTCGTTTCTTTGGATGAATTGTCTAGTAACGTGTGTGAGGTTTGTGGAGAGAATTTAAGAAAAAGTCCATTTTTAAGACCAACTGGTTTTTCGCCAGAAGGCGGTGAAGAGGTAAAAGAAGGAGATAGGGATCAAGAATTCACTTATGCTATTCCTCCCCAATTGCCGATTCCGGTAGATGAAGAAGAAGGAAGCTTAAAACCATATGGCAGCTCATCTTTATTATCTTATACCAATGCTTTGGATAAAAAGCTTATTGTTATGAACAAAGGTACAGATGGACAGGACGGGTTTGAAATATGTAGAGATTGCGGAGCTATCTGGCCAGCTGGGGAAAATGAAGATAATCATTTGCATGAAGTGCCTTATCGTTTAAAAACGGTACTTGGACAAAAATCTAGACAATGCAGGGGAGAAGTACGTCGAGTATTTCTTGGGAATGTCTTTAATTCTGATTTATTATTACTTCGATTAAACATTAAAGATGAAATAGACTTTAGTGCAGACAAGCGATGGGTGCATGATGGATTAAAGACGATAGGAGAAGCATTAGTATTAGCGGCAAGTAGGGTATTAGATATCGATTACAATGAATTATCAGCTGGATACCGCCTTCTTCCGCTTTCTATGGGAGGAGCAGATATTTATTTATTTGATACTCTTTCAGGTGGAGCTGGATATGCTCATATTGCAGGGGTAGTATTACCAGAAATCATTGAAGAGACATTTAATATCTTAAATCACTGTGAAAATAATTGTGAAACATCATGTTATAAATGTTTACGCCATTATGCAAACCAGTTTTATCATAATCAATTAAACCGTTTTGTTGCTTTTGAGTTATTAGATTATGTAGTAAATGGAAACCTAAAACAATTATCTTTTAAAGAACAAAAGGAAGTGTTAGGTCCGATAAGACGTATGCTGCAAATTCATAATGAAACAGCTCAAGAAATAGAAAGAAACGGACAATATTTTTTGAAAAAGGAAAATGGCAGCCTAATTGGAGTTAAAAATAATATTCAACGAATTACCAAATCAAACAATGGTACACCAATTCATTATGTTTCAGCATATGAAGTATTGCATGACTTGCCAAATGTTTATTTAGGGAGAAAAGTTAGGAATACAGTGTTGACCTAAAGAGGTTTAGTAAAGAAATACATTGTTGGAACATTATATTGGATGTCTCTACTGAAAAATCAATGAAGCAGCACTGGCGCTGAATGCAATGCTTAAAAGCATGAGAAGAAATATTGCATTGATCACAATGCAACGGATTTTGCAGTAAAGCTTTATATTTTCAAAATGTGGGATCATCAAACTACAAAATGGCAGCAAGCATATAACCGTAATGGAATAGGTTGACAAAAGTCCGAGAGAGAGACATACAAAGTATCTATAAGACTACCATGCCTAAACCGGAGGATCTTATTACTGAGGGCACGTTCGTTTCTGGTATCTTGAGGTTGTAGAAAAGTTCTATTGAGTGTTGTGGAGGTAGAATGGAAGGGTAAAATTAAAGGTTTATATAATTCAGTTATAAAGGTGCTTAAA
>NZ_QXIR01000048.1 GCF_003581585.1 Bacillus salacetis
TCTTTTCCCCTGACGCCAGCCAATTCTGTCCGAATCCGCCCCTGATTCGGACTCTTTTCCCCTGGTTTCCGCTCTTTCTGTCCGAATCCACCCCTGATTCGGACTCTTTTTCCTTTGTTTCCGCTCTTTCTGTCCGAATCCGCCTATGATTCGGACTCTTTTTCCCTCGTTTCCCCTCTTTCTGTCCGAATCCGCCCCTGATTCGGACTCTTTTTCCCTCGTTTCCTCTCTTTCTGTCCGAATCCGCCCCTGACTCGGACTCTTTTTCCCTGATGCCTGCGCTTTTTGTCCGAATCCACCCTTCATTTGGACGCACATCCCGCGACCACCCGCTTCCTGTCCGAATCCGCCCCTGATTCGGACTCTTTTCCCCTGGTTTCCACTCTTTCTGTCCGAATCCACCCCTGATTCGGACTCTTTTCCCCTGGTTTCCGCGCTTTCTGTCCGAATCCACCCTTGTTTCGGACTCTTTTTCCCTGGTTTCCGCGCTTTCTGTCCGAATCCACCCCTGATTCGGACTCTTTTCCCCTGACGCCAGCCAATTCTGTCCGATTCCACCCCTGATTCGGACTCTTTTTCCCTGATGCCTGCGCTTTCTGTCCGAATCCACCCTTCATTTGGACTCACATCCCGCGACCACCCGCTTCCTGTCCGAATCCCCCGGCCGGAATTTCTCCGTCAGCGACCCCAACTATCAAATCTTCTAAACAAAAACACTTTATCTTTCATCGATTCCCCTATATAATGGGAGTTGAAAATTACATAGTACGTTAACCACAAGGGGAGCGATTGCTGAGAGTGAACAATTCATTGTTCTGACCCTTTGAACCTGTTAGTTAATGCTAGCGCAGGGATGTGGACCGGATGGACGCGCGATGTCTGTCCGCCTTACATGTTCTCCCTTATGGTTGTCGTATTTCAACTTGGATGAAGGGGGATTTTTTTATGTCAAAAATGAAGTTAATACCAATGATTGAGGCAGCTGTTTTCGCTGCACTTGCGGTAATTCTGGATCTGCTGCCATCCATCAGGCTGTCGCCGGCGATTTCGATTTCCTTTGCGATGGTGCCGATTTTCATCGTGGCGTTCAGGTGGGGATTGAGAGTGGGATTGGTTTCCGGATTTCTCTGGGGGCTTCTTCAAGTGGTAATGGGCGATGTCTGGTTCCTGACGCCGCTACAGTTCGCGATTGAGTACTTTGTAGCCTTCACTTTTGTAGGATTTGCAGGGCTCCTGTACCGTCCCGTCCAGCAGAGCCTTCGAAATGGAGATCGAAAAAAACTGCTGGCCTGGGTCATCACAGGGATTGTCATTGGCAGTATCGCCCGGTACTTCTGGCATTTCGTTGCCGGTTTCATTTTCTGGGGCGAAAGTGCGCCTGAAGGCCAATCAGCTGTCCTGTATTCTTTTATCGTTAACGGCACAACGGTGCTTGGCGCGATCATTTTATGTTCCATCGTCTTGGCACTGCTTGCGGGAAGCCTTCCGCGATTATTAAAAACAAACAATACAGCTTTGAATATCGACCGCAAAGCATCATAAAAAAAGCTGTTGGTTCCGGGAAGAATCTCTGTTTTTTGCACTTATTGCTTCTTCCCTGCTTAGCGGGGTTTTCATGGTGATCGATCAAACAAATAAAAAGGCTGTTTTCGCATATATTGTTGCTTTCGGAAAAATCCCAGGTGCCGGATTTTTCCCCTGTATTCAAAGTTTTTACTATAGAAAAAGAATGAGCAGCTCTTTTTTTTCCTGCTCACTGGGATTTTTACGGTGATTTACCAAGGTGTTATTGAAAAGTTATATTGAATAGCAACAAAGTTTACGAAAAGAGCCACTAAAAAAGACGGTATCCCGGCAAGTCCGGGGTACCGTCTTTTTCCCTTTACTTCTTTTTACTTACAGGGATCCAGATTTCGCTTTTAAAATCTGGGGCCGTAATGTCTTTCTGTTCATTCCACAAAATTTCCGGACCTTCTGCCTGCTCAAAAGGTGCTGAGGGAAACCACTCTGAATAGATCCTTCCCCATACATTCTGAAGTGTATCAGGGAAAGGGCCTTCCACTTCAAAGACCGCCCAAGTCGAGGCTGGAACCTTCAATGATGCTAAATGGGCAGGGCATTCCCTTGTAGTGGCTGCCCCGATATAATGGTCCAGTTCCCCCTTCTCCTCCATTCTGCCTTCTGAAAAATTAACAGAGGCACTGACGATGCCTGAAGGATCAGTATTGGACAATTGCTTCATTTCTTGTATCAGGTCCCCATTTAAGCCCTTCCACATTTTTTCAATTTCTGTATTAACACCCTTGAATACAATCGGTACTCTTTTCATGATCCCCGCAATGCTGAATGGCTGTTTTTCTTCGATTCGATAATTCATTTCTTCCCCTCCATCTATTGTTAGTTGGAAGGTCATTTTCGGGAAGGCTTTTAAAGGACTGCCATTGTCCCTTGCTTCTGTCGGCGTTATCCCATGGTATTCCTTGAAAGCCCGTGTAAAAGCATCCGGCGATTGGTAGCCATACTTCAGGGCTGCATCGATCACCCGCAGATCTCTATCCCTCAATTCAGCTGCAGCACAGGTCAGCCGCCTGCGCCGGATATACTCTGTCAAGGTGAATCCCGAAAGATAGGAAAACATTCGCTGGAAATGATATTCCGAACAGAGCGCATACTTTGCAGCTTCCTTCAGGTTCACATCCCCATCGAGATGTTCTTCAATATAAGCCAGCGCTTTATTCATATTTCGCAGTGAATCCATACAATGACCTCCCTTCTGAAAATAGAATATCAGGTTACGATTGATGCTCCCCTGCAATCCCTGCCCGATTCTGCAGGAAGCCCCGTTTTCTAAGCTTTCCCTTCATTCCAGATATTTTACAGGCATCTGCCCATATAAGTGCATAGAATATTGAAACGTTACCAGGAGGAGATAACAATGTATTCAACACCATTTCATTATCACAGACCCGTCCATGGCGGCGGAGGGCACGCAAGCTGGGGGCACGGCGGCGGCCAGGCGACCTGGCATCACGGCGGCGGAGGATATGGCGGCTATCATCCGGGCTGGGGATATGGGCCAGGATTCGGAGCAGGCGCCCTTACCGGCCTCGCGGTGGGAGCAGCTGCCTCTCCCGGCCCCTACCCGGTACCGGTCCCTTACCCTTATCCCTATCCATACCCATATACCTACCAGACACCTTATTACCCGCAAGGATAGTAAAAATGCAGGCGGTTTCCCTCACAACAAAGCAGGGGAACCGTCTTTATTCATGTTATTGCAAAACTCTCTATTGTAAGCTTATGTAGAATTATGTAGAATTTTGTAGAGAAGAAATATTTTAGCAGGAGGTTGTAATGATGAAACCTAACGGCAAGATTAAACTCATTATCATTCTATCAGTTACAATCCTCATCTGCCTGACTACTACCAATATATTGGTTTCTTATTTTACAGCCAAGAAGGCGGCTGAAATTTCTGTGGCGAATAATGCCCTGGAGATGGCAGATTCCATTGCGGACTCCATGGATACCGCTGCCTATGAGAGATTCCTTGAAAATCCGGAAAGAAACGAGGACTACTGGCAGATACGTGAGAACCTTTACGAAGCCAAGCAAAATACCGCTGCATTGTATGTATATACCCTTGCTTTTGAGGACTCAGCATCACGGCCGAAAGTCATGATTGCCGGTTTTCCAAGGGACAATCAGCCATATTATGAAATCGGGATGGACTGCATGGTGCCTCCTGACGAAATCCAGCGCGCCTATGAAGGGAAGCCTTATTACACAGGAAAGATTGAGGATCCTCATTACGGGGAATACATATCCGCCGGAAGCCCGATTATAAATGGCCAAGGCGAAACCATCGGATTCCTCAGCATCGACATTTCCACTTCCAGACTGGACCGGATCGACGTTGTTGTCATCAGAAACAGCATCCCGGAATTCATCTTAAGCGGTATCCTGGTCATTGTGCTGCTTACTGCATTTATACTCATTCAAAGATGGTACAATCATGAATTAAAAAAACAAATCGGCGATACGGAGGAAACCTATCATACAGAGCTCGAGTCCTTGATCCAATCCGTTCGTTCCCTGCGTCATGATTTTGCCAATCATATTCAGGTTTTAAATGGCCTGTTGAAAATCGGCAAGCACCAAGAAGCCTTGGATTATTCGGATTCGATGCGTGAAGAGGCGCATCTTCTTTATCGATTGCCTATACAACCAAAGAACCCTGCCTTGTCCGTTCTTTTTCAGACAAAAGCACTTGCTGCGCAAAATCAGAATATCGACATTGAGTTTCATATCGCAGATTCCTCCTTTGAACGTTTACAAACGACCGATTTGATCAAGCTGCTGTCCAATCTGATCGATAATGCCCTTGAGGCAGCGAGCGAACTGCCAAAAGACGACCGGAAATTGGAGGTTTGGTGTAATGAGGACTCCGGGGAATATGTTTTCAAAGTATTAAACACAGGACGTGCGATTTCCGAGGAAACGAAAGACAGGATCTTCACTCCGGGGTACTCCACAAAAGCCTTAGTGAATACCGGTCAAAAAGTCAGGGGCCAGGGCCTTTATATAGTCAAACAAATCGTTGAGAAATATAATGGGAGGATTTCAGTTCAGTCAGAAAACAATACAACAACATTCGAAATCAGATTTCCGGTCTGATCTGAAAGTCCCGGAAATATCAATTTGCCCATAAACAAAGACGGTTCCCGATGCAGGGGAACCGTCTTTATCTTTCTTATTTGCCTTTTTGTTTTTCTGCAACTTCAAGCCGGCTGCTTCCCATCAAATACACGAACACCAGTGCAATCACCAGGGGAATCAATGCGTAAGCAAAGGTAGCCGTGATGGAATCAGACATTGCGCCTGTGATTTTTTCGAGGACAGCAGCGGGAATCTTTTCCCGCATTTCAGGCTCAAAAAGGCTTCTAGGATCGCCAGTCGGAAAACCGCCGCCTGATTGGCCTTCGAATGCTGAAGCAAGATTACTGGAGAAGAATTTGGTCTGCAGGGTCCCGAAGACTGTGATCCCGATTGTCATCCCCAGTGAACGGAAGAAGGCATTCGTTGAATTGGCCGAACCCCTAAACCTAGGTTCAAGCTTATGGATAGTAGCGTTAGGCAGCAGCGAGAAGGAAAATCCTACGCCAAAACCGCTTATCACCATATACAGTGTCAGCAGCCATCTGCTTGTTTCCGGTCCCATTGTTGCAAGCAGGGCCATCCCTATAATAAAGGATATGATGGACACCCACATGATGCCGCGGTAACTGTTCTTTGTCATCCTGATTCCCGCGGCAGCACTGCCGGCAACGGATCCAAGCATCAATGGCGTCAAGATCAACCCTGCGTTTGTCGCCGATCCTCCATAGACGGACTGAACGAAAATCGGGATCAGGATGGTCAAGATGATGAAGGCAGACCCATATAAAAAGGCCAGTGCCTGGGCTGAGGCAAA
Organism: Bacillus salacetis; assembly: GCF_003581585.1. Lineage (GTDB taxonomy): Bacteria > Bacillota > Bacilli > Bacillales > Bacillaceae_B > Rossellomorea > Rossellomorea salacetis. The sequence goes on from NZ_QXIR01000048.1 coordinate 5,474, forward strand.
AAGCGGGCTCTTGAACATCCAGAAAGAAATGATCGGCTCTGCCGCTTTTCGTTCAATAAAAAAGAAACTGATAAAGAAGATCAAAAAGGAAGCCAGCAGACCGATAATCTGCCATGAACTCCAGGAGAACTCATTCCCGCCAAGCTCAAGGGCGAACATGAGGCTGACCACTGCAGCGACGAGAGTAATCGCCCCGCCCCAATCAATGCGTTCTTTAGATCTTTCAGGAGACTCCTTATACGCAGTCACTACAAAGAACAGGGACAGAAGCCCGATCGGGACATTCACATAAAAAACCCAATGCCAGCTGAGGTTGTCCGTCAAAAAGGCGCCTATCAGCGGACCGAATACGGACGCCGAGCCGAATACCGCCCCAAGAATTCCTGTCATTTTCCCTCTTTTTTCAGGAGGGAAAATATCAAACACGATGGTAAACGCAATCGGCAGCAGCGCTCCGCCCCCGATTCCCTGGATTGCCCTGAAAATACTCAACTGGACGATATCCTGGGCAATACCGCAAAGCGCAGACCCTATAAGAAAAATAGTGAGGCCGAAAATAAAAAAACGTTTTCGCCCATACATATCCGACAGCTTGCCGAATATCGGCATCCCTGCCATTACGGCGACCATGTAAGCTGAAGTCACCCATACAAATTTATCAAGCCCTCCCAAATCGGAAACGATCGATCCGAGAGCCGTAGCGACAATCGTGTTATCCATCGCCGACATCAGGATCCCCAACAGCAGCCCCGCAAGCGCGAGGTTCATATTACTTTCCTTTGCGACCACCGCAAACACCCCTTTTTATGTAAGGCTGTTTTCGCATATATTGTTGCTTTTGGAAAAATCCCAGGTGCCGGATTTTTCCCCTGTATTCAGAGGTTTTCTCTCGAAAAAGAACGAGCAGCTCTTTTCTTTCCAGCTCCCAGGGGTTTTTACGGCGATTTACCAGGATATTAGTTGAAATTTATATTGAATAGCAACAAAGGTTACGAAAAGAGCCTTATGTAAATAAATGATATCCCCTTCATTATAGTCCTCTTCCAGACAATGTCCAGACGGTTTAGCGCATTAACGCAAGTGGGGACAGTCCCCACTTGCGTTAATGCGCTAAAGTACATAAACACATTGAAGGCCCGTGCTGCTTCAGATTTCAGCAACAGCACAGGTGTTCCTTCAATGTTATGAGGCCTTGCCATACTCATCCCTTTTGACATTGTACTTCCAGGCTTTATCTTCATCCATCATCTTCTTCGCTGCGTATATGAGTATAAATTGAACCAAGATAACCGGCAGCCCCATCAGCCCTGAAATGACCGACAACGGCGGCAGACCTCCTATCCTCATAAGCAATAAGGCAAAGACCGTAATGACAGCCGCAATGATGATCCGCAGCCGTTTTGCAGGTTCAAACCTGCTCATGTCCCTCGTGCTTGTATAAGCTGCCACAGTGTAGGTTGTGGAATCCAACGTCGTCGTCAGAAAAATGAGAGCCACGACGATAAACACAATTATAGAGATGCTGCCAAATGGAAGGGTGGACAGGATTTCCGGAATAGCTGCCATTCGCTCCTCATCCTGAACAAATGACAAAATGTCCAAATCCCCGGTTAAGTACCGATGTACACCCAGTCCCCCAAGAACGCCCGTCGCCGCCCATGATAACAATGTCGGCGCCAGTAAATACGTAAGAATCATTTCCTTAATTGTTCTCCCTTTGGAAATCCTGGCCGCAAATACACTGTGAAGCATCGCCCAGGTTGCGCTGTATGCAAACCAGAAAACCGTATTGCTCTGCATGTAGGAAGCCCCTCCACGGTGCACGGAATCTGTGTTCAATGAGAACGAAAGATAATTGGATAGCAAAAAAGAAACACTATCAGAGAAATAGTTCAATATAAACACACCCGGACCGGCAACCAAAATGAAAAGAGCAAAAACTCCCGCTAAATACATATTCAGGGTACTCAGCCTTTTGATCCCCTTGTCAACTCCGAGATAAGCACTCAATGAAAACAGGAAAACCCAAATAATCGTGACAATGATGGTCATACCGAATGTCACTTCAATATCGAGAAGAGTGGATAGATTATACGTTACGATCGGCGCACCAAGTCCAAGGGTTACGGCAGCTCCTGTCAAAATACTCACGAGAAAAAGGACATCCAGGGCTTTGCCTCCCCATCCATCCGTGAATTTATCCCCAAAAATCACGCGGCATGCCTCGGATATCCGCATAAGCGGACGTTTTCTCACATGAAGAACATACCCCATCGCGGGGGCAATCATGACGAAAATCGCAAATACCTGGAAGCCCCAGAGAAACATACTATAAGCGTTACCCCATAACAATGCTTCCGCCGAACCGGGTTCCACACCTGCCGGCGGTTCGTTGGCAACGGATGTCCACTGCAGCATCCCCGTCCGCATGATGGTCGAACCCACACCCATGGCAATCAGGATGGAGGCGTATTCAAACATTGTAAAGTGCGGTTTTTCATTGGGATCTCCCAATACAATCTGACCGTACTTGGAAAAAGAAAAATAAATTGCCGCTCCTACCAGAAGGAGCCCATACCATAAATAGCCCCACCCGAAAAAAGAAACAATCGAATCAAAAATTGAATTCAATAATTCCAATGACTCTGACTCAAAGAGAGCCAGTGGTGTTCCAATACCTATGAGAATTAGGAGGGATGGAACGAAAATCTTGTAGTCAATCAAACTTCTGCTGTTCATAATTCCTCCAATAAATTATTCTGACATTTAGCTTAATTCATTTACCCGGCGTAAAAAGACATAAAACTTCTTCTTTATGTAAGGCCCTTTCCATGAACTTCGCTGCCTTTCCCAAGATCATCCATAGCAAATACCGTTTTCATATATTTCCCCTTATTAACCAAGAAAGATAATAACTGCTCTTCTATACAGAAAGAAAAACCCCGGTGCCAAGGAAGAGGTAGATCTTTCACCCAAACAGGCCTACACAAAAACGACTTCCCCTTGTGCAGGCCAACCATCATATAGATCGATATATCTATGGAATCCCGCGGCAGGGACCTTATGTTTCCTCAACATAAAAACAGTGCGGAACATCCCCGCACTGCCTGATGAATTACGATTTATTAAGCTGCCAGGTGCTGTAGTTCAAGCGGAGCGCATAACTTACCCATAGGATGTACGGCACCATCATCGCCCCTGCTTTTTTATCCTCTTGATAGAACCTGTACGTGGTCAGCGTAATCATCGTCAGCAGGACACAGATCTCTGTAAAAGCAGTCCCGCGAAGTCCCCATCTAAAAAACAGGAATGACCACAAGAAATTAAGTCCCAGTTGTATATCATACAGAATATTATCCGCCACAGACGGCTTCTGCTTCATGGAGACCCGGTAATTCGCCAGTCCCATCAACGAATACAAACTGGTCCATACTGCCGGGAACACCCAGCTTGGCGGGGAACCTTTGGGCTTCTTCAGGTTTCGGTAAATGCTCTTGGCATTCTTTGTGGCAAGAAACCCTGTCACCATCCCTCCGACAACTGGTATGAGCAGATCACTAGCCAGTTTTGCCTTCTCGACTTTTCCGTTCACTTCAAAAACAGTCACACATACACCCCCTCAGCCTTTTTTCTTTATGTTTCCTAATTCGCCCCGGAAGAAACATTTCCCCAAAGAAAAAAGCCCGGTTCTAAAAACCAGGCTCCTGAGTGCTTATATTCTGCTATTCTGCTTCACTTTCCGGTTCCAACCAGGTCTGTGACCACTTTTCTATATCACGGATAAGGGGTTCCAAAGCCAACCCTTTGTCTGTCAGGGAATATTCAATCCGGACTGGAGTTTCCGGGTAGACCTCGCGCTTAACGATCCCCTCATTTTCCAGTTCCTTCAATCGCTCAGAAAGCACCCGGTTACTGACGCCGGTATCGGAACTGATTGCGCTGAATCGCTGCGGTCCGCCCAGAAGCTGGTACACTATGATGCCAGTCCACCTTTGGCTCAGGATCCCCATGGCTTTTTCGAACCTTGGACAAATTGATGTATCCATCGAGATCAACTCCTTGTCTTCCATTATACCCAATTTGTATTCGAAACTAAATTACTTTTATCTAAAAAGGTACTTGACGTAATTAAGTTCCTAAAATATAATCAGTTACATAAAGTAACTTAATAATAAAACGTACAACTAGGAGGTGTCACAGTGAATTTCCATCAAGAACCCCTGACATTTGTCGGAAAAGTTCACTTAAAGGTTCACAACCTGGAACGTTCCATTCTCTTTTATAAGGAAGCAGTCGGCTTTAAAGTTTTGAGCCAGACGGAGCAAACTGCCACCTTGACCGCAGACGGCACAACTTCACTTCTGATCCTTGAACAGCCTGAAGACATCATTCCATGCGCGGGCAGAACGACGGGATTATATCATTTTGCGCTCCTTCTGCCTAAACGCTCGGACTTAGCGAATATCGTCCAGCACTTTGCTGAAATCGGGCTTCGCTTCGGTTCATCAGATCACCTGGTCAGCGAAGCGCTATACTTTTCCGATCCGGATGGTAACGGGATTGAAATCTATGCAGACCGCCCTTCCCGGGAATGGGGCTGGAATAATGGTGAGGTAAATATGACCGTTGACCCTTTGGACTTTGATGATCTTCTTTCCATTAAGAGATCACACCATTGGAACGGCCTCCCAGCTGAAACCGTCATGGGACATATCCACCTGCATGTATCCGAACTCGCCGGGACGGAAAAATTTTACACACAAGGACTTGGCTTTGACGTGGTCAGCCGATATGGAAATCAAGCTCTTTTCATCTCAACAGGCCGCTACCATCACCATATCGGATTAAATACCTGGAATGGTGTCGGCGCCCCTCAACCTGCAGCTAACAGTACAGGACTTCAATCGTACACATTAGTGCTGCCAAACGAGGAAACAAGAAAAGCAATTGTAAATCAGCTGAAGAGTATCGGTGCTGATGTAACAGAAGACTTCATGACTGAAGACCCTTCAGGCAACCGCATCTTTTTGGAAATTTAGGAACAGCAGGTGACGATCATCATGGGAATTTTAACTAACTTATTTAGAAAGAAATTAGAGGAGGAAACAACAATGACTAATGAAAAACTGAACATCGGAATCATCTTGGGAAGCACTCGCGAAGGACGCGTAAGCCCGCAAGTAGGAAACTGGGTAAAAGGCCTCGCTGATGGACGTGAAAATGCAAACTATGAAATCGTCGATATCGCAGATTTCAACCTGCCGTTCTTAGGAACAACAGACGGAACAGAGCCGGGAATTGCCGCTTGGAACGAAAAGCTTGCAAGCCTTGACGGATTTGTCTTCATCGTCCAGGAATACAATCACAGCATTTCCGGCGCATTGAAGAATGCCATCGATTTCGCACGTGAAGCATGGAACAACAAAGCAGCCGGGATTGTCAGCTACGGTTCAACAGGCGGCGCGCGTGCAGCTGAACACCTTCGCGGCATCCTTGGCGAATTAAAAGTAGCCGATGTCCGCACTCATCCGACACTGTCTTTATTCACAGACTTTGAAAACTGGTCAGAATTCAAGCCTCAGGACCTTCACTTCACAAACGTCAATGCCATGCTTGACGAAGTGGAGTCCTGGAGCGGAGCTTTGAAAACAATCAGAAACTGATTTGACGTACAGCCGTCTGCTTTCTTCAAGCAGGCGGCTTTTTGTGTTGTCTTGTAATTCCAGGGACTCTCTTTCCTCATGGAATATCTTCTCCCTCCTGAGAAATCAATATCGAGGCTCCCGTTGCGCGTGCCCCTTTCCGTCCACACTTTATTTACCTTACAGAATCTTCCTGTCATTCTCTATACACTTTATCGGAATTTCCAGTTTAGCTTTTCGCAAAAAGTGGAATCAAACAAGCGTACACAATAATTCCAATAATTTGAAAGGTGGTTAACGTCAGTGGCGTTTTTACACAGAAAGCAATTGGTATTTGACGCAAAGCCTCAAAGTTCAGACCCCTTATTCGCGAAGAAATTACAGGAATTGATCGGCGGCCAATATGGTGAAATGACAATCTTCATGCAGTATTTATTCCAAGGCTGGAATACGAGAGGCAAGCATGAGAAATATAAAGATTTAATCATGGATACAGGAACAGAGGAAATCGGCCACGTGGAACTTTTAGCAACGATGGTGGCCAGATTATTGGACGGTGCCCCTGTTGAAGAGCAGGAAAAAGCCGCAAAGGATCCAGTAATCGAGGCTGTGCTTGGCGGTATGAACCCTCAGCATGCCATCGTGGCCGGAATGGGAGCCATGCCTGCAGACAGCAACGGCAACCGCTGGACTGCTGATTATATCATTGCGAGCGGAAACTTGATGGCTGACTTCCGTGCCAATCTGAACGCTGAATCCCAGGGACGCCTGCAGGCTGCCCGCCTCTATGAAATGACGGACGACCCGGGCGTCAAAGAGATGCTTTCTTATCTCATCGCACGTGACACAATGCATCAGAATCAATGGATTGCGGCTCTTCAGGAACTGGCTGAAGAAGAAGGCGGCATCATCGTTCCTACCACAGTCAAAGAGGACAAGGAAGCCGAGGGATTCTCCCATCAGTTATTCAATTATTCCGAGGGCGAAGAAAGCCGCGAGGGAAGCTGGGCAACAGGCGCAAGCCCGGACGGCAAGCAGTTTGAATATGTGGATCATCCGAAAATCGTCGGCGGTCCGCTGGAGCTTAAACCGGCACCGGCTGCTCTTCACAATACCCCGCCCCCGAAAAAATAATAGAGACCTAAAACAGGAGACAGCCGGGCTGTCTCCTGTTTTTTTGTATCAACCAGCACATCGGACACTGGATATTCATGGAATTACAGGTAATTCCATGTTACTATTAATGGATGAAGGAATATTCAGTCAATAGCAGGAATTTTTTATCAAAATCTAAACCGGCAGGCGGGAAACTTTATGCAACTGACTCTTCATCCAGTTAATGAACTGATAAGCAATTATGAATTTAAAAGACAGGGAGCACATATCCTTTACATGTATACCGACGAAACACAGTATATTGCTAATGCGTTTCAGTATATATATGAAGGCTTACGCAATGGCTGCGCCGTGCTTTTCATCGATACTGAAGAGATTCTCAGCATCATTAAGGAGAAACTGAGGGAAAAAGGACTTCCTGACAGCTGCTTCAAAAACCTGATTTGCATTGAAGCTGGCCGGTTTTATATTGGGTGGGACGATACAAACGTTTCGAATGCCTCCAAAAAACTAAACACCCTGTTACGCCCCTTCATTGAAAGTAACTTCTCCATACGTACCTGGGGAAGCCCGGTAATCCCTCTCCATGAGCCAAACCTGGAGAACATCAGAAACTATGAATGCCAATGCAATGAATTCATCATAGCGGAAAGTGTGAGTTCTGTCTGTTCTTACAATGCCTTGAAAACCCCTGCCTACCTGCAGAATGAGTTATTGAAGACCCATACACACTTAATGACTGACGAGACCTATGTCAAATCCGTATTTTATAATCCGCAAAATCATGATTTCACAACAGAAAAAGAGCTTCTTAGACTCCGGCAGATAGATGACCGATACCTGCTTTTAAAAGAAGCTGACAAAAAGCTGATTGTGGAAAACAGCCTGGAAAAGGTAAGGAATCAAATCATTAAAGATGGAGAGGGGAAAATCCGAAACATCATTAATAAACTGCCTATCCCTGTCATCATCAGGACAGATAAAGGCGTTCTCTTTTCAAATGATAGTGCATTGGAAAATATTATCTCTGGAAGTTCGAAAAAAGGGCTGAACGACTCCTTTAAAATCTGTGAGGAACAAAACGACAAGTCAGGACAAGTGCAGGAGTATCACTTTACAAGTGAGCATGAACCTCCACGGCAGTACTTCGTGAATTCCATAGACCTTCTCTTTAATAATGAGGAAGCAGTTCTTCATTCATATATCGATATCACCAAGGAAAAGGAAAATGAATTGCTCATCATCCGCTCTGAAAAGAAAAATATTGCCGGCCAGCTTGCAGCCAGTATTGCCCATGAATTAAGGAATCCCCTCACAGCCGTCAAAGGCTTCTTTCAACTGCTTAAAAGCACTTCCCAGGAAAATCAATATTATTATAATGTGATAGCCGATGAACTTTCGAGGATTGAAGAGATATCCAATGAACTGCTGACATTGGCCAAGCCTCAGGCTGAAAAACGGAGTGATCACAATGTCGTTCAAATTGTAAAAGATGTACAATTACTTCTTTCTTCACATACCAACATGGGGAATATTGAAATGCTGCTGGACTGCAGTGAGAAAGAACTTTTCATCCATTGTGATAACAATAAGATCAAACAGGTCTTCATCAATATTATCAAAAATGCTATTGAGGCTATGGAGAATGGCGGTAAGATAGCGCTTGTGATCAAGGAGCAGGAGAGAAATGTGAACATCCGGATCACAGACCAGGGAAAAGGGATTCCAGAGGAAGTTCTGAGCAAATTGGGGGAACCTTTCTTCACGACAAAAGAGAAGGGAACGGGAATAGGACTGATGGTTTGTTACCAGATCATTGAAAACCATGGAGGCACCTTGGAAGTCAGCAGCAAGATTGATACAGGAACTACCTTTTCAGTTTCCTTGCCTAAAAATGGCCAGGTTCAGCATTGAACCTGGCTCTTCCTCAATGGCTGTTTTCGCATATATTGTTGCTTTCGAAAAAACCCCAGGTGCCGGATTTTCCCCTGTATTCAAAGTTTTTACTCTAGAACATGAACGAGCAGCTCTTTTCTTCCCTGCTCACCGGGGCTTTTACGACGATTTACCAGGACTATATTTGAAATTTATAGTGAATTGCAACAAAGTTTACGAAAAGAGCCTTCTTAATCCACACTCTTCAGATATTCACTCATCACATGCATATACTCTTCCGTCTCTTCGATATAAGGCATATGGGCACTTTTCTCAAATACATGGAACTTCGCGCCGGGTGTCAATGTACTGAAATATTCCGTCGACTTGGGAGTCGCTTCATCAAAGCGGCCGCATGTATACAAAACCGGTACATTAAAATTCTTCAGCTGATCTGTGCAGTCAAAGCTTTTCAGATTGCCCGTGACGTGAAATTCAGACGGGCCCCACATATGATTATAAACTTCCGGCCCACGGAACTCCCTGCCTTTTTTCAGAAACTCCGGATAGGGATCAAGCCGGCAGACAAAATGTTTATTGAACACTTCTGTCGCTTTCTTATACTCATCAGAATCCGTTGTCCCATTTTCTTCATTTCTCTTCAGCGCTTCCTGCACGTCACCCGGCAGCAGCCTGCGGTTTTCCTCTTGATCCTCTGCCCACATCGGCGCGCTCAAGCATGGACTAGAGAATATGATGCTCTTTACGCCTTCCGGTTTGGCTAAATAATAAGCAGCGGCCAGTGTCGTTCCCCATGAGTGGCCAAGGATATGGAATTCATCAATCCCCAGCCCGTCCTTCACCTGCTCCAATTCGTCCACAAACCGGTCGATGTTCCACAGGGATTTGTCATCCGGACGGTCAGACCTGCCGCATCCCAGCTGGTCATAAAATATGACTGGACGATCTTCTGCAAGGATCCGGAGCCCCTGCATGGAATAATGTGAGGATCCCGGACCTCCATGCAGGATGACCACAGGAGTGTTCCCGGATTCCTTGTTATGTATCTGATACCAGACCTTTCCGCCTGTCACTTCAACAAATCCTTCCTCAATCTTCATAACTCTTTTCCTCCCAACCAATTAAAAATCTCTATCATAAAGGAATTCTATCATAAGAGCAGGAATTCCTTTTCAAAAACCTGCAAATCAGGAGACAGGCTGCAATTCCTGCCTCCTGATTTACCTTCTAATAGACCTTCGGAAGCACTTCCCGTTTCTCCAGCATTTTGAATACACGGATATGAAATTCAAATTCTTCATAACTCATGGCTGCACCCTGACGAAAATCATATGAAGAAAAGAATGATTCCAGCAATTCACTGCCCTCATCATCCAGCAGGGAGGAAAGCATCAATTTATTCTTCAGCTTTTCATACATATTGGAATGTCCATACAATTTAAAAATTTCTTCCATCTCTCTTTCAGTCATATTCTCCGGCTCTCCTTTTTCACAAGATTCAATAGTGTATGCAGCCACCTTTCAGGACGACGCGGTACTTGTCCATGTCCCTGCTGCCATCCTGTAAAGAGGCTCAGGCAGAACCACCAATTTTGGAACAGTGAAGATACAGCTTGTTTATAATAAATGGAGGCCGATTTTGATTTTCTATAAAAGGGAAGCCTCCCGCAGAAAAACACTTTTAATAGAAAGGAAGAGTCAGAATGGCAAAGGAAAAAATTCCATCCGATTTATATGAATCCCTGCGGAATGCGGGATTCCAGCTTGAAAACCACCTCAATGAGTATATTCATAAGTATTTGAACAAGAAAGAGTTCGCAGCTGCAGCTTCCATTTTTAAAACGGGACAAAGCAAGCTGACCTCCCTGCTGCAGGAGCTGCATGAGGCGGCTTCACCGCACCTCAATGTTCCCACAAAGCAGGATTTGGCCAATATCTCGAAACTGATCATCCAAGTAGAAGAAAAAGTCGATGTGCTGAGCGACCAGGTTGAAGAACTGACGGAAACCGTGAAACGATTGAACAAGGAACAGCCCCTTCAATCATCACAGACAGATGCTTCCGTATCGGATACTCTGGATTTAGAGTCGAAACAATGGGAAGATTCCATCCAGGAACGGATAGAAAGGCTAGAAGCTTTAAAAGAGATGGCTGCAAATTCACTTAAACCGGAAGCCACTTCAGCAAAAATCCGGAATATGGATATATTCCAGCTCCTCGACATGCTGCAAAGGAAAAAGAAAGATGAATAATCCAGAGTTCGATTCCCAAAAGGAGATTGAACGCTGGAAGGGTTTCTTCAGTATTTGGACCGACCCGGAACCGGCAGTCGGCCCGACACCCAGAACTGCTGTATGGAAGAAGAACAAGGCCGCTCTGTGGTACTATCCTTCATCTAATAAGAAGTATAAGGTTCCGTTGTTCCTCGTATACTCGCTTGTGAATAAAGCCTATGTTCTGGATATGGCTCCCGGGGCAAGCATGATTGAAGCATTTGTTGAGAATGGATTCGATGTGTACCTGCTGGAATTCGGATCTCCTGCCTTTGAAGATCAGGATATTACGATTGATGATTATATCATCGACTATATCCAAAGGGCTGTCCGAAAAGCGCTTGCCCATTCAGGAGCTGAAGAAATCACAGTCATCGGGTACTGCGTCGGCGGCACCCTGGCTGCCATTTATGCCTCGATTGCCCAAGAGCCGATCCGGAACCTCATCATCTGTGTAGCACCGATTGATTTCTCGGATTCCCCAAAATTCGATCAATGGGTCGAATATATACGGGAAAATGATATCGATATTGAAAACCTGATGAGACTCAATGGGGCAATCCCCCCGAAACTGATGAAGATCGGCCTCCGTGCCGCCAGTTCGCCAATCTACTTCAGCCACTACCTCTCCCTTCTAAATAAAGCATATGACAAAGAATACGTTGCCAGCTGGAGACGTTTCAATAAATGGACAAACGACCATGTCGGATTTTCGGAGGCGGCCATGCTTCAGCTTGGGAATGATATAGTCAAAGAAAACAAATTCATGAAGAACACACTGACGATCCGGGGAAAAAAAGCATCACCTTCAAACATTTGCGCCAATCTTCTCGTAGTCGCTGGAAAGCACGACCGGCTTGTACCGGATGTGCTGAGCAAAGGCTTAGCAGATGTCGTTTCCAGCAAGGACAAAACCTACTGTCCTGTTACAGGGGGGCACACCACCATGGCCGTCAAAGGAAAAGGACTGCCGAAATTCCTTGCTGACTGGCTGCCCGAGAGGTCGAATTGATTATTGTCTTTGGTTTGAAAAGCTCTTTTCGTCAGGCTCTTTTCGTAAACTTTGTTGCTATTCACTATAAATTTCAAATAAAGTCCTGGTAAATTGCCGTAAAAACTCCGGTGACCAGGAAAGAAAAGAGCTGCTCATTCTTTTTCGATAGTAAAACCTTTGAATACAGGGAAAAAATCCGGCACCTGGGATTTCTCTGAAAGCAGCACTATATTTGGAAAAAGCCCAAATAAAAAACACCTGCAGTCAGGTCTCGCTGACAGCAGGTATTTTTTTTGAACCTTCTATTCAATTGTTATCCTTTCAGCTTTTCTTCCAGGATTTTTTTATTATGAAGGATGCCTGGATCTTCAGGCCGGAATTCCCTCGCAATCTCATTATGTTCATAGGCTTTTTCGAAATCGATCAGATAATAATAGCATTTACAGAGATTCTGGTGAGGCACCCAGGTTGAATAGGCTTTAAATGTAAATCCCCAATTCTCCTCCGGCTGTTGGTAGTCGATTGCAGCCTTGTACCAGAAGACGGCTGCCCGATAGTTCCCTTCATCCATTAAGATACTCCCGAGCCTGCAGCATACTTCCGGACGGGGAACATCGAATTCAAATGATTTGTATAAAGCATTCCTTTGCTTCTCCAGCTCGCCTGTTTTTCCATAGCAATCGGCAAGGCGGCTGCATGCAGCAATTTTGTCTTCCCTCCAGCCGTCTTCCATTTCCAAAAAAGCGGTATAATTTTCGATTGCTTTTTCATAGAATTGGTTCTCATTCAGCTCGTTTGCATAGTAGTAGTAGTAGTCCCTGGCGGAGAATTCATCACCGTTCTCCAGCCGTTTTTCATAGATGGCCAGATTCCTTCCGGTAGAATGATGGACTCGCTTATGGGATACACAAATATCACTATCGAGGATATTCCCATCCACCTGCAGATACACATGGCAGTCCCCTGCCCATTGAAAATTCCTGGACCGTTTCACCAGTCTATTTCTCCTGAAACTCAATGTCACATTGCCATATTCATCGAAACCGTAATTATAGATCATGGAAACGGAATCTATCGAAGGATCCAAATTCCGTTTTAACTCCAGCAGTTTCTTCTGATCTTCTTCAAAAAGCACATCATCCGCGTCCAGCCACAAAATATAGTCCATTGTCGCATGTTTAAAAGACTGATTCCTGGCCGGCGCAAAGTTATCAACCCATTCAAAATCAAATACTTTATCCGTGAATTCACGGGCAATCTCTTTCGAACGGTCGGTGGATCCAGTATCAACAATGATGATTTCATCCGCTATCTCTTTTGCAGAATCCAGGCAATTCCATAATGTTGCTTCCTCGTTCTTCACAATCAAGCATAAACTGATAGTAATCAATTCAACACCCCTCTTTACTAATCAAGTAAACAGCGCACAGTTCAAAAATGGCAGTTTCCATTTAATATATGTTTGTACGCATCATTAGTGTATTGAAGCCGGCAAAATGGATATTTACCCTGCGATAACTCCGCGAGGCAAAATGATAAAAGCAACCATCCCTTTGCTGGAGAGGAATCATACTCTATAACAAGGACGCCCTGCTCATCAAACTACAAGAGAAAGAGAGGATAACAGATTTGAGAATCGTTCAAGTTTCCACCGATACGCTGCCAGTCCCTCCGCCAAGATACGGGGGCATCCAGCGGTTGGTTCATACCCTTACGGAAGAACTCATCAATAGAGGCCATGAAGTGTTCCTATTCGCTCCCCAAGGAAGCATATCTGCCGGCACAGTCATCCCCTATCAGCACACCGGGCCGAATCCGGAAGCGATCCAGGACTTTGTTAAACAACACCTGCCGGATAACATTGATATCATCCATGACCATACTCACTTTTCCTTGATCGATAAATTGAATTTGCCCGTACCGACCATCAGCAATATCAACATCAACATCAATAACAGCACATTCCCTAAATATCCGGTGTACATCAGCCGTAATGCCCTGCAGGAGGTTGGCGGAAATAAAGGGTTCTTCATCTATCCCGGGCTCACCCTCTCCCAATACCAATATTCCGAGGTGAAAGAAGACTATCTATTATTTCTCGCGGAAGTCAATTATCAAAAGGGGATCATGCATGCCATTGATATTGCCCGGCAGCTCAATATGAAGCTGATCATAGCAGGTCCTGTTTATGACAAAGAATTCTTCGCCAAAAACGTGGAGCCGGCAATCAATGAATCCCCGGCTGTCTCCTATATCGGGGAGGTAGGCGGAAATCAGAAACAGGAACTATTGAAGCATGCCAAGTGCCTCCTGGTCCCTATCCTTTTCAGGGAGCCATTCGGAATCGTCATGATCGAGTCTCTGGCATGCGGGACCCCTGTGATGGCTTACAATAATGGCTCTGTAAGCGAGGTGTTGGGCGGATTTCCCGAGCTGATCTGCAATGACAAGGACGAAATGATTGCAAAGATACAAAATGCACAGTTTCCTGACCCCAAAGACATGAGACGATACATCGCCCAAAACTTCTCTACCGAGTTAATGGTCGACCGCTACATCGAACTCTATGAAAGGATACTGAATCAGCAGCTGCCGCCTGTCCATGACCCCGAATCCATAATCAGGAGCTTCGAACAAAACACAAAGGACGGAAAGACCCCTTCTCTGGAAAGCCGATTTGATTATGCTACCGCTTTAAGAAATCTCAACCGCCTGGACCGTTCCATCGCCGCTTTTGAATCCTGTACAAAAGAACAGGGAAATCTGCAGATACGGGCACTCTATGAGTTGGCATCCCTCTATCAAAATCAAGGCCGATTGGATGAAGCCAAAGATGCATGCTTCCGCTCCTTCCACAGCGGGCTTCCCAGGGCAGAGTTCTGCTGCAGGCTCGGATATTGTTTTAAACAGGAAAAGAAAACACCAGAAGCGCTGTTTTGGTTCAAACTGGCTGCTCAGCTGCAAAAGCCTCAGAAGCCGGAAGAGATATATGATGACAATTGCTGGACCTGGATTCCCCACTTGGAACTCTGCGTCTGCTACTTCAATTCAGGCCGCTTTAAAGAAGCCGCTTATCATAATGAGATAGCCGGAAAATACAAACCAAATGACAGGAGGATCCTCTTTAATAAAGAGCTGCTGGAAAAGTACCAGTAACTAGATCGATCAAGGTATTTGTATCAGCATATCTATAATTTCCCGCAACCAAAAGCAGCAAGAGAAGACCGGGGGTCTTCTCTTGCTGCTTTTCTTTTTCCAGTTTCCTTTGTTTAAGGAGTGGCTCCTGTTGCTCCTTGTGGACCTGTCGCACCCTGTGGACCTGTTGCTCCTTGTGGCCCTGTCGCACCTTGGGCTCCTGTTGCTCCTTGAGGGCCTGTCGCACCTTGAGCTCCTGTTGCTCCTTGAGGGCCTGTCGCACCTTGGGCTCCTGTTGCTCCTTGGGCTCCTGTCGCACCCTGTGGACCTGTCGCACCTTGGGCTCCTGTTGCTCCTTGAGCTCCCGTCGCACCTTGCGGACCTGTCGCACCCTGGGCTCCTGTTGCTCCTTGAGGGCCTGTCGCACCTTGAGCTCCTGTTGCTCCTTGAGGGCCTGTCGCACCTTGGGCTCCTGTTGCTCCTTGGGCTCCTGTTGCTCCCTGTGGACCTGTCGCACCTTGGGCTCCTGTTGCTCCTTGAGCTCCCGTCGCACCTTGCGGACCTGTCGCACCCTGGGCTCCTGTTGCTCCTTGAGCTCCTGTAGCTCCTTGGGCTCCTGTCGCGCCCTGGGCTCCTGTTGCTCCTTGAGCTCCTGTCGCACCTTGTGGACCTGTCGCACCCTGGGCTCCTGTTGCTCCTTGAGCTCCTGTTGCTCCTTGGGCTCCTGTCGCACCCTGGGCTCCTGTTGCTCCCTGGGCTCCTGTCGCACCTTGCGGACCTGTCGCACCCTGGGCTCCTGTTGCTCCTTGAGCTCCTGTCGCGCCCTGGGCTCCTGTCGCGCCTTGCGGACCTGTCGCACCCTGGGCTCCTGTTGCTCCTTGAGCTCCCGTCGCACCTTGAGGGCCTGTTGCTCCTTGTGGACCCTGTGCACCTTCTTCTGCACCTAGAAGTTCTTCAGATACGAGACGATGTGCCGGTACCAATGCTCCTGTACCTGTCATTCCCCAAACAGAGATCTGAGTACTCTCTTCTGCCAAACCATCTGTAGTAAAAACAAATTCATACCCGTCAAAGTTGGCAAAGTAAGTCCGGGTTACTACCTGGTTAGGTGCAAGATTCACTAGTTCCAGGACATATAACGTCCGTGTTCCATTCAAATAATACCCTTGGATCAACACGGTAGAAGAATTCACAGAATCCCGGTTATCCAGCTTCACAGTCACCTGCACGCTGGGGCGGGCACCACCTACAGGATTATTTGCTATCGGTCCTGTTGACAATATTGCCATTGGAAATTTACCTCCTTTTTTATGTTTTTCGGCAAAACACCGTTTGCCGATATGCTGAATATAAGATTCGCAAGTCTATGGCTGCTATGGTAATTACTAGAATTTAGACTATGAAATTTTTAAAAATTCGTATATACAAACTGTCAAAACTTATACTCTCTACATCATACTCTTACGATTATTAGTTGATTGTGAGATTGTCCATTATAAAAATATTTTTTTATCCCGCTCCAAGGTTTTCTTCTGCAACCAGCCGCTGTGCTGTGACAAATTGTCCTGCAGCATTTCTTCCCCAAAGGGAAATCTGTGTTTCGTCAGCTCCTGCCCCCATCGTTTCAAAAACAAATTCATATCCATTCAAATTAGCAAAATAGTTACGTGTCGCAACCTGATTCGGAGCCAGGTTCACCAGTTCCAACACATAAAGTGTCCTGGTCCCATTCAGAAAATATCCCTGGATCAATACGGATGAAGCATCAGTACTGCTTGTATTGATGAGTTTGATTAGCAGCTGTTGAGTCGGCCTTACTCCATTTACAGGGTTATTCTCGATCGGACCGCTTGATAGCACTGCCATTTTATTATTCCCCCCTATCTTCAGTGGATTTCTATGAAACTCCTACATAAAGGCGAATGAAATACCGCCTGCAAGAAGGACAAGTTCCTCCTCGTACCTACATCTTATTCTTCATCTTCCTTTTCGCTTGAGTAGTGGCCTATGAAATCAATTTTTTATTAAGAGTATTTGCGTGAATAATAGAGTATGTGGATATATCTGATGAAATAGGGGAAGACGGCCCTTATTGCTTCCGGGGAGGATATATACCTTTTCTTCCAATAGGGATGTAAGTCAAACCAAGTTCTTTCATTGATTCCTGAGGAAGGCAGTTACGGCCGTCAAAAATAATCGGCTCTTTCATTAAAATCGGGTACCCGGCAATTGGAAAACGGATGATATCTTCCCACTCTGTCACGATAAAAGCTGCTTCCGAATCCAAGAGGGCCTCCTCAATGCTGCTGCAGTATACGACTGAATTTCCGAGAACAGCCTTTGCCTTTTCAATAGCAGCGGGATCATAGGCATATACCTTTGCGTTTTCTTTGGCTAATGATTTAGCCAGCTTGATCGCCTGAGATTCTCTAATATCATCCGTTTCCGGTTTGAAAGATAATCCCAATAGAGTGACTTTTCTATTCTCCAGCGGACCGATCAGCGATCTTGCTTTCTCCAGCAGGATTCCTGACTGCCCCTCATTGACTTCGGCGGCTGCCTCCAATACCTTGAACTTGTAATCTACTTTATCAGCCATATGCTTCAACGCATTGATGTCTTTTGGGAAACAGGATCCCCCATATCCTATGCCGGCATTAAGGAACTGTCTGCCGATCCTTTTGTCCATGCCCATGCCTGCAGCCACCTCTTCCACATCGGCCCCCAAGCGTTCGCAGATATTCGCAATTTCATTGATAAAGCTGATTTTTGCAGCCAAGAAGGCATTCGAAGCATATTTAATCATTTCCGAGCTTCTGATATCGGTCCTTATCACTGGCGGAGAAAAGTCTTGATATAATTTTTCAATCAGGTCGCCAGCTTCCTTTGAAGAAGAGCCTATGATAATCCTGTCTCCATGAAAGGTATCATGAATGGCTGATCCCTCTCTTAAAAATTCCGGACACGAAACCACAGGGATTTTCAATGATGGCGATTTATTTTCTTCTATCCAAAAGGCAATATTTTCATTGGTGCCGACCGGGACGGTACTCTTTGTTACCACTACACAATCCTGATCGATATGCCTGGCCATCATGGATACAGCTTCTTTGATAAAAGAGAGGTCAGCCGCTCCATTTTCCTGTTCCGGTGTTCCCACTGAAATAATGATGACATCCCTGCCTCTGTAAGCTTTTTCCGGATCTGCCGTAAATTGAATGCTGCCATCCTTGCTGTTTTTAACAAGCAATTCCTTTAAACCCGGCTCATAGATAGAAGGGTTTCCCGCACGAAGAGCATCTATTTTTTCTTCATTGGTGTCATAACAAATGATGTCATGGCCTTTTTCAGCCAGGCATACACCTGTGACCAGACCGACATATCCAGTGCCTGTAACAGTTACTTTCAATGAAATTCCCCCCTGTTCTTAAGTTGATTGAATGATAGATTTCAAGTAATCGAGCAATTCATCCCGGATTTCCGGCCGTTTCATCGCAAAGTCAATAGTAGCTTTGATGAAGCCCAATTTGTCCCCTACATCAAAGCGGTTCCCCGAAAACTCATAAGCCAGGACTCTTTGGGCCGCTGCGAGCTCCTTGAGTGCATCCGTGAGCTGCACTTCCCCCCCTGATCCCGGCCCCTGATTTTTCAGAATCGTAAATATTTCCGGTTCCAGAATGTAGCGCCCCATGATGGCGACATTTGAAGGGGCCATTTCTGCTGCCGGCTTCTCTATCAGGTCTTTCACTGTGTAAACATTTTCCTCTATCCTCGCTGACAGTTGAACAATTCCGTATTTGTTGACATCTTCCGGCTTGACCTTCTGGACACCGACTATCGAACTTTGAAACGTATCATAAACTTCCATAAGCTGTTTCAAGCAGGGCTCTTTTTCATTTTGAACGATGTCATCCCCAAGCATGACTGCGAAAGGCTCGGTGCCGATAAAACTTCTGGCGCAATAGATGGCGTCCCCCAGCCCGTTCGGCTCTTTCTGGCGGATATAATGAATATTCGCCAGATCCGAAATTTTTTGGACTTCGTTCAAGATAGCCGCCTTTCCTTTTTTCGCGAGATTCTCCTCCAGTTCATAAGCTTTATCGAAATGGTCTTCGATTGCCCGTTTTCCCCTTCCCGTAATGATCAATATATCTTCGATTCCGGAAGAAACGGCTTCTTCTACAATGTATTGGATCGCCGGCTTATCCACTATCGGGAGCATTTCCTTCGGCTGTGCCTTTGTGGCCGGGAGGAATCGGGTACCTAACCCTGCTGCGGGTATTATCGCTTTCCTTATCTTCATGATTTTTCTCCTTCCTGCAGTATGGACTGACCCTTTTGACAGGCATACTGCCGGCTCTGCCGTGATAATACTTTGTTCATCACCGCAGATATACTATTTTATGATTCTGGTACAAGGTTTGTGGTAGGGAGAAGGCACAAATCATCGGGGTTTTTATCATTTATCAGGCGCTGTGCTGATCTTCTAGTCTGGTTCGGGATTAATGAGTGTGGGGGATTGGCGGCGGGAGAAGATTTTGGGAATTGCGCTATATCTTGGGTTGGCGGACGGGGATTTGGGCTGTTACTCTGGAGATTGCATCAATTTTTGAGGTGAACGCCGAGGATTTGTCTATTACTCTGAGGAATGCACCAATTTTTGAGGTGGCCACCGAGGATTTGGTCTATTACTCTGGGGAATGCACCAATTCCCAGGCTGACGGCTGGGATTTTGGTCTACTCTTTCAGGGATTGCACCGTTTTCTGAGACCGCGGACGGGAATTTGGTCAATTTCTTCAGGGATTGCCCCGTTTTTTGAAGTGACGGCTTGGATTTTGGTCTACTCTTTCAGGAATTGCACCTTTTTTCGAGTCGGTGGCCGAGGATTTGGTCCATTCCTCCGGGGAGTGCCCCAATTTTTGAGGTGGCCACCGAGGATTTGGTCTATTACTCTGGGGAATGCACCAATTCCCGGGCTGAAGGCTTGGACTTAGGCCTATTCCTTCAGGGAGTGCACCGTTTTCTGAGACCGCGGCCGAGGATTTGGTCCATTACTCCAGGAATTGCACCGTTTTTTGAAGCAACAGACGAGGATTCGGTCTATTCCTTCAGAGGGAATGCACCGGATTGACTGCGTGAACTACGCCTCTTACCTATTCCAGCAAACACAAAAAGGGAGGACACTTTCCGTGCCCTCCCTTGCTATGAATTTATTACTCAGCGAGCTTCAACCATTTCTCCATGACCTCTTCCAGCTCTTTCCCGAGATCCAGCTTCCGCCGGTATACGTCGTAGAGTTCATCGTGCTCCAATTGGCTGGCGGCCAGGATGATGTCCAATTTCCTTATTTCATTTTCAAGATCATCAACCTTTTCCTGGGCATCTGCCAGTTCCTTTTCCCTGTTTACTTCAGGAACCTGCTGGTCCGGCTTCGTTTTTTTAGCAGCCGCCGTTTCCGCTTTGCTCCTCTTCTTCTCTTGTATCCTCCGGTATTCATCATAATTTCCCATGTAACTTTTAAAAGAATGATTCTCGACGGCGATCACCCGCTCCCCCATTTTATTGATGAAGTACCTGTCATGGGAGATGAAGAAGATCGTCCCTTTGAATTCGTCCAGTGCTTCCTCGAGAGTTTCAATGGAATCGATATCAAGGTGGTTCGTCGGCTCATCGAGGATGAGCAGATTGATATCCTCGAACAATAGCATTGCCAGCTTAAGTCTGATCCTCTCTCCTCCTGATAAAAATTTCACTTTCTTGAAGACAGATTTTTTGTAGAACATGAATTTGGCCAAGTATTCCCGCGCTTTCCCTTCCAGAATGGAGATACCCTCGCGAAAGCATTCCAGTACAGTCAGCTCTTCATCGGCAAAATCGATTTTCTGCGGAAGATAGGCTGCCTTCACATTGGCTCCGAGCTCGACAGTTCCACTATCAGGCTGTTCTTCCCCCATCAGCATTTTTAAGAAAGACGTCTTTCCGCTTCCATTCGGTCCAAGAAGTGCGGCTCTTTCTCCATAGTGGATCATGAGGTCTGCATCGTCGAAAATCATTTTATCACCATAACGTTTTGAAAGTCCTGACGCCTTTATGGTTTCTTTTCCCGAGCGTTCGGCCGCCTTGAAATCCAGCCGCATATTTCTTCTTTCGAAGACCGGCTTATCGATCCGTTCCACTTTATCCAGCTTCTTCTGGATGCTGGCTGCTCTTTTAAAGAATTTATTGTTGTCGGCTCTCATCGCCCAGTCACGGAGATTGGCGACCTGTTTTTCCTTATTCTTGATGTCTTTTTGCTGTTCCCTGAAGTGCTCGTATTGAATCCGCATATTTTCTTCTTTCTGGGCAGCAAATGAGGAATAATTCCCTTTGTATGTCCTGGATTCCATATCTTCAATTTCTACGATTTTACTGACAACATGATCCAGAAAATAGCGGTCATGGGACACAATCAGGACGATGCCTTTATAGCTTTTCAGATAACTTTCCAGCCACTCGATCGACTCCATGTCGAGGTGGTTCGTCGGCTCATCCAAAAGCAGGATATCAGGGGCATTCATGAGCAGCTTCCCGAGCATGACGGTCGTTTTTTCACCGCCGCTCAACTCATCAAAGTCCTTTTCAAGAAAACGATCCTCGAACTTCAAGCCGGTGCAGACCCTGCTCATCTTTTCCTCCTGCTCGTAGCCGCCCCTTGTCTCAAACAGCTGGACCAGGCCGCTGTATCGGTTCAGGGCTTTATCAAGGGAATCCCCTTTCAGCAGCTTCAATTTTTCCTCTGCTGCTCGCATTTCTCTCTCTATTTCTTTCACTTCTTTAAATGCAAGGTTCAATATATCAAGTACCTTCATGCCTTTCGGGAACTGCGGTGTCTGTTCAAGGAAAGCCACGGCGGCATCCTTTGGCAGATTCACAAATCCTTCATCATAGCCATAGCTTGATGTCTGCGGATAGCCGGGATAGTAATCCATAGGTATGATGCCGGCTATGAGTTTTAACACCGTGCTTTTTCCGCTTCCGTTCACTCCGACGATTCCGACTTTTTCCCCTGTCATAACCTCGAAAGAGATATTTTCCAACACTTGAGTCGCTTCCATATATTTCTTCACGCCTGTTAATGATAGTTCCAACATTTATATTCCTTCTTTCATCCATAATGGTCGTTACGCATTTTATGGACAGCTTCAAGAAGTACTCATTACTATTTTGATAAAATAAAAAGGCTGTTTTCGCATATATTGTTACTTTTGGAAAAATCCCAGATGCCGGATTTTTCCCCTGTATTCAAAGGTTTTCTCTCGAAAAGAACGAGCAGCTCTTTTCTTTCCTGCTTACCGGGGTGTTTACGGCGGTTTACCAGGAGATTATTTGAAATGTATAGTGAAAAGCAACAAAGTTTACGAAAGGAGCCAATAAAAAAGACCGCAAGAAGGATGGATTCCTCTTACGGTCCTGGATACTCTTTTTGATAATTTTGCCGGCATTCCAAATAAGCTTAGGGATATGCCTTGGGATGCCTGCCCGTGGACAGGGCTTCCTGTAAAATTATGATAGCAGAGTCAAGTAAGTAAGGTACCTTCTTAATTGCTTGATTCCATAAAGAGCATAACAAATAAACCTATATATACAAGGTAAAATCAGCTCTGTACGAATCGATATTAATTTCAATGAAATTAATGGTCAGCAATTAGTTGGTTCCATATGCTTACTTTCCCCCTTCGTCATTTTCTGTATTATCTCAATTTTTCATCATCTTGTAAATGGATTTATTGGCACTTTTTTCTTTTTTGATGATGAACTTGATTTGATTTCACTCAAACGGTCCATTGTCCGCTTACCAGAGCGACTGCCTTCCATTCTCCTGCATTGTTCTTCTGAAAAACGATATAGAGGCTGGACCAGTCGATGTTTGAATTTTCTTCCGTTCCGTTTTTGTAGAATTCGACTATATGGGAATCCGGGAAGTAGTCCTTGATGTTCATTTTTACATTGCCCCGCTGTTTAATGTCATCCACGATCACTTTATCCACCTGGGAAAAATCCTGATAACGCTGGAAATATTCAGGCGGAGTGGATTTCATGGGCTTTCCGCTTCCGTCTTGATATCCCCATAGATAGGCTTTTTCGTTCTCCAAGAGGCTGCTTACCTCTTGTTTTTCAAAAACTTTATCCTTTTCACTAATATTGACAAACGGAGATATGAGAAGCCCCTTTTCTGAATGGACATAATCTGCCAGAGCATTCATATCTTCCTTCAGGATGTTGTTCAGGACTTCATTTGCCTTCTCCTTCAGGTGAGCTGAGTCTTCCTGCTCATTCCCGAACAGGGAAGTAACCTCTTCTGTCTCCGGGTCGACCTTATACCAGCCGTAGGTGGCGGTATGGGATTCTTCTTCTTTGCCTGCCTGTTCGTAAACATGGATGCCAAATTGGTCCTGTTCCATGTGGTCATACTCGACAATCATATTTTTATCGATATCGTCCCCAAGGTGCTGCCTGACGATCTGTTCGGCTCCGCTTTTTGTCAACCGGCCGGATTTGACGCTTGATACATCAGCTACCTGCCAGTGGCCACTCATGTATTCCAATTCAAAGGTGTACTCCCTGTTCCCTCTAAGCTGGCTGCTTTTACTCTGAATAACATGATAAGTGCCATCACTTTGTTCATTCACCTTGTACTCATTTTCAGGATTCAGCCAAACAGGCGGTTCTGTGGCAACCATCTTCAGATTGCCGTTCTCTGTTTTGAAGAAGTCTTCAAGATAGCCCTGTGCAAGCTCTTCTGACATAATGGTTCGATAATGGGATAAGAGCTCTTCCTTAGAAGGATGATTCTCGACCGTTCCCTCCGAATTCGTTTCCACCATAAACGTTTTCTCGTATTCCTGCAGCACCTCGGCTGCTTGTTCCTTCGTTAATGTCCGGCCGGATTCAGTACCATTATGTTCATTGGTTTCCTCTTCTTGATCCTGCTCCTGTGTGTTTTGCTCTTCTTCGGTTGTCTGCTCATCCTTTCTGTTCTCTTCTTCTTCATTTGTCTGGCCGGTACCGTTATCATCTTCGCCAGTAAGATCTTCAGCGCGTGTTCCTTCATCGTTAGCCTGGTTTTCATCTTGGCCAGAAGGTTCTTCCGAGATGCCACCACCCTCCTGTTGGCTGCCATTTGTATCGTCCTGCCCGGTTTCGGTTTGCGGATTCGTTGCTGTCTCTTCTGCCGAGCATCCTGTCATAAGAACGGCAGCAAGGAAGGAAAATAAGAGTGTCTTCCTTGTTGTGTTGAAATCCATCTTACACTCTCCTTTCTGCTGTATTATTATTCCTTTTCACGAAAGAAAGGGGCTTTAAACGAATCCAGCATGAGAAGTAACGGTTCTGACGGAAGCGTATGCCTGTTTTTATAGTGATTGATTTTGTTTTTAAAAAATTGACTTCATTTTGGTTTCTGCTTTCAAAAAAGAATTCTGTGCCAAAGCTTTTCTCTTGAATGAAAGAACCCTTGTTTTATAGAAATTCAAGGTACAGGTTTAAAGGAATTCCCTTGAGGATCACTTGAAGAAAAGATAA
>NZ_QXIR01000049.1 GCF_003581585.1 Bacillus salacetis
AAACCTGAGCGTTTTTATTTTAAATTAGTCCGGGAGAGAAGAATCTCCTTGAATGTGCAGTATTATTTGTTGATTTACCTTCCTTTTTCAAATGATTAATAATATAGTTGAGTGTGTAACTTTTATATTCAAAATACGTCTAATCCATTGAACGGGGAGGGGAATAAATGGACTCCGTTTTTGAAGAGCTGTACTCGAAATATCATCAGGATGTTTTTCAGTTTTTAATATATACAGTCAGGAGCCGCCAGCTTGCAGAAGATCTAGTACAGGAAGTATATATACGGGTCCTGAAATCCCATAAGAACTTTGAGGGGAAAAGCACTGAAAAGACCTGGCTGTTCTCAATAGCTAAAAATGTAGCAATCGACCACTTCCGGAAACAAAAAGGATGGAAGGGCAGACTCCTCGAGAAATTTGATTGGAACCAGCCGCTCAGAGCGACCGATGATATACCTGAAGAAGTGGCAATGCAGAAACAGGAAATAAGAGATTTGTATAAGTGTATTGAAAAATGTACCACAGACCAAAGAATGGTTATTACAATGAGGTACATACAGGACTTGTCGATCTCTGAAACAGCCGAAGTCCTCGAATGGACTGAAAGCAAAGTGAAAACGACCCAGCACCGTGCCATAAAGGCATTGAAAAGCATGATGGAGCAGCAAAAACGAGAGGAGGGTGCCTTCAATGAAGAAAAACAATTTGGACGAGACAGAAATTGAGCATCTACTGAAAGAAATGCCCTCCTTCAAGGACAGCAGGAGCCGGGATGAGATTTATCAGGCTGTCAAAAAGGCGGAGGGTGGAAAGAAATCCAAAACCTGGGGTTATCCTGCTCTTGCTGCTATCGCTGCAGTATTAATTCTTGCTTTGATTACACCCTCAATATTCAACTCCTTTAAGCAGCCTGGGTATGAAAATTCAGCTTCCGATATGGCGGTAGAGGAATCTGCTGAGTCCGGCTCGGCTCAGAAGAAGTTCGGGGATATTCAGGATAAAAGCTTTGATGCCGGCAGTGCAGGTGTGGATGAAGCTGAAAATCATACCGAGCAATCCTCAATGCTGAATGCGGCTGCCGTTGAAAAGATTAACGTGTACGAAGAGGACTTGCAGCAATATGATGTATTCACCTTCGGCCTTGCAGCTCCTGATGCTTTCGCTGTGCCAGTAAGTGTATTGGTGAAAAAACAGGAGTCAGATGATTGGCTTGGAAAATTTGAGGAAGTCTCTGGGGAAATCCCGGAGACAGCATGGGGATTTAATGAATACCTTCCTCTCCCGGGTTCATTCATAAAAGATGAGGAAACAAATGAACTGGTTTATACGGTCTCAAAAGAAGAGCAGGAGAATCTCAGCAGTGGAAGCGAAGACCTCCTGTATGATTCTATCTCCATGTCTCTGGAAACATCAGTTTTTGAGAAAATCAGGCTGAAAACCCCTGAAGGGTCGGTACCGACTTTCTCTCACCTTGGAGAAATATCAGAAATCAAGAAACCAGTGGATTCAAATAATGGCTATTACAAGTACACACTTGAGAACGGGGAAGTTTATCTTGTGCCTGGCGAAGAAACGTACGAGACAATCGAGGATGCACTTGGAGCGATGAAGACTTCTCCCGGAAGTTTCTATGAACCGGTGATTGCCAAGGATATTGAAATCTCCCTGACAGCAGAAGGCAGCAATTTGACGGTCTCATTTAATGAGGGACTCACTTTGGAGGATACTTTGGAGAGCAGGCTGCTGATTGAAGGGATCTTGATGTCTGCTAAGGAATTTGATTTTAAAGCAGTGTTGTTCGATAACATTGAAAGCCCGCAGATGAAGGACTTTGATTTTTCCCGTCCTGTGCCTGTGCCGGTTGGTCCTAATAAAAAAGTATTGAATTGAGAACCAGGGGTGGTACCCTGGTCTTTTTTTATGGCTCTTTTCTTAAGCTTTGCTGCTGTTTAATAAAGATAAAAATTAAAATAATCTACTGATAAATCTCATTAAAGATCCCGGTAAGCAGGAAAGGAAACAACTGCTCGTTCTTTTTCGGTAGTAAAACTTTTGAATTCAGGGGAAAAATCCAGCGATAGGGATATACCCAAAAGCAGCAATATATGCGAAAACAGTTCCTTTTTCACACATAAATTCTGTAGAGCTGGAAAGGCTAGTTAGGGGAAAATTTAAAGTGGTAAATGCTGGTCTCCCTTATTGCTGACTGCACATATGGGGAAATCACAGACTGTTGTTCTATCAGCGTACAAGCTTTCATAGTGTAAAAGCGTAGCTGAAAATGAAGGAGGATATTAATGATTGATTACATAAGAAGAGTTTTGATTGTCGGTTTACTGGCATTATGTGTCAGTTTATTATTCATAAGCGGGAGGACGGCCCAAGCAGAAGAAGAAGCTACTTCCAGATGGGTATTCCCTGCTGATGGATATATCACAGATCATTTTGGGACAAGGGGCGGAAAACATAAAGGGATGGATATCGGAGGGGAGGAAGGCACCCCTGTATACTCTGCCGCAGATGGAGTGGTATCGAAATCCTACTATTCCTCCAGTTACGGTCATGTGGTCTTTGTCAAACATCCCCATGGTTATGAAACGGTGTATGGCCACTTGCTTGAGAGAAAAGCTGATGAGGGACAAGCTGTTAAAAAAGGTGAAGAAATCGGCAGCATGGGGAATACAGGCAGGTCTACCGGGACACATCTGCATTTTGAAGTACATAGGGGAGAATGGAATATCACCAAGGACTATGCCATAGATCCTTATCAGGTTTATGGGAAGGGAGAAACGGGCCAGACGGTTTTTGCAAATGAGCATGACCCTTACCAGGTCCGAGAAGTCGCCTTAAGAGTAGCTGAAACAGAGGAAATAAATTCAATGGAGCCTGCTATGAAGGTACATACAGTACAATCAGGGGAAACACTTTGGAGAATAGCTCAAACCTATGGAGTAAGCACAGAGGATATGCTCAAAGAAAATAATCTCGAGAGCCCAGCCATCATTTCGGGAGAGAAGTTGATTATTCCGGAAAAAAGCGGGAAGATGCATCGGGTTCAACAAGGAGAAACACTATTCGGTATAGGAAAGCAATATGGGATGTCGGTTAAGGAATTGGCTGCGATGAATGATTTGAACGCAGATGAGCCGATTATGCCTTTCCAGGAACTTCTGGTCCGGCAGGATTAAGTTAACACTTTCTCTCGAATTCAAGCTAAACTCTTCACACCACGGCTGTTATTTTGTATAATGATGATGTAACAACAAAATTTAAGATTCGTCTTCGGGGCAGGGTGCAATTCCCGACCGGCGGTGAGGAATGAATAAATCTTTCGTTCTAAGCCCGCGAGCCTGATTTTTGGGCAGGATTTGGTGAGATTCCAAAGCCGACAGTACAGTCTGGATGGGAGGAGATGAAGGTTGAGCCGCGTTCAAAAGATACTTTATTGAACGTTTATTCGGGCATGCCTTTTGACTTCTCAAGAGATTCTCTTGAGTTTTTTTAGGTTGCTCAGGCAAAACTTTTCTTCTAACGTGAGATGAGTCACACGAGGGAGAGAGAAAGTATGAAGAAATTGAACACCAGAGGTTTTATCCTTATTGGAATGCTCAGTGCTGTGTCCTATGTATTGATGCTGCTGAACTTTCCGATACCACCATTCCCCAGCTTTTTAATGGTCGACTTCAGTGATGTGCCTGCATTGATAGCAGCTATCATTTTAGGGCCGGCAGCCGGAATTTTGGTGGAGTTGTTGAAGAATGTCCTTGATTATGTCATGACGGGAAGTGATACCGGTGTGCCAATCGGACACTTTGCGAATTTCATGGCAGGAATTTCATTCATCTTACCGGTTTATTTTGTTTATAACCGTATTCAATCAAAGAAAGGAATGCTGAGCGGACTGGTTACAGGAACAGTTGTGATGGCGGTATTGATGAGCGTGTTAAATTATTTCGTAATTTTGCCTGCTTACAAATACTTCATGAACTTTGAACTGCCCACTACCATCATCGTCACCGGGATACTTCCATTCAATATATTGAAAGGCATCCTGATTGGAGCAGTATTTGCTTTATTGTTCACAAGGATGCATGTTTGGCTCAATAAACAATTCGCATTTAAGCGGGCTTAATATAAGGCTGTTTTCGCATATATTGCTGCTTTCGGAAAGATCCCAGGTGCCGGATTTTTCCCCTGTATACAAAGGTTTTACTCTCGAAAAAGAACGAGCAGCTCTTTTCTTTCCTGCTCACAGGGGTTTTAGGACGATTTACCAGGATATTAGTTGAAATTTTATATTGAATAGCAACAAAGTTTACGAAAAGAGCCTAATATAAAAAGCGGCCGATGAATCTCATCGGCCGCTTTTTTGTATCAGGAGGAGGAAAATGAAAAACGGCCGGGATTTATCCGGCCGTTTTTCACAAAATCTATTCGAACTTCAAGGCATCTCCATCAAATGGTTCATCAGCAACTTTGATGGAATCTGTAGGACAGCCTTCGAAAGCATCTATCATATCATCTTCGAGAACATCCGGTACTTCGACTGTACCTGAGTTATCATCTAATGTCACAAACGCAATACCTTCATCATCGTAATCATAGATGTCTGGAGCGGCAGCACCGCAAGCTCCACATGCAATGCATGTATCTTTATCAACAATCGTGTACTTTGGCAATGAAAAAACCTCCTGAAAAATGGTCGATATTGTTAAGTATCATACACTTGCTCCGTTAAGTGTACTAATATTCATATTATTATTCTAATGGTGATTCATAAAACTTTCAATAGTTAAGGTTCCCATTGAAGATAATTTCTATCTGTTATCCTGTAAACTTAGGTAGGAAAAAGTCGCAAAGTGTCGGTTTCGTGATACAATAATTTAAATAAGAACAGATGCAAAAGGAGTAAATATATGAGCTATATTGAAGCCGTCGTTCTTTATTGCCTCAAGAAGATCCAGGGAGAAAGAACAGTCTTTTCGATTTATCACTTGCTCAAAGGAAAGAGATCCTCCCAAACTATACAGGATGCCCATCTGTTTTCGCTGACTTCCTTATTCTATTCCTATCCAATTATTAAGCGGGAACAGTTTGAAAGGCTCGCTTCAGGATTGTATGAGAGAAATTGGATTACTGAGTCAGAACCTGAACGGTTTGTGCTGACCAATGAAGGGCAGCGGCAATTGGATGAGTTTTTTCTGAAACATCCCTTTCCCTCATCATTGAATGGCTGGCTATATGGAAATTCAGTAGAAATCCTCTGGAAGAGAGTTTCGCTTTTGGTACAAGTGTTATCTCATTACATAAGGGCAGAACAAAGATATTATCCAGTTCAGCGGGAACGGGAAATACAAAAATGGGTCAAGATATTTTTATCCTCACCGCCGGTCCCGTTAAATGAACTGAGCCTCTCTCTGTATGAAGAAATGGTTTCGCTGGTTGAACAGGTAAGCTTTCCTGATATTCCGGATTTGTTGACCTGCCGGCTGACTGGCGGGGGGTATATAGGTCTTACCAGGGGCCAGGCGTCGGAGCGGTCCGGTTTAGGGGAGGATGAATATTGGTACAGGTTCTTAAATATCCTGCATTATATTATGAATGATGTCAGCGGCAATAAATCAAAATTTCCTATACTTTATTCGCTCATGTCGGATTTGGTTCCTGAAATTTCCCTTACGCAATCCAGTGAAGAAACCTATAAATTGCTGAAACGTGGCCATGGTATTATACAAATCGCCAGAATCAGGAAACTGAAGGAAAGTACCATTGAAGATCATGTAGTGGAAATCGCTCTGAATGACAGCCATTTTCCGATAGAACAGTTCGTCCCGGCTGAAGATGTCAAGAATATTATCCAGAAGGCAAAAGCGGTCAACATGAGAAAGCTGAAACCGATCAAGGATGCGCTTCCTCAACTCTCATATTTTCAAATCAGGCTCACATTAGCCAGGTATGGTGATCAATTATGAACTTACTAAAAGAACTGCATAAGCACTTTGGCTATAACGACTTCAGGCAAGGGCAGGAGGAAGTGATCCAATCGGTGCTGCAAGGGAATGATACCATTGCCATGCTTCCGACCGGCACAGGAAAGTCCCTATGTTATCAGCTTCCTGCTTATTTGACTGGCGGAAGGGTGGTAGTCGTGTCCCCTCTCCTCTCATTGATGCAGGACCAGGTCGAGCACATGAAAGTCATGGGGGAGAAAAGAGCTGTAGCCCTTAACTCCTTTTTGGATTTCCAGGAGAAAAGTTTCATACTGCGCAATCTGGCCAGGTACCGTTTTATCTTCATATCACCTGAAATGCTAATGGCACCTAATGTAATGGAACGATTGCAGTCGCTTTCTGTCTCCTTGTTTGTGGTGGATGAAGCGCACTGCATTTCTCAATGGGGGCATGATTTCCGGCCAGACTATCAAAGACTCGGGCATATCAGGACCTCATTGGGTTTCCCTGTGACATTGGCATTGACTGCCACGGCAAATCTTGATGTGAGGGATGACATCAAACGGACTCTGAGGATGGTGGGTCCCAAGGAAGTGGTCTATTCTGCAGACAGGCCGAATATCAGCCTTGCTATAAAAAGTGTTACCTCCTTTCAAGATAAGATGGAGGCTTTGCTGGAAGCTGTGGCAGCTTATCAAACACCAGGGATTATATACTTTTCCAGCAAGAAAATGGCTGAGGATACAGCGGATTGGCTTAAGCAGAAGGGGTTTCAGAAGACTGCATTTTATCATGGAGGCATGGAACAAGAACAAAGGATACTTATTCAGCAGCAATTTCTCCATGGAAGGCTTGACATCATTTGTGCGACGAGCGCTTTTGGTATGGGTGTCAATAAAGCAGATATCCGTTTCGTCATTCATTTTCATCTTCCTTCAAGTGCGGAAAGCTATCTGCAGGAAATCGGAAGAGCAGGAAGGGATGGAAAGCGGAGCCTGGCGCTGCTTTTATACTCCGAAGGGGATGAAGGGTTGTCCTATCAGATTATGGATAATGAAATGCCTTCTGATTTCCAGATCGACGAGTATTTTTTGGACGGAGGAAAGTCTTCAGAACAGGATTTGATGAACAGGTATGGTCTAAATGAGGTCCATATCAGGTTTTTAAACTTTTATAAGCAGGTATATATAAATAAGAACAAATTCTTACAACCAGGGGGCCGCAATTTGGCGGCATTCGTCAAAGGAATCCGGGATCAGCGTTTGGACAGCAAGCGTAAGAAAATTGGCTTGATGGCAGAGTGGGCCATGGAAAAATCATGCAGAAGAAATGGAATCCTTCGAATGTTTGGTGAAACCTATCAGGAAACCAACGATATGTGCTGTGATGTCTGCGGCTTGGATTATAATCTTTTTCAATGTCTCCCTGACAAGGAAATGAAAGAAGAAATCTTGACATGGAAAGAGCAGCTGGCAAGGATGCTGCTGAATAAGTGATGCCATGAGACAAAATCAGAGAGAAATAATCAAACAGATTTCAGACCGGGAATTGACATTTCACCTTTATGCTACTCAAATGGTCCTATTAACGATTTCAATAATTTTAGGTATATTCTTATATGACGATATTTCATCTTTTCTGAAACAATTTGTCTGGGATCGTCAAATTCTGACTTATGGGGTTGGCAGTGGAATTGTGATTGCGGCCTTGGATCTTCTATTCATGAAGGTGCTTCCGAAGAAGTATTATGATGATGGAGGAATCAATGAAAGGATCTTCAGGGACAGAAGTGTTTTCCAGATAGGAGTTTTGACTGCTGTCATCGCCTTTTGTGAAGAAATGCTATTCCGGGGAGTGATCCAGCACCATATAGGGTTTCTCGCTGGGACAATTATCTTTGCTGTCGTCCACATCCGTTACTGGGGAAATTGGTTCCTGATTCTTAATATACTCATTCTCAGTGTATGGATAGGCCTCGTGTATGAGTGGACAGCTAACCTTGGAGTCACAATGGCCATGCATTTTTTCATAGATTTTTTACTGGGCCTCGCCATTAAATACCAAGCCGAAAATCGAGAAAAAGAAGGGATGTTTTATGAGTAGAGATCCTTATAGAGCTCAAGCGGAAAAGCTTCGACAGAAAATTGAGAAGGTAGAGCCTGTGCCTGAGCAGAAAGAAACTGAACAGAAAAGGACACTTCCGAAGCGCAGTGAATTGCACCAGGAGAAAAAGAAGACAGTAAAGTACCCCCTTATTAAAGGAATGGCAGCTTTTTTTATACTCTTACCACTTATCATGTTTGGCATTTATTCAGTCTTAGATATTAATCCAAATGAGAACAGAAGTATCGTGACAGAAAAAGGACAGCGGGAAGAAGTAACATACGAAACAAGGGATATTGAAGAAGAAGTAAAGAGTGGGTCAAATTCTGATAAGAATACAGAAGCGGCTGTACGGGAGCCGGAACCTGAATCCCCTCCTCAACCTGCTGAGGAACCTCAAACAGCTGTTCAAAAGAAAGCGCCGGCTGAAGAGGTTGATGAAGAAGACCTTGTGCAGCTGGCAGAACAGGAGGAAGCCGCAGAGGAGACCGGATATCAGGAGAACGTACAAATCATTGAACATGTAGTAAAGCCCCAGGAAACGCTATTTCGAATAGCCATGAATTATTATAAATCTCAAGCTGGGATGGATAAGATCAAGGAATGGAATAACATAGAAAATAATGATCTTCAGGCAGGACAAGTCCTTGAGATCCCTCTGCCGGTAGATTGATACTTTTTCAACAAAAGGCTGTTTTCGATGTATAGTTGCTTTTGGTAATATCCCAAATGTCGGATTTTCCACTGTATTCCAAGGTCTTACAGCGATTTACCGGGATATTGATTTAAATTTATATTGAAAAGCAACGAAGTTTACGAAAAAAGCCAAACATAAAGCCTCAGGAAGTGAAAACTTCCTGAGGCTTTCTTTATTATTTGATGGGCGTGGTTAACGGAGTGATGGATAACTGAAAAGTTTTTTCTGATATTGTTCCAAATCAGACTATCCTGGCAGATATGGGATGGATAATAGATGAATTGCTTCTTGGCCAGGAAGCAGAATCCCGCTTCCATTTTTACGAAAGCTTTACAATCTTCTATCTGAAAGCTAACAATCGTCTAATAAAATGGATGTGAATACAGGGTGGAAGGGAGATGTAAATGGAAAAAACGAGAGCAAGAATGCATGATTTCGATGAAAATTTGTTTTACCGATTTAATTGCCGCGAAGGTCAGCTGTTGACATCCTTTCATATGATTACCCATCTGGGTGGAGCCAGGTGCATTGTCGGTTCCATGCTTTTCTTGCTGCTGCTGGCAGCGCCGGACACTTTACTCAAGAAGACTGTATGGGTTTCCGCAGCTTCACTTCTTATCAGCCACATTATAGCAGCAATCATCAAGAGGGTTGTCAAAAGGGTCCGTCCATATATGTCTTTGCCGGACGTTAAATTGTACGGATATGCATTTCAGGACCATTCATTTCCTTCCGGTCATACAACTGCCATCTTTTCTATTACTGTACCGTTCATTATCCATTACCCTTTACTGATTTGGATTCTATTGCCGGCCTCGTTGCTGGTTGCTCTATCCAGGGTAGTGCTGGGAGTGCACTATCCAAGTGATGTCTTAGCAGGGGGAATTCTTGGTACTGCTACTGCATTATGGGCATTATTGGCTTTTTAATGAAGGTGGTTTAAAAAATTCGCATCGGAATTCAAGAGGGGGAAATTGTGATGAGGATTGCAATCTTTTCGGATACCTTTTACCCACAGGTGAACGGGGTAGCAAGAACGTTGAAAAAGCTGACAGATCACATGGAAAATAGCGGGGTGGAATTTGAACTTTTCGTTCCGGATCTTGGAAGGGAGGCGCGTTCCTATCCAAATGTTCATCAATTTGCAAGCTTGCCATTCTTCTTTTACCCGGAGTGCCGGACGGCTATTGCTAATCCGCGTAAAATAGAAAAGAGGCTAAGGCAATTTGATCCTGACCTGATACACATCGCAACACCCTTGACCATGGGGCTGTATGGTCTTCATGCAGCAAAAAGGCTGGGAATCCCCATCACTGCCTCCTATCATACCCATTTCGACAAGTATCTTGAATATTATAAAATGTCATGGGCATCTCCTTTGCTTTGGAAGTATATGAAGTGGTTGCATGCTGATTGTGAAAAAATTTTTGTCCCTTCAAGTGAAACAATGGGGCACTTGCTTCAACATGGTTTCCGGAACCTGTCCATCTGGTCGAGAGGGGTGGATTGTTCATTCTACACTCCCGCCAAAAGAACGCAAACAGTTAGAGATAGATACAACATCACCCAAAAATATATCATCCTTTTTGCCGGACGGCTCGCACCGGAGAAAGATCTTGAGACCCTGTTATCGATTATTAAAGAAATGTCTCCCCATGTGAAGAACAAGATCCATTGGCTGATTGCCGGAGACGGCCCATGTTTTCCAGAAATAGAAAAGAGGCTGGAAAATGAAAATGTAACCTTGACAGGATATCTGGAAAGTCAAGATCTATCAAAAATATATGCTGCCTCTGACCTATTCGTTTTTCCGTCCCCTACTGAAACTTTCGGGAATGTCGTCCTGGAAGCCGGGGCTTCCGGACTCCCTTCCATTGTAGCTGATCAAGGCGGTGTCACAAACATTGTTGAACACAATTACAATGGTATTGTCTGTCCTGCCCACTCCCCAATTCATTTCATCCAGGCTGTCGAAACACTGATAAATAATGGACCAAAAAGGGAAAGGTACAGCCTCAACTCAAGAGTATATGCCCGGGAGCAGTCATGGGAGCGTATTTTTGACGGGCTGCTCAGTGAATACAGTGAAGTCATCGACAGCAGGAAAAGGATGAAAAGGCATGCGTGAGCTTCGAACAGAATCGACATGTATCAGCAACATGACTAGAGAGGCTGGGATTTAGGTCGAAATAAATGAAAATAAAACCGCATGATGTCAAGGTATATACTTGACATCATGCGGTTCATTCATGTTATCAGGATCTATCTAAAAGATGTTGTTTCTAAGATTATTTACCGCTTTTTCCTGAAAGCAGACCGATTGGAGAGGAAATCCATTCTTTTTACTCAGCCGCAATCTTTGCGAAAAGAGCTTTTTATTAAGAATTTCTCCCAGCCTCTTTCTGCCCAAGGGAGTTTTAGAAGGTTATCATGAGAACTTATTCAGTTGGTTTTCTTTTCAAGCTCATTTATTCTAATTTGATGGACAAGTTCATATAGTGTTAGTAGAACTTAGCGACTATGAGGTGAAGAAACATGTATTCTCACATAGCTGAATTGGATGAATGGACAGACCAGGCCACAAAACAAATGCTTCAGAATGTAATCGAGAGAAAGACGAAGTGGGATAAATTCAAGCGGATACATGCCATCATGCTTTGGAGCAGCGTGTTTCTTGCTTTCTGCCTGATTTACTACTTCTACAATAGGATCATCGGACCCTACTCGTATTCTTTTGAAGCTGTTTTTTCTGTGGTTTTTTCTAAGGAGAGCCATCTGTATGCATTTTTGGTCATTTTTGGAATGTTTGGTGCAGTAAAGGTTCTCTACGAAAAAAAAGAAAAGGCAGAGAAAGAATACCAGGCATTAAGGAGTGAAATCATTGACCGGAGCAAGGATCTCTGGAAGGAAGAGTCTTGGAAGAAGCGCCACCAGGTCTATGAACTGCTGAAGAAGCAATGGGATATCAACCTTTATCATGTTAGTAAATAAAGCAGGGCAGAGTGAGTGTCCAAACAGTGAAAAACCTGCAATGAATTGCAGGTTCAGCATCAAAATATCTTCTTTCGATCTCTTTCTTCTTTAAGGATTTCAGCAGCTTCCCTGAATCTCTGTGAATGTATGATCTCCCGTTCCCTCAAAAAACGAAGCCCATCATTCAAATCAGGGTCATCACTCATGTTGATAATCCATTGATAGGTGGCCCTGGCTTTTTCTTCTGCAGCGATATCCTCATAAATGTCGGCTATCGGATCTCCCTTTGCCTGGATGTAGCTGGCTGTCCAAGGGACCCCTGCAGCATTATGATAGAACAGTGCGCTGTCATGATTGACGTAATGCGGCTCGATTCCAGCTTCTTTTATCATTTCCGGGGTAGCATCCTTGGTTAACTTATAAATCATCGTCGCAATCATTTCCAAGTGGGCAAACTCTTCAGTCCCGATGTCTGTGAGCAGCCCTATCACTTTGTCGGGGATGGTGTATCGTTGATTCAAGTATCGCAGGGCTGCTGCCAGTTCACCGTCTGCCCCTCCATACTGCTCAATTAAATATTTTGCCAGTCTTGGGTTGCATGTGCTTACCTTTACAGGGTATTGCAGTTTTTTTTCATAGACCCACATATGCTCACCTTCCTTGTAAGAAAATTATACCTGCCATGGCCATGGAGCTTCCGGCCATTCATATGGATAATGGGAGTAACTGTAGCCGAAATTGGTCAGCATGCCAAACCTTTCTTCAAAAGCTTTTTTGATCTGCTTTCGCTGTTTGACGAATTGGTTATACTGCTGAATGGCATTTGCATCATCAGGATGGGTATCAAGGTAAAGTGTCAAGTCAACGATCACGAAGTCCGCCGTCTGGAGCTCTTCCAGCAACTGATAATATTCAGGAGGCATTTGTTTCATGTCCATCACTCCTTATGTTTTTCATAGGGGCTGTAGTATGGATCATAGAACACTTTCCATAACGTTCCCGCCCTCAAAGCCTCCTTCGGGGTGAATTGGGGAAGGTCTGGAGGCTGATAGCCGAGATAGAGATTCGGCGGCGTGGAATAAGTTTTCACTTTGATTGGCGGACATGGATCAAAAGGGGATACATAGGGTTTATAGCTCTTATACAAACTATGCATTATATAGAACCCTCCAAAAAATTCAGTTTGTCATTCAATTGTATGAAACACTGCATGATTCATTCCAAAAGTTTTGTTTTATTAACCCAAAAAGCAGGTATTTAAACAATGAAAGTGGAATTATAATAGTATCGTTAAACTTAAATGGGGTGATTAGTATGTTTGTGAAAAGCGCGATGATTCCGAAACACAAATGCTATGTAGTGAAGGAGACTGATTCAGTTGAAAAAGCTTTGGAAGTGCTCGAACACCACCAGATTGACGGGGTGCCGGTTCTTTCAGGGGATAAATATGCGGGAGTGGTCACAAGATATAATATTTATCAAAACTTTTTCCAGTCTGACAAATTAAAGTCAGACTTCGTAAAGGAAACCCTTGTGAAAGATATTGCTGCCTTTAAAGAAAAGTTTCTTGTCGGGGACGAGATATTCGAGAAGACACTTGTCGAGCTGCAGGATTTTCCTATTCTGTCTGTAGTGGATGAAGAACGGAATTTCCTTGGGCTGGTAACCAGGTATGATGTGCTGGAGCAGTTCCAAAGCGCGTTTGGGTTGCAGCGTAAAGGGATAAGGATTGCTTTCACCTCTGTTGAAACGGAAGGCCGCATCGCCCGTTTGGGAGATATCATCCAACAGCACCATGAATCCGTCATTTCATTGGTTACTTTCGATGCAACTGACAGGATGCTGAGGCGGATTGTCCTGAAAATCGAGAAGAAAGATAATGTGGAAAAATTCTTGAAAAAACTTGAGAAATCAGGTTTTCGTATCCTGGATATTACCGAAGACTGAGTACATGAAAAGGGATCCTTCTCATATGATTTATGGGAGGGATTTTTTTGTTGCGGACTATTCTTAAGGTTGCATTGTCTTTTTTAGCAGGATATCTCTTTATCAACTGGTGTCCTGTCATCACGCTGATCAGGGTATCTGATATGATTGTGGAGTTCGTCTTGAATCCTGTTAGGTTTTTTGCATCTTCCATCGCTTTCATGGCTGCGGTCCTGATCAGCGCGGAATTGATCAAAAATGAGGCTTCCATGATCCTTAACTTGTTCCAAGGGAATTGCTCGGCAGAGATCCTGGTTTTCCCGATCCATCTGGCAGGGGTTTACTATTTAAGCACCATCGGTTTGTGGCAGACAATGTTGCTCTTAAGTTTGTCCATTGTTTATGGTATGATTTCAATAGATTTTTCGGGAAATAGCAGGAGGACTTCATGATAGAGTTAATCGGGTTGATAATGGTCATAGGTTTTTTATTGCTTATTTATATGCTTAGAGAAGCATTTTTAAATAATATTAAATATGAAGAAATATGTTTTGAAGATTATCCGGAAGCAGCTGGCCCTTTGACAATTTTTTTTATATCGGATATTCACAGAAGAAAGATCAGTGACAGGATCATTTCGGGAATCGATGGGAAAGCTGACATAGTAGTAATTGGAGGGGACCTAACTGAGAAAGGGGTCTCATTTAAACGGGTCGAAGAGAATATATTAAAGTTAAAAGGGCTCGGCCCAGTCTACTTTATATGGGGTAATAATGACTATGAGGTTGAGGAAAGGACCTTTCGGAACCTGCTTGAGAGTAATGGTGTCATTCTCATTGAAAATACTTCCTTACTGCTTGAAGGCAGCGGCAGCCACCCTGTTGCTTTGATCGGGGTGGAGGATTTAAGTTTAGGAAGGGATGATATCGAAAAGGCTTTCGATGGTGTTCCGGAAAAATCATTTAGAATACTTTTGGCCCATAATCCAGATACAATAAAGAAATTGAGAAAAGAACATAAGGTCAGTTTGATGCTCAGCGGGCATACTCATGGAGGACAGATTCGAATCCTGGGGTTTGGCATGTATCAAAAAGGGAATCTCAGCATTATAGCGGGCACATTTGTTTTAGTAAGCAACGGATACGGAACGACAGCTTTGCCATTAAGGCTGGGGGCCCCTCCCGAGACACACCTGATTACAATAAAAGGGACTTGACAGAGAGTTTGGAGCGTTTCAATATTTTACAGTTGTAAATCTCTCCATTATAATTAATACAGTGTACAGTTGGGGGATTTAAAATGACAAACCAATCCGAAGGAAAATAT
Source organism: Bacillus salacetis (assembly GCF_003581585.1). Classification (GTDB taxonomy): domain Bacteria; phylum Bacillota; class Bacilli; order Bacillales; family Bacillaceae_B; genus Rossellomorea; species Rossellomorea salacetis. The sequence goes on from NZ_QXIR01000049.1 coordinate 14,977, forward strand.
AATATTAAAGCGATTTCCAATATGCTCGGTATCCAGCCGGGGACTTTAAGAGCATGGGAAAGAAGATATAAAATGATTGCGCCGGTACGCAATGAATCGGGCCACAGGCTTTATTCTGAGGAGCATCTCAGAATATTGAAGTGGCTTGTATCGAAGGTGGAGCAAGGCTTTACCATCAGCCAGGCGGTTTCTCTTCTGGACAAGCAGGAGATTACTGAAGAAATGAATGGTGAAAGCCGGACCGGTGACCGGTTATATGACTTGAGTGAAGAATTATTACAAGCCTTGCTGCAATTTGATGAAACCAAAGCGCATCAAATCATGAATAAAGCGTTTTCACTTTATACAATCGACAAAGTGGTAATCGATGTCCTTGGGTCGCTTCTGGTAAAGATAGGTGACCTTTGGGAAAACAATGAGATCACGACGGCGCATGAACATTTTGCTTCAGCTGTATTAAGAGCGAGAATCTCAACCCTCATGCAGACGTTCCCCCATAACGGGATACTGCCAAAGGTGGTAGCAGTGTGCGGGCCAGGGGAACTCCATGAGCTGGGTTTGCTGATATTCACCGTTTATGTCCGCCGCAAAGGGTTTGAAGTGATCTACCTTGGTTCAAGTATCCGGGAAGAAGATATTGAGGTCGTCGTGGATACGGTTAAACCGCGGTTTTTATTCTTATCCTGTACAATGAGGGAGAATATCGACCAGACTCTGGGTATCATTGATGAACTTCAGGAAAATAAGGAATATTTGCACGTTGGTGTCGGCGGTCTTGCGGTTAACTCACTGCCGAGGCATGTAAAGGAAAAATACAAAGATCACCTGGTAGGTTCAAGTAAGGATGACTGGGACCACTGGCTGAAGAGCAACCTGTAGAAATATATTTACCCAAGCGGAAATCTTATCCGCTTGGTTTTTTTCTTTCATTGGAGTGATTCCCATCTGGGTATTTGAAAAAAGAACCTTCTTTTGCTCCTTACATAGTATGGTGGTAACCATTCATACTCAGGGGGCGGGAATATGAAGCTTGAGCGGTTATCAAGCAATACGGTGAAGTTTTCCATAAGCATTGCTGAATTGGAATTGAAGGGAATACTCGAGGACGATCAGTGGAAGGATTCACTGGTTTGGCACGAATTTTTTGAAGAATTGATGGATGAAATGTACATTGAATATGGAATAGACCTTGAAAGTACGATTACGGTGGAAATCAATTCAGTCACTTCAAGCGAAATGGTCCTTATACTGACGCTGAGTGAAGACGAGAGCTTTGAGGATGATCCTTTTTTGGATGGGAAAGCTGTTTGCAGAGGATACCTATTATATAAGTTTTGCCAGTTTGAAGACATACTGTCATTTGTGCAGCGCTTGAATCCTGATGACTGCGAAGAGTTATCGCTTTACACCAAAGATGGCAACTACTTTACCGAAGTCAGGAAGTGGAGCCAAAGACTGGCTTCCCTGGCTGGGGAATATGGAGAACAGTCAGATGAAACCATACATGTAATAAGGGAATATGGCAGCAAGATCATTGATAAAAGAAGCAGGGAAGTCTTGACAGAGTATTTTGGGGTGTAGGTAAATTTGGGGCAGATGAGAGCTGTCCCTTTTTTATTTCAATGCAGTTTCACATAGGCTCTCTTCGTAAACTTTGTTGCTATTCAATATAAATTTCAACTAATGTCCTGGTAAATCGCAGTAAAACCCCGGTGAGCAGGAAAGAAAAGAGCTGCTCGTTCTATTTCGAGAGTAACATCTTTGAATACAGGGGAAAAATCCGGCACCTGGGATTTTTCCAAAAGCAACAATTTATGCGAAAACAGCTTTCACAAAAATGCTGCTTTGGGGCATTTCCTGAAGCGGTTTTCCTTCTCCCAAGATCTTAACCCCTCACAAGGGAGCAGCTTTACAAAGGTTTTTCAGAAGTATCTTGGATAGTAAATAACTGCGGAAATAATGAATACTAAGAAGGTAATCGGGTAAAAAAAGAATGGGAGTACCAATAGGAAAAATCAGATAATATTGAAAATGACAGCGTTTTCAGAAAAACGGACTTTTTTTATTTTTGTATCTTTGCAACATGATATCAAACGTGTATACTATTGCTTGTAAAGAAGGACTAGTTCCGTAATACAGTGAATCAAACTGGGAGGTTTACATTAATGGTAGCCGAGAAAGATGCAGCAAGCAACAATCCTGAAGACAAAAATGATGTATTGAAATCGACACAAACAGTGATTCAGCTTGCTCTTGAAAAGCTGGGATATTCAGAAGAAGTCTATGAGCTTCTCAAAGAGCCTGTTAGAATGCTTACAGTTAAAATACCAGTCCGGATGGACGATGGAAAAATAAAAGTGTTTACCGGCTATCGTGCTCAGCACAATGATGCAGTCGGGCCTACAAAAGGGGGAATCCGTTTCCACCCGAATGTTACAGAAAAAGAAGTAAAAGCTCTTTCTATCTGGATGAGTTTGAAATGCGGAATCGTCGATCTTCCATATGGAGGCGGGAAAGGCGGCATCATCTGCGATCCCCGTGATATGTCATTCAGGGAATTGGAAAGGCTGAGCCGTGGATACGTACGTGCAATCAGTCAGATTGTCGGACCGACAAAAGATATCCCGGCCCCTGATGTTTTCACCAACTCACAAATCATGGCTTGGATGATGGATGAATACAGCCGTATAGATGAATTTAATTCTCCTGGCTTCATTACCGGAAAACCCCTTGTTCTTGGTGGTTCACATGGACGCGAAACAGCCACTGCCAAAGGTGTGACGATTTGTATACGGGAAGCTGCAAAGAAAAAAGGCATAGAACTCGAAGGTGCGAGGGTGGTTGTCCAGGGGTTCGGCAATGCGGGTAGTTTCCTTGCAAAGTTCATGCATGACGCGGGAGCAAAAGTAATCGGCATTTCGGATGCTTATGGAGGCCTCCATGATCCGGAGGGCTTGGATATCGATTATTTATTGGACCGGCGTGACAGCTTTGGAACGGTAACAAAGCTCTTTAATAATACGATTTCCAATAAGGAATTACTGGAGCTTGATTGTGACATCCTGGTACCAGCTGCTATTGAAAACCAGATCACCGAAGAAAATGCTGAGAACATCCGTGCCAGCATTGTTGTTGAAGCTGCAAACGGTCCGACAACACTTGAGGCTACAAAAATCCTGACAGACCGTGATATCCTGCTGGTTCCAGATGTTTTGGCATCATCAGGCGGCGTGACCGTTTCCTATTTCGAGTGGGTGCAAAACAATCAAGGCTATTACTGGACAGAAGAAGAAGTCGAAGAAAAGCTTGAAAAGATCCTGGTAGCTTCCTTTAACAATGTATATGAGGCAGCTCAAAACCGCAGAGTCGACATGAGGCTGGCGGCATACATGGTAGGCGTCAGAAAGATGGCAGAGGCAAGCAGATTCAGAGGCTGGATCTAAATGTCTTCACAGAGGTTCCCAAGGGCCTCTGTTTTTTTGTGTGAATTAAGATAGCAGCTTTTAATGCATAAAGAGCATTGTTCATTCAAAAGATTTATTATTAGCCTTTCTGCCGCGTTGCTCCCTTATGAGAAAAAACCAAAAATGTATCCGTCATTCAGTTAGGCTCCCCGGCAAGCAAGAACCATGTGAAAACAGCCTTCAGTTAAGGTCTTTTGGAATCTGTGTATTGCTGGTGAAAACATCTGCTGGGCTTCAAATAAATGGTTTTTAACTAACCTTAAAACCAACTATTCCTATGATTTTTAATAAATTTATCCAGAACTGGCTGCTAATGTTTTGCATCAACCAATAAATTCTCCTATCATATTATGGTAGAAGAATTTTTATAATCTGACAAACCAGGCATTATAAAGATATATAAGTGAAGATCCGAGGAGTGAAGGCAATGAGACAAGAAGAATGTATTATCGTCGGCGGCGGTCCCTGCGGCATGTCTGCTGCTATAGAAATAAAGAAAATCGGAATTAACCCGTTAATCATTGAAAAAGGGAACATTGTGAATGCGATTTACAATTATCCTACACATCAAACGTTTTTCAGCTCCAGTGAAAAATTGGCAATCGGAGATGTGCCTTTTATCATTGAGCAGCACAAACCAAAGAGAAACCAGGCTTTGGTCTATTATAGAGAAGTCGCCAAACTGCATGATTTAAGGATAAACAGGTTTGAAGAGGTGCAAAGTGTTTCAAAATTGAACGATGGCCTGTTTGCTGTAAAGACTTCAAAAGAAGAATATGAAACAAAGCGGGTCATCATTGCAACAGGTTATTATGATCACCATAATAAATTGGATGTCAAGGGCGGGAAGCTTGAAAAGGTACATCACTATTTTAAAGAAGCACACCCTTATTTTGATACAGATGTAGTGGTTATAGGAGGAAAGAATTCGGCTGTTGATGCGGCAATCGAATTGGAAAAAGCAGGTGCCCGTGTGACTGTTCTTTATCGGGGCAGCAATTATTCAGGGAGCATTAAACCCTGGATCCTCCCTGAATTTGAAGGGTTGGTCCGGCAGGGGAAAGTCAAAATGGAGTTTGGTGCGGAGGTTGAAGAAATCAGGGAGGATAAAGTGAAATACTCTGCAGCAGGAAAGCTCAAAGAAATAAAAAATGATTTCGTGTTTGCCATGATCGGCTATCATCCAGATCATTCCTTCCTGACAAAAATGGGGATCGAGCTCGATCAGGAAACAGGACGGCCGGAATTCAATCCGGAGACAATGGAAACGAATGTAAAAGGAATTTACATTGCAGGCGTGATTGCTGCCGGAAATAATGCGAATGAAATCTTTATTGAAAATGGCCGTTTTCATGGGGGGATGATTGCCGAGTCCATTATGGTGAGAGACAATACATCGGAATAAAGATATTATTTAAGCCCTGGAAGTGTCTATAGTCATTCAAGGGCTTTTTTTGTTGGTTAATCTTCTGTAGTGCCACTTAATGAGTCAGTACCCGGTTGCAGCCCGGTCCACTTTTTTAATGCGATTGGTTTAAGCAGGAATCAGTCCCCGGTGAAACCAGGAGTCATTTTCGAAGGATGTTTTCTCATTTATTGGTGCTTTCGTAAAAAAATTCACGTTAACAAGGTTTGAGAAGTGTTCTATCCAAAGGGCCGTCAAAGTGTCAATTCCTGAGGGTATTAACGGGCCTGAAAAAGAAAAAACACCCTGTATGTAACCGATCCTCATCAGATACATACAGGGTGTTGGAGATTAGCACTTCTTCAATTAGTTTCTGAAGATCTCTTCAAGCTCCTTCAACTGCGGATTATTCAGTGTTGAAAGGGCAACCAGAAGTTTAAGTCTTGCCTTCTGTCCGTTGAGCCCATTTGAAAAGATGACGCCCATTTCCTTCAACTGCTTTCCGCCGCCAGCATATCCATATACATCCTGGGCAATCCCGTTAAAGCATCTTGACACAAGAATGACGGGTATCTCTGCCTTGATAAGCGAGTCGACACCTTCGACCGCTGCGGGTGGAAGGTTCCCCTGCCCAAGGGCCTCTAGTATCACACCATCGAATTGAAGTTCTTTTAAAGCAAACAGGAGAGCGGAATCCATACCGGCATGTGCTTTTATTAATGCAATTTTCTTTGAAACACTGTCCACCGGATACTTTTCTGCGGATGTGGGCTTATGATGAAATATGACCCCGCGTTTAGTGACGATTCCTATCGGTCCGTATTGTGGACTCTGGAAGGTGGAAACATTGCTCGTGTGGGTCTTGGTTACGTTCTTGGCAGAATGGATTTCATCATTAAGGACCACCAGTACACCTTTATCCAATGAGTTCTCATTGACTGCCACTTTTATGGAAGAGATAAGATTATAAAGGCCGTCTGCACCAATTTCATTACTCGAGCGCATGGCACCGGTGACGACGATGGATATCGGTAAATCCACAGTCAGATCGAGAAAATAAGCCGTTTCTTCCAGCGTATCGGTTCCATGTGTGACCACAACACCCTGAAAAGCTTCTTTCTTGTATTCTCTTTCAATCAATTGTTTCAACTGCAGCATGTGGTCAGGCGTAATATGTGGTGAGGGAAGATGAAACGCTTCTCTCACGGTGACGTCTGCCAGGCTGCCCAGTGATGAAGAATGTTCAGAGAGGGGGTTTATTTCCCCGGGTTTGACTGCACCTGTAGAGGCATCTTCCATCATGGAAATCGTTCCGCCTGTATGTATGATTAGAATGCGGTTTTTCATATAATCGTCATCTCCTTTGAATATACTTGTTAATGCATTCTGATATTTTCTTTCTCCCTTTTACATGATACGATTAAGAAAACAGAAAGAAAAGAGGACAATTTTATGCTGGTTATTTTATCAGCTGGTTTTGCACCAGGGCTTGCCTTGCTCAGTTATTTTTATCTGCGTGATGAATTTGAATCAGAGCCTGTTTCTTTCATCGTGAAGACGTTCATGTACGGTGCTGTATTGACCTTTCCGATCATGTTCCTTCAATATGTTCTGCAAGCTGAAAGCATCATCGATTCTCCGTGGATGAATGCTTACTTCTCCGCAGGATTTCTGGAAGAGTTCTTCAAATGGTTCATTCTATTCTTTGCGGTATACCAGCATGTTGAATTCAATGACCCGTACGATGGGATCATATACGGAGCAAGTGTCTCCCTTGGTTTTGCAACAGTTGAAAACATTCTTTATCTCCTTGCCCATGGTGTTGAGTTTGCCATAGGAAGAGCTTTGCTTCCGGTATCGGCACATGCTCTGTTTGGGGTGGTAATGGGCTATTATCTCGGAAAAGCCAAATTCGCCGGACAGCAATCGAAACTGAAACGGATATACGTATCACTCTTTCTCCCTTTTGCCCTGCATGGGACCTATGATTTCATTCTGGGCACCGGCCGGAATTGGATTTTTTATATGATTCCATTCATGCTTTTCCTTTGGTGGACCGGTATTCGAAAGATCAAGAGCGCGAATCGATTGACATCCACTCATTATAATCAGAAAGAATTGAATAAGAAGATGTCCATTTAGGCCTTTCATTCCAAAAATGTAAAGAATGAAGGGTCTTTTTGATGCTTTTTTTCCCGTAATTCAAATCCACCTTATGTATAAAATGGATTCTACTACAGAAACTAGGTTCAATGTTAATACATGATTTGGAGGTAAGCATGATGAAAAAACGCATCAAGTTGTTGACGATATTTCTGCTCATGGTGCTTATATTATCAACTTTATCGATTACAAATGAAACTGATCACGCAGGGGCATTTTCCAATCAGATAATTCAAAAGGGCGCCACGGGTGAAGATGTCATTGAACTTCAATCCCGATTGCAGTATATCGGCTATTACAACGGTGATATCGATGGGGTTTTCGGGTGGGGAACCTATTGGGCCCTCAGAAACTTTCAGTACGAATTCGGATTGCCCATTGATGGACTCGCCGGACAGGAAACAAAAGATAAATTGGTAAAGGCTTCAAAGTATGATAAGGAATTTGTGAGAAAACAAATCAATCAGGGTAAAGATTTCTCTCATTATGGAGGGACTGATTTATCGAAGCAGACTGAAGGAGGGGGCAAAACAGGAGGCGGCACACCGGCAAAACAGGAGTCGCAGCCTAAACAGCCGACAGCCGTCAATATTCCCAATGGATATTCACAGAATGATATCCAGCTTATGGCCAATGCCGTATATGGAGAGTCAAGGGGTGAACCGTATGAAGGGCAGGTTGCCGTTGCTGCCGTCATCCTGAACAGGGTCGATAGTCCATCCTTTCCAAACACCGTTGCTGGGGTAATATTCGAGCCTGGGGCATTTACGGCGGTGGCGGACGGACAAATATGGCTGACTCCTAATGAAAAAGCGAAAGAAGCGGTTATGGATGCGATCCAGGGCTGGGATCCTTCTGAAAACGCCCAATATTACTTCAATCCTGTTACAGCTACAAGTAAATGGATATGGAGCAGACCTCAAATCAAGAAAATCGGAAAACATATATTCTGTAATTAAGGGGTGATCAGGTTGATACGAGGTATATTGATTGCAGTGCTGGCCATCGGAGTAGCAGGTACAGCATACTGGGGTTATCAAGAACATCAAGAAAAAAACGCCATACTTATTAATGCGGAAAATAATTATCAGCGTGCATTTCATGAGTTGACCTACCAAATGGATCTGCTGCATGATAAAATCGGGACGACTTTGGCGATGAACTCAAAGAAGTCGCTTTCCCCGGAACTTGCAGACGTATGGAGGTTGACATCTCAAGCTCATAGTGATGTAGGACAGCTTCCCCTGACATTGCTTCCCTTTAACAAGACAGAGGAATTTTTGGCTAATATCGGTGATTTCAGTTACCGTGCCGCTGTCAGGGATCTGGACAAAGAGCCCTTATCTGATGATGAATATAATAACCTTAAACAGTTGTATGATCAAAGTGCCGATATCCAGAAGGAGTTAAGGAACGTTCAGCATCTGGTCATTGAGAATAACCTTCGCTGGATGGATGTGGAAATGGCACTGGCAACAGGGAAAGAACAATCGGACAACACAATCATCGATGGATTCAAGACGGTGGAAAAGACCGTGGACGGTTATGATGAAGCTAATTTCGGCGGTCCGACTTTCGTCAATACACAAAAGAAAGATGATGATTATAAAAATCTGCAGGGTGAAAAGATTACGAAAAATGAAGCTGTCGATATCATGAAAAGATATACCAGGATCAAAGATTTAAAAGAAGTAAAAGTAACAGAAAACGGAAAGGGTTCGAATTTCGGTTTCTATAGTGTCTCGCTGCAGAATGGAAACAGCGAAGCCAGTATGGATATAACGAAAAAAGGGGGATACCCTCTTTACTTCATTCATAACCGCGAAGTGGAGAAACGAAACATAGGGCTGAATGAAGCTGCGGACAAAGCAGCTTCATTCCTGAAAGAAAACCAATTCAAAGACCTCGAATTGTTTGAAAGTGCCCAGTATGATAATGTCGGATCTTTCACATTTGTCACTTTGGTGAATGGGGTGAGGATTTATCCGGATGCCCTGAAACTTAAAGTTGCGCTTGATGATGGTCAGATCATAGGGTTTGCTGCTGAAGAATACCTGAAGAACAATCAGGCGCGTGACATTCCCGAACCTGGAATCAGCAAGGATGAGGCAGAGGGGAAAATCAATCCCAATGTAAAAATCATGGAAAACAGGCTGTCAGTCATTGTCAATGATCTGAATGAAGAAGTATTATGCTACGAGTTCCTTGGAATGCTCGGTAATGATACCTACAGAATCTTCATAAATGCAGACAGCGGTATTGAAGAAAAAGTAGAAAAACTGAAAAATGCAGAGCCGATCTTTGAAGAAACAGTATAAACAAATCCAAACAGGCAGCAGTGCCCCACACTGTTGTCTGTTT
>NZ_QXIR01000005.1 GCF_003581585.1 Bacillus salacetis
TCTTTTTTTCTCTTTGGAACATTTGCCTGTCGGGGCTGATCAGGGCGCTTGCGCTTTATAATAAAAAAAACCCCGCAGGAATTCTGCAGGGCCCTTCTCATTCCACTAGGGATAGAAGGCAAAGGGAGAGGAGAAACCGGAGGAAGAACTTATGGGGAAACGTAAGTCTTCTCCGCGGTTGGCAACAACACCAGATAAAGATGTTGTTACTAGCATTATCACCAGTGAACTCACTTTTATACATTTAAAGATAAATTTTCAACGTGATTCAACACGTTTCGACGATTGATAGCAAAAGCGGAATATATATGGTAGGATATAAAAGAAATAAATACATATTCAGTGGTGAATGCTATGAGAGTGATTTCTGGAGAATGCAAAGGCAGGCCTTTGAAGGCGGTTCCGGGCAGCGGCACCAGACCGACAACAGATAAGGTAAAAGAAGCCATTTTCAATATCATCGGCCCTTATTTTGAGTCAGGGACCGGATTGGACCTGTTCGCAGGAAGCGGCGGCCTTGGAATAGAGGCAATGAGCAGAGGGCTGGAAAAGGTGATCTTTGTAGATAAGGATTATAAAGCAATCCAAACCATCAAGAGCAACCTGGAGTACTGCGGATACGGCGATAATAGCGAGGTTTACAGGAATGATGCTGGAAGGGCAATTAAAGCTGTGATTAAAAGAGGTTTAACTTTCCACTATGTTTTCCTGGATCCCCCTTATAAAAAGCAGAAGCTGCAGGAACTTTTGGAGGAGATTGAAGAAAATGACTTATTGATTGAAAGCGGTTACGCGGTATGCGAGCACAGTTCCGATATTGTTTTGCCGAAGGAAATAGGATGCCTGCATTCGGTTAGAACAGAGTCCTACGGGATCATTGGCATAACAATATATCAGAAAATAAAGCAGCTGTAGTACAAACCAGGATTAGTAAGTGTGAATGAAGGAAAGGGGGCTTCGAGCATGTCGAGTATCGCTGTCTGCCCGGGAAGTTTTGATCCGATTACATATGGACACCTTGATATCATATCCCGAGGGGCAAAAGTTTTCGATAAACTATATATTACGGTATTAAACAATTCCACCAAGAAACCTATGTTTTCTGTAGAAGAAAGAATAGAGCTTATTCGCGAGGTAACCAAGGATATCCCTAATGTGGAAGTCGATTCATTCCAAGGGCTTCTTATGGATTATGCTAAAAGTGTGAAAGCGAATGCGATTCTGCGCGGCCTGAGGGCTGTTTCGGATTTTGAGTATGAGATGCAGATAACATCAATGAACAGAGTGCTTGATGAGAGTATTGAAACATTCTTTATCATGACAAACAATCAATATTCTTTTTTAAGTTCTTCCATCGTTAAAGAGGTGGCTAAATACAACGCGGATATTTCTGAACTGGTTCCAAAGCCGGTAGAATTGGCGCTGCAGAAGAAGAATGATTTATAAAGCATCAGGCTGCATTCATATGAATGCAGCCTGAATTCATTAGAACCTGGCTTCGTCCCTGATCTTCATAATATAGAGGATGATGTACACCACTAAGGAAGTTAAGGTGATGAGAGGGCCCCAATGCTTCATCCACATCATTGCCTGCTGCCAGAACTGCCAATCAAACTGGTTGAAAACAGGAACAGCATTCGATGGTTTGTCATGGTAAAAACGGATATAAATCGGTTTCCAGATCATAATGGTAATGATGGCAGCTGCAGACCCGTGAATCAGTCTTGCCATAAAAAATGGCCGGAAACGTATATCAGTTTGGGCAAGGATGCTTGCTGCCTGGGCCTGAACACTGAAACCGCTGAACCCAAGGATGAAGCTTACCATTATCGCCTGCTGCAGAAGGGTCGCTTGTTCGACACCACTGGTCATCTGGCTTCCAAGTGTGATCTCAAATAACCCTGAAATAAAAGGGAGACTCAAGTTTTCGGGCAGCATCAGCATCCTGAAAAAAATGTTTAGAGCGTCAGCAGCAAAAGGTGTTATCTGCAATTGAAACAGCAGCTTGTTGATGACTGAAAACAGAATGATGAATCCGCCGATTCCCAATAAAGTCTGTATGGAAGAGTTCACTGAATCTCCCAATTGCTTTCCTATGGGTCTTTTTTCATTGATCCTGGTATGGTGCAGTGCGGATAATGCTTCTTTGATAGAAAATTTATCAGACGAAGGCTGGCGGTACCCGCCTTCCTCTTTACGCCCGTGAAAACTCATGATGAGCCCGACACAGAAATTACCCAGATAATGAGCGCATGCAAGGATAATACCCAAATGGGGATTGTGGAAGAATCCAATGGATACCGCACTGAATATAAACAGCGGATTAGATGAGTTAGTAAAGGATACAAGGCGCTCTGCCTCGATCTGTGTAAGTTGTTTTTCCTGCCGAAGGCGTGCTGTAAGCTTTGCGCCAGCTGGAAAGCCTGAAGCCATTCCCATTGCCCAGACAAATCCCCCGACACCTGGAACCCTGAAAAGCGGGCGCATAAGAGGTTCAAAGATGACCCCGATGAACTTTACGATCCCAAACCCAATCAGTAACTCGGAAATAATGAAAAAAGGCAGCAAGGAAGGAAAGACAATTTCCCACCACATGTTGAGCCCCCTGATCGATGCATCGAAAGATTCTTGAGGAAATATAATAAGTGAAACGGCAAGAGTTGTAACAGAAACCGCTAAAGTGGCTGTTTTAAAATGAGAAGCATTCAATCTGTTCCCCCCTGGTTTGTTGACGGAAAGTTCAATTTCCTCGTCTTGTAGATAATGTAAATAGTGTTAAAATGTAATTATATTTCGTGATCAGCAATCACAACTCGTCCTCATATTATTGAAATATACTCATAGGCGTTGAAATTAGACCATAAGATGATAACAATCGAAGAAAAAGGGGGAGCCCAAGTGGACCAGCCCAAAATTGGCTTAGCTCTCGGTTCCGGGGGTGCAAGAGGTTTTGCCCATCTGGGAGTACTGATGGCCTTGAAAGAGGAAGGCGTCCCTGTGGATATGATCGCCGGCAGCAGCATGGGGGCACTCGTCGCCTGTTTTTACGGTGTTGGGCATAATATGGAAGATTTATATAAATTGTCGACCGCTTTCCGCAGAAAATACTATCTTGATTTTACCGTACCCAAAATGGGGTTTATAGCAGGCAAGAGGATTAAGCAGTTTGTAAGGCTTTTCACCCATAATAAAAATATTGAGGACCTCAGTATCCCGATATCGGTTGTAGCTACAGACCTGACTAATGGTGAAAGAGTGGTATTTAAAGACGGGCCGATAGCTGATGCTGTCAGGGCAAGTATAAGCATACCAGGTATATTTGTCCCTGAAAAAATCGATGGAAAGCTGCTTGTTGATGGAGGGGTCATAGACAGGGTTCCAGTCTCTGTGGTCAAAGAAATGGGAGCTGATATCGTCATAGGTGTGGATGTCGCCCAAGTCAAGCAAAATGCCGAGATAGCAACAGTTTATGATGTTATAATGCAAAGCATTGATATACTGCAAAAGGAAATTGTCCGGCACCGGGATCTCCGTGCGGACTTCATGCTCAGACCCAGTGTAGAGAAATATAGTTCCAGAGCATTCACTAATACGGAAGAAATCATTGCGGTGGGTGAAGAGGAAGCAAAGAAGATTATTCCCTCAATCAAGAAAGCGATTGAAGAATGGAAGGAGAAGTAACAGTCAGTGTCTCAAAAAACGTGGATCCGTATCTTAGTCATCATGACAATACTTATTGCAGCAAGTTCATTTTATTACTTGCCTTATTATGTTACCAAGCCTGGGAGCGCAAAGGATCTTGATCCGATAATAGAGGTCGAAGATGGATATGAAGATGAAGGGAAACTGATGCTGACGACTGTCAGGATGGGCAAGGCAAATATCTATGCCTACTTACTTGCTTCCTTCAGAAAATATGAACATATCTACCCGGTGGAAGAAATCAGGAGTTCGGAAGAAACTGACGAAGAATATAATGTCAGGCAGCTCCACTTGATGGAATCTTCAAAGTTGAATGCTATAGAAGTTGCCTTTGAACATGCTGATAAATCTTATTCATTCCATTATAACGGCGTGTATGTTTTGAATGTATATGACGGGATGCCTGCTGCCGAAGTTTTGGAACCGGGTGATATGATCACTGCCATCGATGGCCAGGAATTCAGTTCTTCCCAGGAATTCATCGATTATATAAATGGAAAGAAAGTCGGGGACTCAGTAGATGTCACTTTTACCAGGGAGGGCAGGACACAGGAAGAAGAGATTCCTCTTGCCGAATTCACCGCCAGTCAAGGGAAGATAGGATTGGGTATCGGTCTGGTGGATGACAAAGAAATTATTACAGATCCCAAGGTGACCATGAATACTGAGAAAATAGGCGGACCTTCAGCAGGACTCATGTTCAGCCTGCAGATTTATAATGAGCTGGTCGAGAGGGATATCACTCATGGAATGGAGATTGCAGGGACGGGTACCATTTCTTCCAATGGAACGGTGGGAAGAATTGGCGGAATCGAGCAAAAAGTAATTGCAGCCGATAAAGCCGGTGCGGAAATTTTCTTTGCACCGATGGATATTATCCCTGACAGCCTAAGGAAATCCAACCCTGACCTGGAGCCCAATTACAAAGAAGCCTTGAAAACAGCTGAAGAAATTGGTACCGATATGAAGATTGTCCCTGTTAAGAAATTCGATGATGCGCTGACCTATCTGGATTCTATAAAATGAACGAAAAGAACTGAACACAAGCTGTTCAGTTCTTTTTGTTGGGGCCCTTCTTTAACCACTTAATCCATTTACCAAAGTATTGGCCAGATTCCTTTGAAATACTTTAACAAGGAAGAAAAGAGATGTTCGTCCTTTCCCCGGGTACCAATGGAATACAGAACTCTTCCGAAAACACTTTGGCTTCATTCATTTTTCAAATATACAGGGGGCTGTTTGAATTCCTGTTCGATGAGCTTTCTTTGAATATCAGGATTCTTCGACCCCAGGGCATAAATGTCTACTGCTTTAACGTCCAGGTAAATGTCGTCCGGGTCAGCGGAAGACAGCTTGCTGATTAAAGGAAGTGACAGCTCTTTTTTATGAAGGTTAAGGTAGTCCCTTCCGGTATCAGTCATGCCAAGCAGCCGGATATATTGCGGGGAAGGATGTTTATTCATCTCCTTCTTGGTTGTGTTTGTAAGGATGTGGAGGGCCATCCGCTGCAGCCTTGTCCACGTGTATCTCTTTGTCTTGACGGTTACCATAAACTCCTGAAAACTTGAGGAAGAGTATGCAGCAGATTTAAACCTGTTCTCGATTCCTTCTTCGATTTCATAAATTCCTGAGAGCTGCTCAGGAGAGGAAGAGAGGATCTTGTACTTCAACAAAGGGAAATAATGTTCCCAGTCATGGAACACACCATATGTATCCTGATATGCTTCCAATTCTTCAAACGTTGATGGAGGTATGAAAGATCGAACAGATTTGATATTTCCTTTCTTTTTCCCCAGTTCCTTGCGAATGCTCGTGGCACTCGCAATCGTCTCATCTGTAAAGCCTTCATCATGATAGTTTGCATTCTTTCTGCCAAGTGTATAAGCCTTCATTCCGGAAGCTATCGAGTTCCTTGCCTGGATATAATGATAACCGAGAATGTTATTTGGCAAGGATAAATTCACAAGGTCCTGTTTATCATCAAGACTCTGAAATGCTTTTGAGAGTGCGGAAGGATAGCTCATTCCCAGCTTGATATACTCCTGGACAAAAGCATTATACTTTTCTTCATGCCTGTGGAGATATCTGACCGTTTCTTCAAAAGCTGCAATGTCTCCTGATTCACTTCCAAAACAAAATGCGGAACACTTCAGGGCATCCAATAGCGTTACTGCTCCTGAAGCAAATATTTCAGCATGCTGGGTAGCAAATGCATAAGGAAGCTCAACCACTATATCAGCACCTGCATTCAATGCCATTTTAGTCCGCGACCATTTTGAAACGATAGCCGGTTCCCCTCGCTGCAGAAAATTACCGCTCATGACAGCAATGATCAGATCAGCATTTGTCATTTTTCTTGTCTCGGTTAAATGGTGCAAATGCCCATTATGAAAAGGGTTATATTCCACAATAACGCCCGCTGCTTTCATTTCTTTTTCACATCCTTTAAAATGGGTAGTAAATACTCATAATTACAAGTTATAATTACAACACTATGCTTGTAAAGAGTGTAAAGAAAAAATATTGACAAAAGGTATTATGAAAGCTATAATTACCTTTGTTGCCTTGAGGTGATTAAATTGAAATGGTCAATTATTCAATTGCAAAAGTTTCGAGATAAGGGATTAATCCTTGATGAAACGGTTGATGCAAGTGAAGTGAAAACACTTGATCCTCAGATACGGGATGTTTCGCCAATCCATCTCACTGGAAGAGCGGACATCAGTTCTGATAAGGTAACCTTCCATCTTAATATCGAAGGTGAACTTGTTCTGCCTTGCTCAAGAACGCTGGAAGATGTTCATTTTCCGGTTGATATTGATACTGTTGAAACATTCTTGCTTAAAGCGAATGACTACGATCAATATGAAGAGGAAGAAGTGCACAGGATTCAGGGTGAAGTTATCGACTTGATGCCTGTCATCAAGGAATTGCTTGTCCTTGAAATACCGATGCAGGTTTTCAGCGAAAAAGCGAAAGAAGATGAAAAACTTCCTTCAGGAAAGAACTGGGAGGTCATCACCGAAGAGCAGGCCAAACAGGCAGAAGAAGAGGAAAAGAAAGTCGACCCTCGGCTTGCAGGTCTTGCAAAGCTTCTTGATCAGGACAAGAACTCTTAAAAAGCATGTGAACCAGCTCGCTCTGGATTCATCATAACATATCTCTGTAAGGAGGTGGGAAGAAATGGCAGTACCTTTTAGAAGAACATCTAAAACAGCAAAGAGAAAACGCCGTACACATTTCAAGTTAAATGTACCTGGTATGGTTGCATGCCCGAATTGCGGGGAAATGAAACTAGCTCACCGTGTATGTAAAGAGTGCGGTACTTATAAAGGAAAAGAAGTTGTAAATAAATAATTTTTATTTGCAGCAAAAAAGCGTGAAGAGACCATGGCTCTTCACGCTTTTTTTATTGGGCATAGAAAGATGCTGTATTTCATGTTTCAATGAACTTTTGTATTATAGAAATGGATACTTCCAATTTGATACATAATTCGGTTTCATTATAAGGAATGGAGGCAGTCATGGGAGAATATTTATTAGATGAAACAAAAGAAGGAGCTCTTATCTTCACTATCAACAGGGAGGACAAGCGTAATGCCATTAACTATGAAGTTATGGAAGGGCTTAAAGCTGCATTGGAAGAGGCAGCTGGAAATAATCAGATCAAAATGCTCATCATTACCGCAGCAGGAGATAAAGCATTCTGCTCAGGAGGGGACCTGGATGCGTTCCATGGGTTGAAGTCTGAAGAACAGGCCTATTCCATGTTGAGAAAAATGGGGGACATACTCTATCAATTGGCTGTGCTCCCAAAATTGACTGTGGCATTGATAAACGGAATTGCCGCAGGAGGAGGATGTGAAATTGCCGCGGCATGTGACTTCCGGATTGCGCGAAAGGGAGTTAAGATGGGCTTTATCCAGGGGAAGCTCTCCATCACTACCGGCTGGGGCGGAGGGAGCCTGCTGATGGAACGGATTCGCTGTACCGATGCTCTCTATCTTTTGGGAACTGCAGGATTGTACGAGTCTGAGAGAATGCATCAATTGGGCTTTGTTAATCACCTGCTTGATAAAACGGACAAAGAGTCGGCACTTCAAGTGATGGAAGGATTTTTGGCGCGGGATGTGCATGTTTTGTCTGCTTATAAGCAGATGATGAAGGAAAAATGGGAAGCAGGGCAGCTCCCTGGAAGAATAGAAAAGGAAATAAGGAAATGCGCTGAATTATGGGCAAAAGATGAACATCATACAGCTGTGGAGAACTTTTTGTCTAATAGGAAAAAATAGTAAATTCCCTGTAAATGAGCTTAAGGACTTTAAAATAATAAAAATTAAGTAATATATTCTATCTTTTCTACCATAAACATAAGTATGGATTAATAAATACATTCATACAGGAGGGATAGGAGTGACTTCTAATAGACAAGATGCCTGGAGTCAGGATGAAGATCTATTGCTTGCCGAGGTGGTCCTTCGCCATATCAGAGAAGGCGGCACTCAGCTTCAGGCTTTCGAAGAGGTAGGAAGAAAATTGTCAAGGACAGCTGCTGCATGTGGTTTCCGCTGGAATTCATTTGTGCGCAAACAGTACAAATCGGGAATTGAACTTGCCAAAAGACAGCGGAAAGAAAATAAAAAACAGCCTGCACTTTCGCAGACCGCAGAAGTTGAACAGCCTCAAGCGAAACTGGAAACCGTTCCATTCAAAAAGGCTGCAGCAGAGTCTGAGCCAAGTAAATTGACATTAAATGAGGTCATAGAATTCCTGGAAAGTCTGAAGGGAAGCTTGAGCCAGGACAGGGAGCTGGAATCTGCATATAAAAAGCTCGAGGAATACACTGAAATACTTGAGCAGCAAATTGATAAACTAAAGGAAGCCAATGCAGCCTATCAGGAAAAGCTGGAATTGCTTGAGGAAGATCACCAATCCCTCCTTTCCATTTTTGAGAAGGCAAGGAAAATGGCGCTGCTTCAGGAAAATGAAGATAAGGTTAAATTTCAGATGGATAAAAACGGCAACCTTCAACGGCTGCAAAAATAATACAAAAGGCTGACTTGGCGTCAGCCTTTTGTATTATTTCAGACGGGTTAATTCTTTTGCTCACTTACTCCTTCCGGAAGCCAGATCAGCGGGTTTTGACCGAGATCCCTGTCCATATCATAGGTAGCTTTCTCGAACCCCATCTGTTCCCAAAAACCATGGGATTGGATTCTTGGATTGGTTTTTATAGCCATATTGAAGCTTTTTGCGAAATCCACCAGTACTCTTCCATATCCTTTTTTCTGGTATGCAGGCAACACTTCCAGTTTCCAGAGCTCAAGATAATTCTGTGGAGGATCGAAATACTGATCATACCGTGAGTCCCTTTCATAAAGACTCATACGTGCAATGAGAGTATCCCCGAAGTATATCCCGTAAAAAGGGGATTCACTGTTATTTTCAATTATATTGGACTCCAGATCCTCCATCATTGAAAGTTCCTGAACTCCATATTCCCTGAACTTCTTGAATTCTTCCAGTGTTTTGTAATTCACTTTAAGCTTTTCGACCTTTACTGTCATAACGGGTACCTCCTGCGCATATGAAATGGACAGCTTCTTCTCTGCAAGGATTACAATTGAAATAAGAAAAGAAGATTCTATTCAATCACTTCATCCATTACTATATTTTTAGATTGTGATATTATCATTATATAACAAAAATACAAAAAATTCTGCACTCACGAAAGAAAGCGTTTGCAAATATAGGAGGATTTTTTGTTTTTTTGTAGAAAGTATCTACTAGATTAAGTTTCATGTTCTAAGAAAGGGGTTATGTTGTGCAGAAGATTTTAGTGGCAAACAGGGGAGAAATTGCTTCAAGAATAATCCGTACATGTAAGGAAATGGGAATCGAAACGATCGCAATCTATTCAGATGCCGATAAAGATATGCCATATGTGAAGGAAGCTGGAAGTGCATTCAGAATCGGAGAACCGCCAGTGAATAAATCCTACTTGCAGGCAGATGCCATCCTGGATATCGCAAGCCGGGAAAAGGCAGATGGAATTCATCCTGGTTATGGCCTGTTATCTGAGAATAGCGAATTTGCTGCGAAGACAAGAGACAGGGGTATTACGTTCATCGGTCCTTCAGCAGAAGTTATGAAAATGATGGGGGATAAGGTTGCAGCAAGGAAGACAATGATGGAGGCGAAGGTACCGGTTGTGCCCGGTAGTGACGGGGGAGTTGCTTCAATTGAAGAAGCCAAGTCGGTTGCCGGGTCAATCGGGTATCCTGTGATGCTGAAAGCCAGCAGTGGTGGCGGCGGCATCGGAATGATTCGCTGTAATGATGAGCAAGCGCTCGTTCAAAGCTTCGATTCTACCAAAAACAGGGCAAAAGCCTATTTCGGACATGATGAAGTATTTCTGGAGAAGTGTATTGATAATGCCAGACACATTGAAATCCAGATTTTTGGTGATGAGAAAGGGAATCTCATTCATCTGTTTGAAAGAAACTGTTCAGTCCAGAGGCGTAATCAAAAAGTGATTGAAGAGGCACCTTCACCTGATCTATCCCAAAAGGCGAAAGAAAAGATGTATGAGGCGGCAGTGCGTGCGGGTAAAGCAGTCGGATATTTCAATGCCGGTACGGTTGAATTTATTGTCGACAATGAAGAAAATTTTTATTTCCTGGAAATGAATACCAGGCTGCAGGTTGAGCATCCGGTTACCGAAAGCATAACGAACCTGGACCTGGTCAAGTGGCAGATACTTGTAAGCCGGGGAGAGGAACTTCCTATACCGAGTCAGGAAGGAATCCTAAATAGAGGTCATGCAATTGAGTTCCGGGTCTATGCCGAGGATCCTAAGACATTTTTCCCCTCACCGGGAACTATTTCTTCCATTTCTTGGGGAATCTCAGAAAATGCGCGTATAGACAGTGGTTACGAAGAAGGGAATAATGTGACTCCTTTCTATGATCCGATGATTGCAAAGGTAGTCATACAAGGCAGCAGCCGTGAAGGATGTATCGCTGAAGCAGTGAAGTTTTTTGAAGGAACCGAAATAGAGGGAGTGAAGACGAACATTCCCCTTTTCAAGGAAATCCTCGATGAAGAGAGCTTTAAGGACGGCTCATATAATACTGCCTGGCTCAGTTCCAGGACAGCGGTAAGGAAGTAGAGAAAAATGAGATTAATTAGGAGGAACGAAATATGAAAGAAATCACAGCATCAATGGCAGGCACAGTATTAAATGTTTTAGTGGAAAGCGGGGCAGAGGTCAATGGCGGAGACACCATCCTTATGCTTGAATCAATGAAAATGGAGATCCCGGTAGAGGCAGAAGCATCGGGGAAAGTTTCCGAAATAAAGGTGAGCGCAGGGGATTTTGTTAACGAAGGCGATGTCCTCATTACATTTGAATAATTCATAAGTACTTTTGGAAACTGCCGGTCAGGAAGGGAGTCCTGATTGGCAGCTGATCACGAAGGGGGAAATTTTAGTGAGTCAAAAAACATACGAACATGTACTGGAAGGGAAAAGGGAGGAAATATCCGGCGGAGGCCATCCAAAATATCATGAAAAATTGAAGGAGCAAAACAAGCTATTTGTCAGGGACAGATTGAATTTATTATTCGATAACGGCGAATATCAGGAAGATGGTATGTTTGCCAATTGCCAGGAGGAAGGACTTCCGGCTGACGGGGTAGTGACTGCGACAGGGAAAATCGGCGGCCGGACAGTTTGTGTAATGGCAAATGATTCGACCGTCAAAGCCGGCTCTTGGGGAGCCAGGACTGTTGAAAAGATTATCCGTATCCAGGAAACGGCCTTGAACTTGAAAGTGCCGATTCTCTATCTTGTTGATTCGGCTGGAGCCAGGATTACCGATCAGCTCGAAATGTTCCCAAACCGAAGAGGCGCAGGAAAGATTTTTCATAATCAGGTGAAAATGTCAGGCATGGTTCCGCAAATCTGTCTGTTGTTTGGTCCTTCTGCGGCAGGCGGTGCATACATACCTGCCTTCTGTGACATCGTCATAATGGTGGACGGAAATGCTTCCATGTATTTAGGTTCGCCGCGGATGGCTGAGAAAGTTATCGGTGAGAAAGTGACACTTGAAGAAATGGGCGGAGCGAGAATGCATTGTTCTGTGAGCGGCGTCGGGGACATGCTGGCTTATTCTGAGGAAGAAGCGATCAAAGCAGCGAAGGATTATCTTGCCTACTTTCCGGCAAACTACCTTCAGAAACCTGCTGGTATCGAAAGCGTGAAACCTAAAGAAGGAAGGACATTGGAACAAATCATACCTGAGCATCAAAACGCACCTTTTGATATGTATGAGTGCATCGATTCCTTGATTGACGAAGGAAGTTTCTTTGAAATGAAGAAGTTGTTTGCTCAGGAAATCGTTACAGGATTTGCCCGCATAGATGGCAAGCCTGTAGGAATAATTGCGAATCAGCCAAAAGTGAAGGGCGGAGTGCTTTTTGTCGACTCTGCCGATAAAGCAGCAAAATTCATTACTTTGTGTGATGCCTTCTCCATTCCTTTGCTCTTCCTTGCCGATGTTCCAGGCTTCATGATTGGAACCAAAGTGGAAAGGGCGGGAATCATCAGGCATGGAGCTAAACTTATCGCAGCAATGAGCTCAGCTACAGTGCCAAAGATTTCTGTCATTGTCAGAAAAGCATATGGAGCAGGTTTATACGCGATGGCCGGTCCTGCTTTTGAACCAGATGTATGTATCGCCCTTCCAACTGCCCAAATTGCAGTAATGGGTCCTGAGGCTGCAGTGAATGCGGTCTATTCGAACAAAATTCAGGCCATTGAAGACCCGAAAGAGAGAATTGCCTATGTCCAGGAGAAGCAGAAAGAATACAAGGAACACATCGATATCTATAAACTTGCTTCTGAAATGATTGTAGACGAAATCACAGGGCCGAACGAGCTTCGAGGTGTGCTTATAGAGCGCTTTAAGATCTATGAAACGAAAGAAGTCGAATTCAGTACTCGAAAACATCCGGTATATCCGGTCTGACCATTGGGGAGCCAACCTGCAGATAGAGAATCTGAGGTTGGCTTTTTTAGGTGCCAAACCATTTCATCTGCAAAGAGTCAATGGTAGAATATTCTTATAACTATTATTATGGACGGGATTGAGGGGATGCACATGAAAGTAGGGATAATCGGCGGCGGGGCAATCGGCCTGCTTTTTGCTGCTAATCTCGGTAAAATGTATGATGTTACACTATACGTGAAAAGAACCGCTCAAAAAGACTCCATAAACAGCAAGGGAATCACCCTCTGCTATCAGGAGCAAAAGGAAGTGACCTGGATCAAGGCTGAAAGTGAATTCACCGCCTTATCACAAAATGACCTGCTCATCATCGCTGTTAAGCAATATCACTTAGCTGATATCACCGAGACCATCAGGAAACTCCCGATTGACCTTCCACTCTTGTTCTTGCAGAATGGAATCGGGCATATTGAACTGCTGAACAATCTGCCACATTCCAATCTGTATGTAGGAACCGTCGAACATGGTGCACTAAAGGTTTCGGAATCGAAAGTTGCCCATAAAGGAAGGGGTAAGACCAACATCGCGATTTTTAAAGGCAGTGATGGATTGCCCGGCAAGTTATCGAATGAATGCGTTGATTTCCCTTTCGTCATTATGCCGGATTATGAAATGATGCTTTTGGAGAAGCTGGCAATCAATGCCGTCATCAACCCTTTGACTGCTGTCCTGGGGGTGCGGAACGGGAAATTGATTGAGAATGATGAGTTTGAATACCTTGCTCGAGCGGTTTTTGAAGAAATCTGCCTTTTGTATCCAAAGCTGAATGAGGTAATTAGTTTCAATGACATTAAAGCGGTAGCATTCAATACACGCGGGAACACTTCTTCCATGCTGGCTGATCTTCAGGCGGACAGACAAACGGAAATAGACGCAATATTGGGGGCAGTAATCGCCAGGGCGGACCAAGACCAAGTGCCGATTTCATTCATCCGCTATTTATACAAGATGGTTAAAGGTCTGGATGTTGAAAGGAGGAAAGGATAATTGTCATCTTTTATCTCGGGAGTTGCTGCCATTTTCACTCTCGCCCCTTTCTTAGGATATTTGGCTGCTTTCATAATAATGAAACAACTCAGCGGGAACCACAGGAAAGCAGTGAATGCTGCCGTTAATATTACAACTTTTCTCCTGATCATCTCGGTGCACTTCATTATACTGGCTATTTGGGATAAAGCGCTGGTATGGGTGCTTTTGCTTATACTTCTTATCGGTACCGGTATCCTGTCGATTATCCACTGGAAGGTTAAAGAGGAAATAGTGTTCCGTAAAGTGATAAAAGGTGGATGGAGGCTCAGTTTTCTATTATTCTCCACTGCTTACATCGTTCTTCTTTTTTACGGAATCGCTTCAAGGATAGCCCAAACATTCTAAAACAAATCATCAGGCAAGTTTTTTCCTTTTATTGTTGTGGAATGCTATACTACGAACAGTAAAAGATGGAAGAAAAGGAGTCATTTAATATGGAACTGGAAAGCCTATACATTCCAGCAACAAATCGTTTTGCTTCATTGTACTTACAGCAGCAGCCGCCGGTAACTTCTTTTTTTCATTACAACCTTGGTGATCCGAATCTGTTTGAAAATAGAGTCGCAGACTTGAAGAAGAGGGATTTCCCCAGGCAAGCATTGGCAGAGGTGATCGAAGGGTACATGGAATCATTCCCTTCCAGCAAAGAAGTTGAGGATTCACTGGGTAAGCTGAGAGAAGATGCTTCAGTAATTATCGGAGGCCAGCAGGCGGGACTGTTAACTGGACCGCTCTATACGATACATAAAGTCATTTCCATTATAAAGCTTGCTAAAGAGCAGGAAAAGAAAATAAATTCCCCGGTTATTCCCGTTTTCTGGGTTGCCGGTGAGGATCATGATTATCAGGAAATCAATCACATCTTCACTAAACACCAGGGGCGACTTGAGAAAGTGGGTTACCCGGAACGTTTGGTTGACAAAAGGATGACCAGTGAGTTCATCTATGAAAAAGAAACCATGCGCAAATGGGTGAATCAAGTGATCCATCATTTAGGTGAAACGGAATTTACACAGGACATTTTAATCGATCTGGAAGATGCTATTGAAAGCTGTAATTCTATTGTAGATTTCTTCAGCCATATCATCATGTCGCTGTTCAAGGATTACGGCCTGCTCATCATTGATTCTGCTTATCCTCCACTGCGGGAATTGGAGAAGCCTTTTTTCCTTCAATTAATAGAAGGCAGCGGCTCAATAACTGAAAAGGTAAAGACCCAGCAGGAAGTAATCTCAGGTGAGGGATTTTCTCTTACAATTGATATGAAAGATCATGCTGCCAACCTGTTCGTCACTGAAAATGGAGAACGGATCCTCCTTGAGAAAGAAGGGGAATATTTCCGGGGGAAGAATGGAGAATTCCATTATTCCCAAAGACAGCTCGAAGAAATTCTTCATTCAGATCCTCACAGATTCAGCAATAATGTCGTGACAAGGCCATTAATGCAGGAATGGCTCTTCCCGACCCTCGCATTCATAGCTGGTCCCGGTGAGATAGCCTACTGGGGTGAACTCAAGCAGGCGTTCGAATGGGCGGGCTTCAAGATGCCGCCGATAGTCCCGAGACTGAACTTGACGTTCCTTGAGCGGGATACCGCTAAGATCATCGACGACCTGGAACTTTCACTTCATACAATCCTTTTACAAGGAGTGGAGACAGAAAAGCAAAGCTATTGGGATTCTGTAAAAGATGTTACTCTTGAAACAAGCATTGATGATGCGGAAAGGGCACTCAGAGAATCCTATGAAGAAATCATTCCTAAAGCCGCAATCATTGATAAAGGATTGGAGAGCATCATAGAAAAGAACCTAGCGTTTCATAAACAGCAATTTGATTATCTGAGATTGAAAACAGAGAAGTCTTTGAAAAGTAAGCATCAATTGAAACTCGGAAAGTACGATAGCGTCCAGGCGTCATTGAGGCCGGATGGATCCCCGCAGGAGAGGATCTGGAATTTGTATTATTTCATGAACCGCTATGGAACGGACTTCGTCAGCGAGTTAATGCAGCTGCCATTGGAATTCGACGGTAAGCATAAAGTCATAAAAATTTAAAGCTGCAAAAAAGAAGGTGACCTCACAAAGGCCACTGAAAAAGTCCACAATCCAAAAGGCAGAATCGGTCAGTTCAAAAACGATTCTGCCTTTTGGATTTCGTGTTGTATGAGAAGTGGTGATTTCCGTTTCAGGCGTTCGACTCCGCGGGGCTGGCGGTGAGCCTCCTCAGCTTCGCTTGCGGGGTTACGCTCCAGTGGGTGGGTAACCCTGGACTGACCTGTCACGCTAATCCCGCAAGAGGTCACTCACCTGCCACTCCAATCAGCGTGGCTAAATAATAATAATGACGATATTGTATGCAATTATAATTACTAAACAACATAAATTGTTGTTGAATGGATGAAAACAACAGTAGGTGTCTACCCGGTTTTTGCTTACTCCATTCTACCTGGCCGCACTTTCCGTATAACTATATGTTCTGCCTTGCAGACATACATAGAAAAAAGCCGACTGTCCTTCCTTTTTGGAAGAAGAGTCGGCTTTTTCTTTAAATCAGGCTCTGAAAAATCTAATGATTTCAGTGCCCTCATCTCAGATCCCTTCTTTTTTGCTTTTTTTCCGGCAGTACCTGTCGGGATGACCAAAAACAGGGTGTGATTCCTTCACGAGTTGTAATGAGTGGAAAAGCTCTAAAAACCTCATCTTGCCGGTTGGCCATTTCATTTCCCCCACGTATCCCCACCTTGGTAAAAACCTTTTAAAAAAGAGTGATGAAACATGCAGGAATTCTTGTAAAGAAAAAGAAATTATTTATATGTGGTGAAAAGTGGGGGAATGTGGTACATTTGTGTTAGAAAGTGGGGGCAGTGGATATGTTCATGGGCGAATATCAACATAACATTGATAATAAAGGCCGTTTAATCGTCCCTTCAAAATTCAGGGAGCATCTTGGTGATGCCTTTGTTTTGACCCGTGGACTCGATCAATGTTTATTTGGGTATCCGCTTGAGGAATGGAGAGCATTAGAGGAAAAGCTTAAATCTCTCCCGCTGACCAAGAAAGACGCACGTGCTTTCACCCGGTTTTTCTTTTCCGGTGCAACTGAATGTGACCTGGATAAGACCGGAAGGATCAATATCCCCTCCACACTAACGGGGTATGCAAAGCTTGACAAAGAATGTGTAGTATTGGGAGTTTCCAATCGGATTGAGATTTGGAGTAAGGCTTTATGGGAAGACTATTTCTCACAGTCAGAAGATTCCTTTGCAGAAATCGCTGAAAATATGATTGATTTTGATATTTGATCAGTTCTGCAAAAAACAACAAGCTTTTTGGAAATAGACTTTGCTTACTAAACTTGCAGTTCGATTGGAAAGGTGAATCAGAATGTTTGAACATACAACAGTATTACTGAAAGAAACAGTGGATGGACTTGACATCAAAGAGGATGGCATTTATGTTGACTGCACTCTTGGAGGCGCAGGCCACAGTGAATATTTAGCTTCCCGTTTAGGGGAAGCAGGAAGGCTTTTCTGCTTTGATCAGGACCAGACAGCGATCGATCATGCAAAGGAAAGACTGGCTCCGTACTTGGACAGGGTAACCTTTGTCAGATCGAACTTCCGTTACATTAAGGAGGAACTGAATGAATTGGGGATCCGTCAAGTTGATGGGGTGATGTTCGATCTTGGAGTTTCATCCCCGCAGCTCGATACACCTGAAAGAGGGTTCAGCTACCATCACGATGCTCCGCTTGATATGAGAATGGACATGGAAGGTGACCTGACTGCTCATGAAGTGGTCAATGAATGGCCCTATGGAGATCTGGTGAGAATTTTCTTCCGTTATGGTGAGGAGAAGTTCTCCAAGCAAATTGCGAGGAAGATAGAAGCTGCCAGAGAGGTCAAACCTATTGAAACAACCGGTGAACTGGTAGAACTCATTAAAGACGGCATTCCTGCTCCGGCAAGACGAAAAGGGGGCCACCCTGCTAAGCGGGTGTTCCAGGCAATCAGAATCGCAGTGAATGATGAATTGGATGCTGTTGAAGAGGCGCTTGAAAAATCTATTGAAATTTTGAAGCCTGGCGGAAGAATCAGCGTCATAACCTTTCATTCGCTTGAAGACAGGATTTGCAAGACCATTTTCAGAGAGAAAGCTTCAGGCCCTGACCTCCCGCCGGGATTGCCTGTGATTCCGGATGAGTACAAACCTGAATTGAAATTGGTTAACCGGAAGCCTATACTGCCAAGCGAAGAAGAATTAGAGAGAAATAACAGGGCTCGTTCCGCAAAGTTAAGAGTAGCGGAAAAAGCTTAATCATTAACAGGAGGGAGTAGAGAGAGTGAGCAATTTAGCAAGAAACTATAGAGAGCAGACGATTCAACAGCCTCAGCGTCAGCAGGATGCACTTCCGGTGAGAGAAGGGAGACGCCCGCTGATCACCCCGGGGGAAAAAATCCTGGCAGCGATCATTGGTGTGGTGTTTTGTTTCATGGCAGTTAACATCATTTCAACACAATCGTCCATTTATAAAGCCAATAAAGATATTCAGGTGGTTCAGTCACAAATAGAAAAGCAGGAAAAAGCAAATACCGACCTCACATTGCAAATCAGTGAACTGAGTACATATGAGAGAATCTTGGAAAAAGCGAAAGAACTTGGTCTTGATTTGAAAGAAAAGAATGTTAAGGTTGTGCAGAGTCAATGAACAAGAGACCAGGAATGAGAATTGGAGCGGCCATCCTCTTTGGATTTTTCGGCCTGCTCTTTTTTGTTTTGATGGTACGCTTCGTCACAATACAGGTGACAGGAGAAGCTGATGGGAAGGTATTGGCCGCACAGGCTGCCAAGAAGTACTTGAAAAGCGGTGTTTTAGAAGCAGCAAGAGGGACGATTTTTGATCAAAAAGGAGAAGTGATTGCTGAAGATACATCGGCATATACACTTGTTGCCATACTCGATGAGTCCGTCTCGAAAGACAGTAAGGAGCCAAAGCATGTTACTGATCCTCAAAAGACGGCAGAGGTGCTGTCATCTCTATTGGAGGTTGACCGATCATCCCTCCAAGACCGCCTTTCAAAAGGGATTGAGAACAACCTTTTCCAAGTGGAATTTGGAAGTGCAGGCAGGGGGATATCCCATCAGATGAAACTCCAGATAGAAAAAGAGAAACTGCCGGGGATTACGTTCGTGAAGGAATCCAAACGATTTTATCCCAACGGTATCTTCTCCTCCCACTTAATCGGGTTTGCCCAGAAAGAAGAAAAGGAGGGGAAGACTACCGATATCGTCGGTAAGATGGGTATTGAGAAAAGCCTGGATAAATACCTTACCGGAACGGACGGCAAGGTGAAATATGACAGTGACAAGTGGGGATATATTCTTCCGCAGAGCAAAGAACATGTGACTCCCCCGCATAACGGAAGCGATGTTTATCTGACGATAGATAAAAAAATTCAAACTTTTCTTGAAGAAACAATGAGCAAAGTGGATGAACAGTACAAACCTGAAAAAATGCTCGCAGTGGTGGCTGACCCGAAAACCGGTAAGATACTGGCCATGTCCCAAAGACCGACATTTCACCCTGACACAAGGGATGATTTAATGTCATGGCAAAATGAAATTGTTGAGTCTTCGTATGAGCCTGGCTCTACTTTTAAAAGTTTTTCCCTTGCAGCAGCAGTCGAGGAAGGGGTCTTTGCTCCGGGTGCATATTATGAATCCGGTAAGTACTTTGTCGATGGAAATCCCGTACCTATCCGGGATCATAACGGCGGTGAAGGATGGGGAAGCATAACTTACCTTGAAGGGGTGCAGAGATCTTCCAATGTTGCTTTTGCAAAGCTGATGGATGAGATAGGGCAGGAACGGTATCGTGAGTACCTGGATAAGTTTGGGTTTGGTCAGTTAACAGGCATCGATCTGCCTAACGAGACAGCCGGCAAAATCCTTTACCATTATCCTATTGAGAAGTATACGACGATATTTGGCCAAGGAACCACTGTCACTCCTCTTCAAGTTATCCAGGCGGAAACGGCCATAGCGAATAATGGGAAAATGATGAAACCATATGTGATAGAAAAAATTGTTGACCATGATACAAAGAAGATCGTTAAACAAACTGAGCCGGAAGTTGCAGGAAACCCCATTTCTGCAGAAACAGCCAAAAAGGTAAGGGAATATCTTGCGACCACAGTAACTTCTGAGAAGGGAACCGGGCAGAAGTTTGCAATTGATGGCTATGATGTTGCGGGCAAGTCAGGTACGGCTCAGATACCTGATGAAAAAAACGGTGGATACCAAGTGGGGAAAGAAAATTACCTTTTCTCATTCTTGGGTATGGCTCCTGCGGACGATCCGCAACTGATCGTCTATGTGGCGATTAAAAAGCCTGAGCTAAAGCCGACGGAAATTGGGTCAGATCCGGTTTCGCAAGTGTTTAATCCGGTCATGCTGAACAGTTTGAAATACTTGAATATCAAGCCGCAGGAGACTGAAAGCTTGAAAAGATCTAAGCTTGCTGACGTAACAGGCGAGTCGGTTCAGAAGGCAAAAAAACAACTTGAAGAGTCAGGGCTTTCTGCCGTCATTATTGGAGATGGACAGACGGTCACTGAACAGTCAGCATCACCTGGAGAGGTGTTGCTGCAAGGCGAGAGGATCGTTCTTCGTACAGATGGCAACTTGACTATACCGGATATGAAAGGCTGGTCTGTAAGGGATGTGCTGAAAGTTACAAAGATGGCAAACCTTGACCTTAACATGGTAGGAACGGGATATGTGACCAAGCAGAATATTAAGCCGGACTCCACATTCTCTGAGTCTGAACCATTGGTTGTAACCTTCCAGAGCCCTGAGCAGCAATTGAACGAAAAGAAGAACGAAAATGAAACGGATGAAGAAGCTCCATTAAACTGATCGTAAAGGCCGGAGGGAATCCTCCGGCCTTTTCGCAATCCTTCCTGGTCTGTCTGCCAGCTGGACGATTAGAGAAACCAACATACTTTCCTTTGTACAGGCATATAATTGAACGAGCCAAATAAGGGGAGGTACTGGGTGTGAAAAGGGTTTCGAATGTAACGGTGAGGAAACGGCTGGCGCTTGCGCTTGTAATGGGAATTTTAATTTTTGCAGTTATAGATGCAAGGCTCGGCTATGTCCAGTTTTTTATGGGGGACAAGCTGACGAGCTGGGCAAAAGATTCCTGGAGCAGGAATATTCCCTTCGAGCCGGAGAGGGGAAAGATATTAGATAAGAATGGTGTTGAATTGGCTGCAAATCAGAGTGCGCCTACAGTATTCGTGGTACCAAGGCAAATTACCGATCCGGCAAAAACGTCAGAAAAGCTTGCGGCAGCACTGAACCTCCCTCTGGAGGATGTGTACAAATATGTCACGAAGTCCGCTTCAATGGTGAGAATCAATGAAGCCAGGAAGATTTCCTATGAAAAAGCAAAAGAAATACGTGATCTGAACCTTAAAGGAGTATATATAGCAGAGGATTCGAAACGATATTACCCATTTGGCAGCTATCTTTCACATGTACTTGGCTTTGCAGGCATCGACAACCAGGGACTTATGGGACTTGAACTCTATTATGATAAGGAATTAAGCGGAGATGGGGGTTCTGTTAAGTTCTTCTCAGATGCAAAAGGCAAAAGGATGCCTGACATGGCTGATGATTATGAAGCACCGGTCAATGGACTTGATCTTAAATTAACGATTGATACAAAAGTTCAGACAATAATAGAAAGGGAACTTGATATAGCAGAAGCAGCATATAATCCAGATGGGATAATAGCCATTGCAATGGATCCGAATACAGGGGAAGTCCTGGCGATGTCAAGCCGGCCAACCTTTGATCCCGCAAACTTCAGGAATGTCCCTCAGGAAATCTATAACCGCAACCTCCCAATCTGGAGTACTTATGAGCCGGGATCCACCTTTAAGATCATCACACTGGCCGCCGCACTTGAAGAAAAGAAGGTCGATCTCACAAAAGAAAAATTCCATGATCCGGGACATGTGGAGGTTGCAGGGTCCACTCTTCATTGCTGGAAAAGAGGTGGCCATGGAACCCAGACCTTCCTGGAAGTTGTCCAGAACTCCTGTAACCCAGGATTCGTAGAATTGGGGGAACGGCTTGGAAAAGAGACGCTCTTCAAATATATTAAGGACTTTGGATTCGGCCAGAAGACAGGAATCGATCTTCAGGGAGAAGGAAAAGGCCTTCTTTTCAATCTTGACAGGGTCGGACCCGTTGAACAGGCAACGACTGCTTTTGGCCAGGGTGTGGCCGTGACACCGATTCAGCAGGTTGCTGCAGTATCGGCAGCAATTAATGGAGGAACGCTTTATCAGCCTTATGTAGCAAAGGAGCTTGTAGATCCAAAAACGGGGGAAGTGGTCATGAGGAATACCCCGCAAGCAAAGAAGCAGGTGATTTCCAAGGAAACATCCGAACAAATCAGATATGCCCTTGAAAGTGTAGTTGCTCAAGGTACCGGAAAAGGAGCATTTGTTGAAGGATACAGAGTCGGAGGTAAGACAGGAACAGCTCAGAAAGTCAAAGACGGCAGGTATATGGAAAATAACCATATTGTTTCCTTCCTTGGATTCGCACCTGCTGATAAACCGGAAATTGTCGTTTATCTTGCAGTTGATAATCCCAAAGGGACAGTGCAATTCGGAGGAGTCGTGGCTGCCCCGATTGTAGGAAATATCATCGGCGATAGTTTACGGGCAATGGGTGTCCCGCCAAGAAAAGATCAGATTGAAAAAGAAACAACATGGCTGGATACCCCGCTTCTGGAAACCCCGGATTTGATAGGTATGTCCCGAAAGGAACTTCAACAGCAGCTGATCAACCTTAAGCTTGACATCAGCGGGGAAGGGAACAAGGTTGCAGCACAGTCACCAGATCCGGGTGTCAAAATTAAAGAGGGTGCAACCATCCGCATTCAGATGGCCGAATGATCGGCTTGGTTAATTGTATGATCAGCATCAATAAAACTCAGTGACTGCAGGAACCATATGCCTGAAGCCGATTCTGGAATTTTGGCTTCAGGCAATCATCTTCCAGGATTCATTCTTTGCAGGTCAGCGACATAATGTATTAACAAGGCGGTTAATGCTGATGGTCCGGACTGTTTTGGCTTTCAATCACCAATCGAGCAATATTGCCAAGAACTAATCTTAAAGGTTGATAGATTTTGCACTTGTTTTTCTGTAAAATAAATATGGTTGCTTTACATACATGAGGAGTTGAAATAATGAAATTGCAAACTTTGCTGGGAGTATTGCCGTTTTATAAGACCAAGGGCAAGGGAAATCCTGAAATTGCAAACTTAAAGAACCATCATAAAAATGTGAATAATGGTGATTTATTTTTTTGTATAAAAGGATCCGAAGTGGACAGCCATACTCTAGCAAATGAAGCAGTCCTCTCTGGTGCAGCAGCGGTTGTTTCCGAGCGTGAATTGGAATTGGCTGTCCCTGTGATCATTGTAAAGGATTCGAAAAGGGCAATGGCTGTCCTTGCCAATCATTTCTACGGCCAGCCTTCTTCTAAAATGAATCTGATCGGTGTCACCGGCACGAACGGGAAAACGACCACAACACATCTGATTGACAGGATTTTCAGCTTCAGGGGGGACCAAACAGGTTTAATCGGTACTTTATATGTGAAAACAGGAGATGAAGTGATAGCCAGCAAGAATACGACGCCTGACAGCCTGACTCTTCAGCAGCTCTTTGGTGATTTCGTTCAAACGGGTGTTGAAACAGCCATAATGGAAGTGTCTTCACATGCATTGTATCAAGGAAGGGTGCATGGGTGTGATTTCGATATAGCGGTGTTCACCAATCTTACCCAGGATCACTTGGATTACCATAGGACCATGGAGGAATACAAAAGTGCTAAAAGCCTTCTTTTCTCACAATTAGGCAACACTTACAATGCGACTAAGCGAAAGTTCGCTGTCATCAACAGGGATGACCCCTCTGCTGAATTTTTCATCCATTCCACAGCCGCCCATGTTCTTACCTACGGACTGAGCTCTGATGCCGACTTTTACGCAGAAGATATCCAGCTCAGGCCAAATGGGTCTTCATTTACCTTGGTAACCCCGGCAGAAAAGACACACATGGATATTCAGCTTGCAGGCAGGTTCAATGTTTATAATGTACTTGCAGCATCAGCGGCATCAGCGGCCGCCGATATTCCGTTAATTAAGATCAAAGCTGCACTCGAATCAATCAAAGGGGTCAGCGGCAGGTTTGAGCAGGTAGAAGCTGGCCAGGATTTCTCAGTGATTGTCGATTATGCACATACACCTGACAGCCTTGAAAATGTATTAAAGACAATTGAAACCATCACGGAAGAAAAAGTGATAGTGGTCGTTGGCTGCGGTGGGGACAGGGACAGGACCAAAAGGCCAGTCATGGCAGAAATTGCCTGTAAATATGGCGATCAAGTCATCTTTACCTCTGACAATCCCAGGAATGAAAACCCTGAAGACATCATTGAGGACATGACTTCAGGTCTGACAAATGTAAATTACTCCGTCATCATTGACCGGCAGCAGGCTATCGATCAAGCTGTCTCCATTGCCGGTAAGGGTGATATTGTCCTTATAGCAGGCAAGGGGCATGAGACTTATCAAATCATCGGTAACAAGGTGCATTCATTTGACGATAGAGAGGCTGCCAAGTCTGCTATTAAGAGGTTGAAGTGATGCTGGGTTATTCAGAAGTGAAGAATGCAGCTTCCGGTTCCAGGGGCATAAAGGACACTGCATTATATTTTGAGATGGTGACCGCGGAGGTTGGGGTGGATATGCCCAAAGGCCTTTACATTCCCTCATCCGGCAAGGACCTGTTTGAAGCGATCCACCATGGTGCAGTGGCTTCTTTTTGGCGGAAAGATGAAAAAATCCCTGCCTGGCTGCCGAATCATTTTCCTTTATTCATGACAGACAATATAATAGAGGCTGTACTAGGAATCCTTGATCATTATTACTATAATACGAAACAAGAAGAGTGGGGAAAAATGACAATATTTATATTCAGAGACGAAGAAATGGGTAAACTACAAACAATTACCAACCAGAATCAATATTTGAAATACAGGAAATCTGCGGAAATATCATTAAAATTGAAGGGAGGGGAATAAGATGGCAGAGAATGTAATCATTTATGCGATACTAATGGGCTTCATTGTAACAGTTGTGCTTTCGCCAATCTTCATTCCCTTCCTGAGAAGGCTTAAATTTGGCCAGAGCATCAGGGAAGAAGGGCCGAAATCCCATCAAAAAAAATCCGGGACACCGACAATGGGAGGTTTGGTGTTCCTGCTGTCTATCCTTATAACCACACTATTCATAACAAACCGATACTCAGAGTTCGGCGCTGAAACATTCCTCCTGCTCCTGGTTACGATCGGCTTCGGTATATTAGGTTTTCTCGATGACTTCATCAAGGTTGTCATGAAAAGGAACCTTGGGCTGACTTCCAAGCAGAAGCTTGCGGGGCAGATCATCATATCCGCTGTCTTTTTCTATGTTTATCAGCAGAATGATTTTGCTTCAACTGTTTCCATTCCGTTGACAGATATCAGTGTCGACCTGGGATGGTTTTATGTATTATTCATCATATTTTGGCTTGTTGGTTTCTCCAACGCCGTCAATTTGACTGATGGACTTGATGGCTTGGTCTCAGGAACTTCAGCCATAGCATTCGGGGCACTGGCCGTACTTGCTTGGAATCAATCTCAATACGATGTTTCCATCTTTGCAGTAGCGGTGGTGGGAGCAGTATTGGGGTTCCTTGTATTTAATGCCCATCCCGCAAAGGTGTTCATGGGGGACACAGGTTCACTTGCTCTTGGAGGGGCCATTGCAGCGATTGCAATCCTGACAAAGCTTGAGATTCTGCTTGTTTTGATAGGCGGGGTCTTCGTCATTGAAACACTGTCTGTCATCATCCAGGTGATTTCCTTTAAGACTACTGGAAAAAGGGTGTTCAGAATGAGCCCTCTTCATCATCATTATGAACTTGTAGGCTGGTCCGAGTGGAGAGTAGTCGTGACTTTCTGGACTGTCGGTCTGTTGTGTGCAGTACTAGGAATCTATATAGAGGTGTGGATATAATTGAAAACGACTCTTAAATTCAAGCATAAAAAAGTATTGGTACTGGGTTTGGCAAAAAGCGGGGTCAGCGCAGCCTCGCTGCTGCACAAGCTTGAGGCATTCGTCACAGTCAATGACCGAAAGCCATTCTCGGAGAATCCGGAAGCTCAAGGACTGCTGCAGCAAGGAATCAAGGTCATATGCGGCAGTCATCCCATTGAGTTGCTGGATGAAGGTTTTGATTACATAGTTAAGAATCCTGGAATTCCTTATGACAACCCTTTGGTAAGCGGAGCAGTGAAAAAAGGGATACCTGTATTGACTGAAGTGGAGCTGGCTTATCTGGTTTCAGAGGCTCCCTTCATAGGCATCACGGGGACAAATGGGAAAACGACAACGACAACTTTAGTATATGAGATGCTTGATAAAGGCGGTAAGCACCCTTTGATAGCGGGGAATATCGGAACTGTCGCTTCTGAAGTTGCCCAGACTGCCTCAGAAGAAAACAACGTGGTCATTGAGCTTTCGTCCTTTCAATTGATGGGGATCGACACGTTCCGTCCCAAGATAAGTATCTTCATCAATCTTTATGAGGCGCACCTTGATTATCACGGTTCAATTGATGAGTATGCCAAAGCGAAAGCAAATATCACTGCCAACCAGACGGAAGATGATTATCTTATCATCAATGCGGATCAGCCTGAGCTGGATCAGCTTTTACATTTTTCCAAAGCCAGGAAAATATACTTCTCCACTAAGAACCATTTGGAACAAGGGGCAAGCATCAAGGATGGTCACATCTTTTTTAACAATGAAAAAATCATTGATATATCACAGATAGCTCTGCCTGGAAAACATAACCTTGAAAATATCCTGTGTGCAGTCATTGCTTCGAAGGTCAGTGGTATCGGGAACGGAGCCATTCAGGAAGTCCTTAAAACGTTTACTGGTGTTAAGCATAGGACCCAGTTTGTCAGGACTCTTAATGGGAGGTCATTCTATAATGACTCAAAGGCAACCAACGTCCTGGCTGCCAAAAGTGCTTTGGAAGCCTTTGAACAGCCGACGATACTGCTTGCTGGAGGACTGGATAGAGGAGGCAGCTTCGATGAGCTGATTCCCTATATGACCAATATAAAAGCCCTCATCACTTTTGGGGAGACAGCTCCTAAATTTATCGAGACAGCAGCCAAAGCAGGGATACAAACGGTAAAACATGTCGATAATGTAGAGGCTGCAGTACCTGCCGCTTACGAGGCTTCTGAACAAGGAGACGTAATCCTGCTTTCGCCTGCATGTGCGAGCTGGGATCAGTACCGTACTTTTGAAGTCCGCGGTGACATTTTTATCGAAGAGGTGCATAAGCTTAAATAAGGGCTTGTCTTTCTTGGAGCAATAAAGGATGAATTACATCTTGTGAAGACATCGGAATCGAAGGTTTGATTGCTCGAAACGGCTCAAATAAGTCTATCGAGGTGTTTGGATTGCCTTTGAAAAAATCTACTCCAGACTTCATTCTGATTGTTGTAACTCTTTCTTTGCTGGCTCTCGGGCTGATCATGGTTTACAGCGCGAGCGCGGTTTGGGCAGATTACAAATTCGATGATACCTTTTTCTTCGCAAAAAGACAGATGCTTTTTGCAGGGGTTGGGGTTCTGGCTATGTTTTTTATCATGAATGTCGATTATTGGACATGGAGAACCTGGGGGAAAGTAATTATAATCGTTTGCTTTGTGCTTTTGGTGCTTGTTCTCATACCGGGTGTCGGGGTTCTCAGAAACGGTTCGCGCAGCTGGATTGGAGTCGGTGCTTTTTCGATTCAGCCGTCTGAATTCATGAAAATTGCAATGATTGCTTTCCTTGCAAAGTTTTTATCGGAAAATCAGAAGTACATAACTTCTTTCCGTAAGGGTCTGGTCCCTTCGCTGTTTCTTGTCTTCACAGCCTTTGGGATGATCATGCTTCAGCCTGATTTGGGGACAGGCACTGTCATGGTTGGAACGGCTGTAGTAATGGTATTCATCGCTGGAGCCAAAATCAGCCATTTCGCTATGATGGGGCTTGCTGGTCTTGCCGGTTTTGCTGGCTTGGTGCTGTCTGCACCATACCGGATGGAACGGATTACATCATTTCTGGATCCATGGGAAGATCCATTGGGGAGCGGGTTTCAAATGATTCAGTCCCTTTATGCGATTGGTCCGGGGGGGCTTCTTGGTTTGGGACTTGGCGAGAGCAGGCAGAAGTTCTTTTATCTGCCCGAACCGCAAAATGATTTCATATTTGCAATCCTGGCCGAAGAATTAGGTTTCATCGGCGGGAGCCTGGTTCTGCTCTTATTTTCACTCCTCCTATGGAGAGGTATTCGCATAGCGCTTGGGGCTCCCGATCTATATGGAAGCTTCCTGGCAGTCGGGATTGTCTCAATGATAGCGATTCAGGTGATGATCAACGTGGGGGTTGTGACCGGCTTGATGCCAGTAACCGGCATCACCCTTCCGTTTTTGAGTTATGGAGGTTCATCCTTGACTCTGATGCTGCTTGCAGTTGGAGTATTATTGAACATCAGCAGATATTCAAGATATTAAAAGCGAAGACCGGAATGCAGATGATACTGCGTTTCGGTTTTTTGTATGATAAAAAAAGGAAGAGCGGAAGGCGGGAATTTCCAGGTCAGGATGAAGGGAAGGACTTGAAAAGGTATGAATCTATTCAGTGTCCTGGAATCATCTCTCGGGCATATGAAATCAGCATGCGGAAGCACCTCCTGTCTGTATGGAGCTGAATGGCCGCTGCTGCTTTATATGTAACAAAATCATAATCTATTTACATTTCAATGACATTCTGATAATCGCTGCCCGTGTGAGTTTAATATATAGTAGTATAGGGAATACGCTGAGAGGCCTTGCTTTTAGGGGATAATCTCGACCCCTTATAATTTTGTGGAATATTCTGGGGTTTTTCTGTATGAAAAGCAGAAAACCGCCCTTTGGTGCGTTCTGCATATACAAAAAATAGAAAAATATTGTGAAAATAATCGTCTACCCTCTTTAATCATCTTTTCCCTTCATATAAAATAAAGGTATTGCTAAGAAAATCGAAAGCTCTGATTTCATACAGGTCAAACAGATGTAACCACAAAATGAGAAAATGATTTTTACATAAAGGAATAGGACAAGCCTTTCCTTGTGCGGTATGGAAATTGGAGGGAAAAGAAAATTATGGACAAGGGAAAAATTGTGTCCTTGGAGGAACGTATACCGAAACTGAAACAACACCGAAAGAAAAAAGCAAATCGCAGACTTATATTTTTACTGTCTCTTTTTCTTTTGCTGATTCTGACAGTGGTTTATTTCCAGTCTTCATTAAGCCAGGTAAAGAATATCAAGGTAACCGGGAATCACCTGGTTTCCAAAGAACTGGTCCTTGGTAAGATATCGATTGCAGAAGGAATGAACGTTTGGAGTGTCGACAGGTCAAAGACGGAAAAGGAACTTGAAAAAATCCCTGAAATCTCGGGGGCTGAAGTGAAGCTGCAGCTTCCAAACACTGTAGCAGTAAAGATAAAGGAATTTGAAAAAGCAGCCTACTTGATCAATGAGTCCCGCTTTTATCCCATCCTTGAAAATGGTGACCGCCTTGACTCAAGGGAACTATCTTCACTTCCCACTGATGCTCCCATACTGATAGGATTTAAAGAGGACGCTGTTCTAAAAGAGATGGTGACAGAACTGAAGGGACTGCCTGCGGAAATCAAGAACTCCATCTCTGAAATTGTTCTTTCTCCAAAAAAAACTGACCCGTACCATGTGTCCTTATATATGAATGATGGGTATGAAGTCAGTGCTTCCATCAGGACTTTTTCTGAAAAGATGGTTCATTATCCTTCCATCGTCAGCCAGCTTGACGAATCATCCAAAGGAGTCATAGACTTGGAAGTCGGCTCTTATTTCAGGGAATATGATACGGAAGGAGAAGCAGGAAGTAATGAAGATGAAAGTGAAAGTTAGGCATGTTACCTTATCCCTGGTCTGTTTGGTCCTGGGTTTTATTCTGGCTTTTTCTTACAGCCTTGCCAATTCTGAAAAAAAGGAGAGGGCACAGCTGACCGATGGACAGTGGCAAAGGGAAGATAAGCTCCGAAGCCAGCTCATAGGTTTCCAGGAAAATAATTCCGACTTGCAGAATGAAGTATATGAAAAACAGCAAAAAGTCGTAGACATTGAAAAGGAACTGTCCCAGGAGAAACAAATTTACTTTAATCTGGCTGAAGATGCAGAAAAGTACAGGATGTTCCTGGGGAAAGTGAAAGTGGAGGGTCCCGGAGTTAGTGTGACATTATCGGATTCCCAATATAACCCGGATGACCCCAATGTAAATAATTATATTGTCCATGAGCACCATGTATACAAAGTCATTAATGAAATGTATATTGCCGGAGCTTCTGCGGTGGCGATTAACGGCCAAAGACTCAAGCACGATTCATATATCCTGTGCACGGGGCCGGTAATCACAGTTGACGGGGTTACTTACAGTGCGCCATTTGAAATAACGTCAATCGGCGATCCTGAAGTGTTATCCTCTGCGTTGAATTTGACCGGCGGTGTCAAGGATCAATTAGTGAATGAAAATATTGATTTCAGTCTCAAAAAGGAAAATAAGTTGGTTTTTGAACCAATTATCAGTGAATCATAAGGCGGTATGCCCCTGTGTAGTGGAAAATAGAAAGCAAGGTGAGCAAGGGTGGGCAATAAAGTCAGCTTTACTCTTATTACCCTGATTATCGGATTCATGGTGGCTGTTCAGTTTCAGACAGTCCAGGAGCCTGTTATCAGGGATACCAGGGATATTTGGGAATTAAGAGAAGCCATTGAAAAAGAAAAGGATATTCATTCGGGTCTCCTTAAGGAAATGCAGTCCATTGATGAGAAACTGGAGAAATATGAAACGGAAAGGCAGACGAGCCAGGAACAAGCTTTGAGGGATACTCTTGAGGAGCTTAAACTGGAAGCGGGCCTGCTTGAAAAAAGCGGTCCCGGCCTGGTACTGACAGTCGAACCTTCTCTTGAAGAGGTGCTGTTGGGCACAAAGGTTAAATCCGTTTCCCCCGACCTTCTTGAAAGGCTTGTGAATGAGTTGAACCAGTATGGGGCCAAGGAAATATCCATTGACGGCCGCCGGCTGATAAACACTTCAGTAATAAGGGATATTAATGGGGAAACCAAAATTGACGGGTATTCGATAAACACTGTCCCATTTGAAATCAGGGTTTTGACCAAAGACTTGAAGGAGGCTCAGGACCTTCAGAACAGGATGCAGGTTTCCCGGGCAATAGAAGATTTCTTCATAGATAATTTGACTGTCAATATAGGGTCCCCAATGGATAATCTTACTGTTCCGGCATACGGGGACACTATCAGGATCCGGTATATGGAACCTGTGGCAGAAGGAGGGAATTAACAGAATGTGGCTGCCCGTTTTAGGGTTGCTGCTAGGAGTGATCCTTGGATTGCTTACCGATATCAGGATTCCAGATGAATATTCAAACTACTTATCCATTGCGGTATTAGCAGCTCTCGATACATTGTTTGGTGGGATAAGGGCCCACCTGCAAAATATTTATGATGATAAAGTATTTGTTTCAGGTTTTTTCTTTAATATTCTTCTTGCTGCAAGTTTGGCTTTTCTAGGTGTCCATCTTGGTGTAGACTTATATCTAGCGGCCGTTTTCGCTTTTGGAGTGAGACTATTTCAAAATATTGCGGTCATCCGGAGGATTTTGATTAGTAATTGGAGCACAAATAGTGAAAAAAAAGAAAAAAATTGAAATTTTAAAAGGGAATCTTTTATAAGCGACGAATATTTTTATAAGATATACTTGAAACTCAACTTTAAATCAATTTGTTGTTCTAAAATACATAAGAATTGAAGGAGGTGCCACAGAGTGAACAGCAATGAAATTTTTGTAAGTCTAGACATCGGTACATCCACAGTGAAAGTGATCATTGGAGAAATGTCCAATGATTCTTTGAACATCATCGGTGTCGGAAATGTGAAATCACAAGGAATCAGAAAAGGTTCCATTGTGGATATTGATGAAACTGTTCAATCGATCAAAAAGGCCGTCGAACAAGCTGAAAGGATGGTCGGTATTAACATCAACCAGGTAATCGTCGGGATTCCTGGAAACGGAGTAGCACTGCAAGCATGTCACGGGGTAGTGGCTGTCTCTAGTGAGAATAGAGAAATTACAGATGAAGATGTGGCACGTGTAATGGATGCGGCGCAGGTCATCTCAATACCTCCCGAACGGGAGATTGTAAATGTGATCCCTAAACAATTCATCGTTGACGGGCTGGATGAAATTACAGATCCCAGGGGGATGATTGGTGTCAGGCTTGAGATGGAAGGGACGATCATAACAGGTTCAAAGACACTATTACATAATACTTTACGCTGTGTTGAAAAAGCGGGTCTGGAAATAATGGACATCGTCCTGCAGCCTTTGGCGTCAGGTTCGATTGCCCTTTCCAAGGATGAACAAAGCCTTGGTGCCGCATTGATCGATATCGGCGGAGGATCCACTACAATTGCTGTGTTCGAACATGGACATATCAGAGCTGCGTCAGTCCTGCCGATAGGAGGGGAACATATCACAAAAGACCTGTCCATCGGACTCAGGACATCAACTGAGGATGCTGAGATGATCAAAGTGAAGTATGGCCATGCTTTTTATGATCATGCCTCTGAAGATGAAGTGTTCAGTGTACCGATTATCGGCAGTGATCAGCACCAGCAATTTAATCAGCTTGAAATTTCTGATATTATAGAAGCTAGATTAGAAGAAATATTCGATATGATTGGACATGAGCTAAGAAGGATGGGTGTCCATGACTTGCCTGGCGGATATGTTTTGACTGGTGGAATCGCGAATCTTCCGGGAGTGCTTGAATTGGCACAGCTGGTCTTCCAGAATCGCGTAAGGGTCGCGGTACCTGATTACATTGGTGTCCGCGAACCACAATACACCACGTCTGTAGGGCTGATAAAGTATGCTCATAAAAATGCTAGATTACAAGGGAGAAACGTAAGTGCCTCTCCTGTTCCTGCAGAGCCTGTTGAAAAGCGGACTGTTAAGAAGCCTGAACAGACTGAGAAACCAAAACCCAAACCGGACAAGCCAAATGACGAAAAAGTGTCATCGAAGATGAAGAAATTTTTCGGCTACTTTTTTGAATAGCTTCAAATAGGTTGAGAATCGAGGAATTAGGAGGATGTTTCATGTTAGAGTTTGATACAAATTTAGATTCATTAGCCACCATAAAAGTAATCGGGGTAGGAGGCGGCGGAAATAACGCCGTCAATCGAATGATTGAGCATGGTGTTCAAGGTGTAGAATTTATCGCGGTTAATACAGATGCGCAAGCATTGAACTTATCTAAAGCAGAAATCAAGATGCAAATTGGCGGTAAGCTTACAAGGGGCCTTGGAGCAGGCGCAAACCCAGAAGTTGGGAAAAAAGCTGCTGAAGAAAGCAAAGAACAGATCGAAGAAGCACTTAAAGGTGCAGACATGGTATTCGTAACTGCTGGAATGGGTGGAGGTACCGGAACTGGTGCAGCTCCTGTAATTGCAGGGATTGCTAAGGAAATCGGTGCTTTGACTGTAGGTGTCGTAACCCGTCCATTCACCTTTGAAGGAAGAAAGCGTTCAACACAGGCAAGCGGAGGAATCAGCGCCATGAAGGATGCGGTTGATACTTTGATCGTCATCCCGAATGACCGCCTGCTTGAGATCGTTGATAAAAGCACTCCAATGCTTGAAGCCTTCCGTGAGGCAGATAACGTG
Source organism: Bacillus salacetis (assembly GCF_003581585.1). GTDB lineage: Bacteria > Bacillota > Bacilli > Bacillales > Bacillaceae_B > Rossellomorea > Rossellomorea salacetis. The sequence continues at coordinate 33,773 of NZ_QXIR01000005.1, forward strand.
TTGCGTCAGGGTGTTCAGGGTATTTCCGACTTGATTGCAACTCCGGGCCTTATCAACCTTGACTTTGCTGACGTGAAGACGATTATGTCCAACAAAGGGTCTGCCCTTATGGGAATCGGTGCTGCATCCGGAGAGAACCGTGCAACCGAAGCAGCGAAGAAGGCAATCTCCAGTCCATTGCTTGAAACTTCACTCGATGGTGCTCAAGGTGTCTTGATGAATATCACTGGAGGCACGAACCTCTCCCTTTATGAAGTTCAGGAGGCAGCTGATATTGTAGCATCTGCATCTGATCAGGAAGTTAATATGATCTTTGGTTCTGTCATCAATGAAGAACTTAAAGATGATATCGTCGTTACAGTAATTGCGACAGGTTTCAACGAAGAAGCAGTCCAGCCTAAACAAACAAGACCTTCATTTGGCGGAATGAAGCCGAACAATAACAATGCAGCACAGCAGCAGGCTCCTAAGCGTGAACAGAAAAGAGAGGAACCGCAGCAGCAGGAACCTTCCCGTACAAGCAGCCAGGGTGCGGAAGAAACATTGGATATCCCTACATTCCTGCGAAATCGTAACCGCCGCAGATAATAGGTATACGAAAAGACTCAAGGACCATTTCCTTGAGTCTTTTTTTGTTTTAGGCTCTTTTCATAGACTTTGTTGCCATTTACAATAAATTTCAAATAAAGTCCTGGTAAATCGTCGTAAAAGCCCCGGTGAGCTGGGATGAAAAGAGCTGCTCGTTCATTTTTCCAAAGTGAAACCTTTGAATACAAGGGAAAAATCTGGAAACTGGAATTTTTCCGAAAGCAACAATATATGCGGAAACAGCCTTGTTTTAATAAGGCAATTCGAATAAGCCCTGCTTTCAGAGGGATACCAAAACCTGTTTTCCTGGGAGCCCGCGGCTTCTATTCCTAAATAAGAATAGAGGCACTTTTCTTTCGTATTAAGCATGATTTTTCAATTGATTCCGATATTTTATCCATGGAATATGTTTCTATATTTCAGGAGAAGAATCTTTAATAATTTCATAAATACGTAGTGTGTTATTTTTTTATTAAGGTGTGGCTGCAGAATTAGTGAGGGTTCGCCAGTCAGGGTCAGGAAGGGGTGCTCAGTATAAAGGGATTAGTTGAAACTGACAATGGTGCATAATTTTATTTGACAATATTCGAACGAGAGTATGAAAAGTTTCACTTCTTTGCATACAGAAAGTGACACACTTCCAGAGAGTATGTACGATATACTTCACATAACAGTCAGTAACAATCGACCAAAAGGAGGGAAAAGGTTGGTTCTGTACTTAGATGTCATTTGGCTATTAAATTTTTTGATAGACAGTATATTGTTGATGATGACTGCACTATTTCTAAAAAGACATCTAAGGTGGTGGAGAATTTTTTCAGGTGGTTTTATCGGCTCTTTAATTGTATTGTTATCCTTTACTCCTTATGCCCATATCAGCGGTCATCCGTTAGCCAAATTATCTTTTTCGATCATAATGGTGCTTGCAGCATTTGGATTCAAAAGGTTTAGATTCTTTATTGGAAACCTGCTGATGCTCTACTTTTCCACCTTTCTAACCGGTGGAATTCTGATCGGGGTCCATTACTTCCTTAGTTTTGATAACAACCTTCAATCTTCCATGTTTTTAGCTAGTGTAAAAGGATTTGGTGATCCAATCAGCTGGGTGTTTGTCATGTTCGCTCTGCCTTCCGCCTGGTACTTTTCACGGAGCCGGGTAAGCAGTATTGAAACAGTGAATATCCAATATGATCAACTTGTCAATATAGAAGTTGAAATAAACGGGCTGAAGCTGGGTTTGAAGGGGTTGGTCGACAGCGGTAACCAGCTTTACGATCCACTTAGTAAAAGTCCTGTAATGCTGATTTCTTCGAGAGGTTTGGAAGAAGCGGTTCCAGAAGAAATCCTTCAACTTTCTGAAGATAATGAAGATATGATGAGTGGGAACCATTCGCTTTCCCCTGAATGGGAAGATCGTGTCCGCTTTATTCCTGCTCAGTCTGTTGGAAAGAAAAGCCAGCTTCTCATAGCTTTTAAGCCGGACACGATTGTTATTAAGAAAGGTGAACAAACTTGGCCATGCAAGAAGGGGTTGATTGTTTTTCAGAATATGGAATTTTCTGCAGACGGTACGTTCAATTCAATAGTCCATCCGAGGATGATGACAGCTCCTCCATTAAGAAACGTTTCTTAATACTTTGCACTACTACTATACTCTTAATTCAACAAATTAGAAGGGGGAACTACATTGAAAAATATACGGCTCAGACTTACATACTATTGGTATAAGCTTCTGATCAAGCTTGGAATCAAGACGGATGAAATATATTACATAGGCGGCAGTGAGGCACTTCCTCCTCCCCTTTCCAAAGAAGAAGAAGCGGTTCTGCTCAAAAAGCTTCCTAATGGGGACAAAACCGCACGCTCTCTCTTGATCGAAAGGAACCTAAGGCTTGTAGTGTATATTGCAAGGAAATTTGAAAATACCGGAATCAATATAGAAGATCTCATCAGTATCGGAACCATTGGTTTGATTAAAGCTGTTAACACCTTCAATCCCGAAAAGAAGATTAAATTAGCCACCTATGCGTCCAGATGTATAGAAAATGAAATTCTGATGTATCTGAGGAGAAACAATAAAATACGGTCAGAAGTTTCCTTCGATGAACCATTGAATATTGATTGGGATGGAAATGAACTGCTGCTATCGGATGTTTTGGGCACTGAAGAAGACATCATCACAAAAGACCTGGAGGCGACAGTGGATAGGAAACTGTTGTTTAACGCCCTTACGGAACTGTCAGACAGGGAAAAACAAATAATGGAACTCAGATTCGGTTTGATGGGTGGTGAAGAAAAGACACAAAAGGATGTAGCGGATATGCTGGGGATTTCCCAATCCTATATTTCCAGATTAGAGAAACGAATCATTAAGCGATTGAAGAAAGAATTCAATAAAATGGTTTGAGGTTAGCGGCTGGAAGTGATTCTGAAATTGAATCGCTTCTTTTTTTTAGGCTCTTTTCGGAAACTTTAATGCTATTCAATATAAATTTCAAACAATATCCGGGTAAATCGTCGTAAAAATCCCGGTGAGCAGGAAAGCAAAGAGCTGCTCGTTCTTTTTGAGAGTAAAACCCATTGACTACAGGGGAAAAATCCGGCATCTGGGATTTTTCCGAAAAGAAAACAACCTTTTTGTATGTCCAAAAAATTTTCTAAGTTAAATAAACCCTTGTCCTGTCTTGTTTGGAAGTATTTTCTATTTGCGGCAGGGATTTAGCGTGTGCATAAATTTTCCTTCCGGGGAGATACTGTTTTTTGTACAGCAACTCCTGTAAGGAGGGAAAGAATTTGACACGTAATAAAGTTGAAATCTGTGGTGTTGATACATCGAAACTTCCCGTTCTCAAGAATGAGGAAATGAGAAAACTCTTCCGGGAAATGCAGGCTGGGGATATCTCGGCAAGGGAAAAGTTAGTAAACGGCAACCTTCGTCTTGTCCTCAGTGTCATTCAAAGGTTCAACAATCGCGGGGAATATGTGGATGATTTATTTCAGGTCGGGTGTATCGGCCTGATGAAGTCGATTGATAACTTCGATCTGGGTCAGAATGTCCGGTTCTCTACATATGCCGTGCCTATGATCATCGGGGAAATCCGCCGTTATTTGAGGGATAATAACCCGATACGTGTATCCCGGTCTTTAAGGGATATTGCCTATAAAGCTCTTCAGGTCCGTGAGAAGCTTATGGGCGAGACTTCCAGGGAGCCGACAGCAGAAGAAATTGCGAAAGTGCTGGATGTTCCACATGAAGACATTGTATTCGCCATGGATGCAATACAGGATCCGGTATCACTATTCGAGCCGATATATAATGATGGCGGCGATCCCATTTTTGTTATGGATCAGCTCAGTGATGAGAGAAACAGAGATCATACCTGGATTGAGGAAATAGCTCTTCAAGAAGGCATGAGACGCCTGAATGACCGGGAAAAAATGATTATCCGGAAACGCTTCTTCCAAGGTAAGACCCAAATGGAAGTGGCAGATGAAATCGGAATTTCTCAAGCACAAGTATCAAGGCTTGAAAAGGCAGCAATTAAACAAATGAATAAGAATATTCAATAATGGGTCATGCCCCAGGTTAAGACGGGGCATGACCTCATTTTTTTGTGCATATATTTTCTATATAAGACTTCATGAAAAGAGGGAGAGAGATGGTCAGGATATCGGATTTTCAAGTGAAGGATGTTGTCAGCATATCAGACGGTCGAAAGTTAGGTAATATTGCAGATATAGAAATCAACCTGGATACCGGCAGAATAGAAGCGATTGTCATCGGAAGAAATGGTAAAATCATGGGGTTTTTCGCAAAAGAAGAAGATGTGGTCATTCCCTGGACTTCCATTGTGAAAATAGGGGAAGATGTCATTTTAGTAAGGCATAAAGATAACCATTACCTGCAGGCGCAATTGGAAGAACCGAGGAAGCAATGAGGTGCTGCACCTTAAGGTATGCAGGTGTATCGAGTATGACGCTGGAAGGGAGTTTATGATAAACTGTAGAAAAAGGAAGGAGATGCTGCAGTGACAGAACAAGCCTTCTATAAAACAGATCAGTTGATCTTCTCCCTTCCTGCCTGGAGCCGGCTCGTACCGGGATTGAAGGCGGGGATCACCAGTAAACAAGGGGGATTTAGTGAGGGGAAGTACCGGTCGCTTAATATGGGACTCCATGTCAATGATGTACAGGAAACTGTACAAAAAAACCGCCGGCTCGCAGCTGAACGTATTGGAATTCCTTCAGCCAACTGGGTATGTGCGGAACAAACGCACGGCAGGAATATCCGCTGGGTGACTAAAGAAGACGCCGGTAGGGGTGCAATGGACTATTCAACGAGTATCATGGATACTGACGGCTTAATCACCGATGAACCGGATCTGTTATTGACAATGTGTTACGCTGACTGTGTTCCTATATATTTTCTTTATCCTGAGGGCCGGCTGATAGGGGTCGCGCACGCGGGATGGAAAGGTACTGTGCTTGATATTGCCGGCCATATGATAAGGGAATTCAATCGATATGGAGCAAAATCAGAGGATATCCTCGCCGCGGTCGGTCCATCAATCTGCAGAAAGTGCTATCAGGTTGATGACAGAGTTATTGACAAAGTTGAAAAACTACTAGAAGATTGTAATGAAAAGCCATATAATTTAAAGTATGAAGGACAATATGAACTGGATCTAAAGAGAACCAATTATCTTGCCATTAGAAACGCAGGTATTCCTTCGGGAAATATAATCGTTTCAGAACTATGCACATCCTGTAATGAAAATGAATTCTTTTCCCATCGCAGGGATAACGGCAGGACAGGCAGGATTATGAGCTTTATCGGCTGGAAGGAGTGACACTTCATGGATGTTAGAGAGAAGTTGGAAATCATCAATGAAAAAATCAAGGCAGCGTGTGAAGCTTCCGGCAGGAATCCAGAAGACATCACGATTGTTGCCGTTACTAAATATGTCTCTGCCGAAAGGGCACAGGAAGCCATCGAAGCCGGAATTACCCATCTCGGCGAAAACAGGGATGAGGGTCTGAATTCCAAGTGGGAACAATTGAAGGACAAGCCTGTATGGCACTTCATCGGAACCCTTCAATCAAGGAAAGTGAAAAATATCATAGATAAAGTATCCTACATACATTCCTTGGACCGCAAGTCGCTTGCAAAGGAGATCGATAAAAGGGCGTCCCGCCCAGTTTCTTGCTTTGTGCAGGTCAACATATCCGGAGAAGAATCAAAGCATGGGCTTCCGCCGGATGATGTCATTTCTTTCATAGAAGGCTTGAGCCAATATGAGAATGTCAAGGTGGCCGGTTTAATGACCATGTTGCCGAATATCGATGACGAAACAAAACTCAGAGGTTATTTCAGACAAATGAAATCCCTCCAGGCAGAGGTTGCTGCAATGGGTATTGAGCATGCACCCTGTACAGAACTTTCTATGGGAATGTCAAATGATTATATGATTGCCATCGAAGAAGGAGCCACCTTTATTCGGGTTGGTACAGCACTTGTGGGAGAAGATTAAAAGGAGGCAGACAAGTGGGGATCAAATCAAAATTCAAAAACTTTTTTCTGCTGGATGAAGAAGAATTCGACCAGGAACAGAGCTATACTGAGGAACAATATGAGGAAACGCTGCCTATGAAGCAGCAACAGTCTTCCTCGGCAAAACAAAATGTTGTCAGTCTGCAAAGTGTTCAGAAGTCTTCAAAAATGATCATTGTAGAGCCAAGAGTCTATGCTGAAGCTCAGGAAATAGCAGATCATTTGAAAAATCGAAGAGCAATCGTTGTAAATCTGCAAAGAATTCAGCATGACCAGGCAAAGCGGATCGTAGACTTTTTAAGCGGTACAGTCTATGCCTTGGGAGGCGACATCCAGAGAATCGGCAGCAACATCTTCCTTTGTACTCCTGATAATGTAGAAGTGGCAGGGAATATCACTGAATTCCTGCAGGAGGAAGACAACCATAATACAAGGTGGTAGTGTGAAAAATGGAATTTGTTATCGCAACGTTATACAGGCTGATTGATCTTTATTCCTGGGCATTGATCATTTATATTCTAATGTCCTGGTTTCCCAATGCAAGGGAGACCGCAATCGGACGGTTCCTATCCAGGATCTGTGAACCATATCTAGAGCCGTTCCGCAAGATTGTCCCAGCCATCGGCATGATAGATATTTCTCCAATTGTGGCGTTCATTGTACTGAATCTAGCCAAAACAGGAATTCTTGAACTGTACAGATGGTTTGTATAATTACGGACAGGATCTCTGATTATTAAATAAAATATTAAAATTTAGGGGGCCGTTCAGGTACTCCCTTTTTCATTTACAGAGTTTAACTATTTGACCCCCACTAATTAAAGCAGGTGTAAAAGATGACATCGATTTATCAGCATTTCAGGAAAGATGAAAAAGAGTTCATTGACAGTGTTTTGGAATGGCGTGAATTCGTTGAGAATTCCTACTCCCCAAAAGTCACCGGCTTTTTAGATCCGAGGCAGCAATATATACTTTCCGCTATTATGGGCAAAAACGCCGATATTAAATTAAGTTTTTATCCTGATAGTGATGACCTGGAAAGGAAACGGTGCATTTTATATCCGGATTACTATGAACCCTCTCAATCGGACTTCGCTGTCACATTATTTGAAATCAACTATCCCAAAAAATTTGTTACCCTTGAACACCGCCAGATACTTGGTTCCCTTATGTCAATAGGCTTAAAAAGGGAGAAGTTCGGGGATATCCTCATTAATGGGGACAAGGTTCAACTGCTGACAGCGTCCGAAATCGCTGATTTTGTAGAAATGAATTTCAGTGAAGTTGGACGTACAAAAGTGACCATGGAAAAACAGCCATTGGAATACTTGATAACTTCCTCTGAGGAATGGCAGGACATAGCTGCCACTGCCAGTTCCCTCCGCCTGGATGTGGTCCTTTCCGCCCTCTATAACATTTCCAGGCAGAAGGTTCAAACCCTGATTGCAGGAGGGGTAGTTAAGGTGAATTGGAGAGTTGTGGAAAATCCTTCTTTTGAAGTTGGTGAAGGCGATGTATTTTCCATGAGGGGGCATGGCAGGAGCAAGTTGATTTCCATTGAAGGCAGAACGAAAAAAGACAAGTTCCGAATCACGGCAGGGGTTCTGAAATGAGCATTAGTTCTAATGGTGGCACAGTCATCGGGGAAGCACGCCTGCCCGGCATTTGCCTCCTGAACGGAAACCAACCCTGACTGTCCAGTAAAGAACGGCCAGTTCCAGTGAAAATAAATTTTCGAAAAATAAAGGGAAATTCCCACAAACTGTCGAAAATTCAGTTATAATAGGAGAAGAATACTTACTTCGCATGGAGGTGGCATTATGCCTTTAACGCCGTTAGATATACATAACAAAGAATTCAGTCGCGGATTCCGGGGTTATGATGAAGATGAAGTGAACGAGTTCCTTGATCAGATTATTAAGGACTATGAGATCCTTCTTCGTGAGAAAAAAGAGCTTGAAGAATCTCTTGGTTCGATGAATGAGCGACTGGGCCACTTCACCAATATTGAGGAAACCTTGAACAAATCAATCGTCATCGCTCAGGAAGCCGGAGAAGAAGTACGCAGAAATGCTTCCAAGGAAGCGAAGCTGATTGTGAAGGAAGCAGAGAAGAATGCTGACAGGATCGTCAATGAGTCACTATCCAAGGCAAGAAAGATCGCTATGGAAATCGAAGAATTGAAAAAGCAGTCCAAGGTCTTCAGGACCCGCTTCAAGATGCTGATCGAGGCACAGCTTGATTTGCTGAGCAGCGATGACTGGGATCAAATCATGGAATTTGAAATTGATGCAACTGATTTAAAGACACTGAAAGAAGAAGACAGCTTGACGAAATAAGAGTAAATTTCATATAATGGATTTTATAATTATATTGGAGTGCAATGAAAGGGACAGTACGTTTCTTTAAAGGTAGCCTTCAGGCAGCGAGTCAAGGATGGTGAAAGCTTGACGGAGGCAGTAGAAGCGGAAAATCACCCTCGAGCACCGGTCTTGAAAGCAATTTTGCAATTAAATTCCGGCGTGTCATTCTCGTTACGAATGTCAAAGTGGGCATTACAAAACTGTTTTGCTTATCAGGGTGGTACCGCGGGTTAGCTTTCTCGTCCCTTTCCAGGGATGAGAAGGCTTTTTTTAATGCCTTTTTCCTGGAGGCATCAGGAGAAGAAAAATTGTTAAAGGTATATCAGGATCAACCGGTGTTGTAATAATCCTGGGTTATGCTGTTGAATGTTTTCGAATAGGAGGAAGAAGAATGAATTATAAAGACACATTATTGATGCCGAAAACTGAATTTCCGATGCGAGGAAATCTGCCGAAGCGCGAACCGGAAATGCAGGAAAAGTGGAACGAGATGAATATCTATAAAAAGGTCCAGGAGAGAACTGAAGGCAGGCCGTTATTCATCCTGCATGATGGTCCTCCCTACGCAAACGGTGATCTCCATATGGGCCATGCGCTTAACAAAGTCCTGAAAGATTTCATTGTAAGGTATAAATCCATGAGCGGCTACAATGCACCTTATGTTCCAGGCTGGGATACACATGGACTGCCAATTGAACAGGCTTTGACGAAGAAAGGTGTCAACCGTAAAGAAATGACGGTTGCCGAGTTCCGTAAGCTTTGTGAAGAATATGCATACGGACAAATTGACAGCCAGCGTACGCAGTTCAGGCAGCTGGGTGTCCGCGGTGATTGGGATAAACCTTATATCACAATGAAGCCTGAGTATGAGGCCGAACAGATTAAGGTTTTTGGGGAAATGGCGAATAAAGGCTATATCTATAAAGGATTGAAACCTGTCTACTGGAGTCCTTCCAGTGAATCTGCCCTGGCTGAAGCTGAAATCGAGTATCAAGACAAACGCTCTCCTTCCATTTACGTAGGTTTCAAAGTGATGGATGGAAAAGGTGTACTGGAAGAAGGCACTCAGATCATCATCTGGACGACAACTCCATGGACAATTCCGGCAAACCTTGCCATCACTGTCCATGCTGCTCTTTCATATGTAGTGGTTGAAGTGGATGGCAGTAAGTATGTAGTGGCTGAAGACTTACTTGAAGATGTTGCATCTGTCCTGGAGTGGAATGAGCCAACAGTTGTGAAGACGGTGAAAGGTTCAGATCTTGAACTTGTAAAAGCACAGCATCCGTTTTATGACAGGGAATCTCTTGTGATCCTTGGTGACCACGTTACGACTGACTCTGGAACAGGATGTGTACACACAGCTCCAGGGCATGGTGAAGATGACTATCTGGTCGGAAAGAAATACGGCCTTGATATCCTTTGTCCGGTAAATGATAAAGGTGTCATGACAGAGGAAGCTCCAGGATTCGAAGGCGTATTTTATGATGCAGCCAACAAACCGATCACTGAGAAACTGGAGGAAGCCGGGGCACTGTTGAAGCTAGAGTTCATCACTCACTCCTATCCGCATGACTGGCGTACTAAGAAGCCGGTTATTTTCAGGGCAACTCCACAGTGGTTCGCATCCATTGATTCTTTCAGGGATGACCTTCTTCAAGCAGTCAAGGATACTAAGTGGGTTCCTTCCTGGGGAGAAACAAGACTTCATAACATGGTCCGTGACAGAGGCGACTGGTGTATCTCGAGGCAGCGCGCTTGGGGCGTTCCAATCCCGGTATTCTATGCAGAAAACGGCGATGAAATCATTTCAGAAGAGACAATTGCTCATGTATCCGAACTTTTCCGCAAGCATGGCTCCAATGTCTGGTTCGAAAAGAGTGCCAAGGAGCTTCTTCCTGAAGGTTACACTCATGATGGAAGCCCTAATGGCGAATTCACAAAAGAACAGGACATCATGGATGTCTGGTTTGATTCAGGTTCTTCCCACCAGGCTGTCCTGCATCAAAGAGACGACCTGCAGCGTCCGGCGGATCTATATTTAGAAGGGTCCGACCAATACCGCGGCTGGTTTAACTCATCCCTTACAACAGGTGTGGCCGTGACAGGGAAAGCTCCTTATAAAGGGGTATTGAGCCACGGATTCGTGAATGATGGTGAAGGCCGCAAGATGAGTAAGTCCATCGGGAACATTGTTGTGCCTGACAAGGTCATCAAGCAAATGGGAGCGGATATTCTCCGTCTGTGGGTTGCTTCAGTTGATTACCAATCGGATGTACGCTTATCAGATGCCATCTTGAAGCAGGTGTCTGAAGTATACCGCAAAATCAGAAACACTTATCGTTTCTTGTTAGGAAATCTTGCAGACTTCAACCCTGAAACAGATGCAGTTTCGTACAATGATCTAAGGGAAGTGGACCAATTCATGCTTGTAAAGCTGAATGATCTGATCAAGAATGTCCGCAATTCTTATGAAAACTATGAATTCTCAAGCATTTATACGAGTGTAAACAACTTCTGTACGCTGGACCTCAGCTCATTCTATCTTGATTTTGCAAAAGATGTACTTTACATTGAAGCTGAAGATAATTATGAAAGACGCGCCATGCAGACAGTCCTTCATGAGTGCCTGCTTGCACTGACAAAGCTGATGTCACCGATCCTTTCACATACTGCGGATGAAGTATGGACCCACATGGGATCCCAGAAAGAAGAAAGTGTTCAGTTGACGGATATGCCTGAATATCAGGAACTGCCGAATGCAGGTCAAATCCTTTCTAAATGGGAAGCATTCTTGAAGCTTCGTGACAATGTACTGAAGGCTCTTGAAGAAGCAAGAAATGAAAAAGTCATCGGTAAGTCTTTGACAGCTAAAGTGACTCTTTACGTAAATGAAGATACAAAAGAACTTCTTAACTCTGTAAGAGAAGATCTGAAGCAGTTGTTCATTGTATCCGGTTTTGAAATCGGCGGCAATGTTTCCGAAGCACCAGAGCACGCATTGAAGCTTGAAAACAATGCAATTGTTGTTGAGAAGGCAGAAGGCGAGACATGTGACCGCTGCTGGACGGTAACAACGGAAATCGGCCAGGATCCCGACCATCCGACACTGTGTCCTCGTTGTACCGACGTCGTTAAAAAGCATTATGCTTAATATCTTCAAAACCCCGCAAATTGTATTGCGGGGTTTTTTTGCTTTGGGAGAAGCGCTTCTAGACTAAATTCTTGAAGGTGCTTGGAAAAATTGGTGCAATCCGGGAAAGAATAGCCCAATTCTTTAAGGGCAGCGCATAAAAATGGTGCAATCCTAGTAGGAAAAGCCCAAATCTTTGAGGGCGGAGCGAAAAAACGGTGCAATCCTGGAAGGAATAGCCCAAATCTTAGATGGAGGCGGGGAAAACTGGTGCAATCCTGGAAAGAATAGCCCAAATCTTTGATGGCAGCTCAGAAAAATGGTGCAATCCGGAGTGGAATAGTCCAAATCTCTAAGGGCGGCGTGAAAAATTGGTCCAATCCTAGAAGGAATAGCCAAAATCTTTGATGGCGAAGCGAAAAAATGGTGCAATTGTGCCACCAGAGGAAGAGATTGAAGGCTGAAGGGGTACGAATAAGAAGGAACCGTGCTATCTGAGGGAAGGATTGAAGGCTGAAGGGGTACGATTAAGAAGCAATCGTGCCATTAGAGGAAGAGATTGAAGGCTGAAGGGATACGAATAAGAAGGAAACGTGCCAATAGATGAGGGAACAGTAGATGAAGGGTTACGATTAAGAAGCAATCGTGTTACCAGAGGAAGGGATTGAGGGCTGAAGGGGTACGAATAAGAAGGAACCGTGCTATCTGAGGGAAGGATTGAAGGCTGAAGGGGTACGATTAAGAAGCAATCGTGCCATTAGAGGAAGAGATTGAAGGCTGAAGGAATACGAATAAGAAGGAACCGTGCTATCTGAGGGAAGGATTGAAGGCTGAAGGGGTACGATTAAGAAGCAATCGTGCCATTAGAGGAAGAGATTGAAGGCTGAAGGGATACGAATAAGAAGGAAACGTGCCAATAGATGAGGGAACAGTAGATGAAGGGTTACGATTAAGAAGCAATCGTGTCACCAGAGGAAGGGATTGAAGGCTGAAGGGGTATGATTAAGAAGAAAACATACCATTAATGGAAGAAAACCAAAGATGAAATAGGTACGATTCACAGAGCGGCAATTAACAGGAGCTGCATCTATCCCAATCCCTTGATTACTAATTCTTACATATCAACATTTCTTCGTTTTTGAACCATACTAACAAAACGGAGGGATGTATATGGAAGAACAATTACAACAAACTATCAAGGAATTGGAAGTTTCTTTAAGGGAGCTTGAAAATGCCAGCTCGGAAAATGTTTTGGTTCAACATTACATTCAGGAAGAGAAGAAGGAAATTCAGCAGCTGCTCGAAAGGTATTATTTTCAGGAGTCGATTGACCCGGACATAAGCAGTGAACTCATATCTTATTTTTGGATCGGAAGCGGTAATCATAAGGAACAAGACTGGTTGCATTACACCAAAAAATCGTTATATTAATAAGGGTGGATCAAAGATAGAAAATCATGCTGTATTTGGATAAGAGTGTCTTTCTAGCCGGTATTATGCTAAAATGCTAAAGTAATCATTTTGATTGGAGACGGAGGCTTCCCGTATGTTTTATTATCTGATTGCTTTGGTTGTAATTGCATTGGATCAGTTCACAAAGTGGCTGATCGTGCAGAGAATGACAGAAGGACAGAGCATCACCGTGATTGATAATTTTCTGTATATCACTTCCCACAGGAACCAGGGAGCTGCTTGGGGAATCCTGCAGGGACAGATGTGGTTCTTCTATATAATCACAATCGGAGTCATTATAGGAATCGTTTATTATCTTGAAAAATATGCAAAAGGAAATAAACTGTTCAGCATGAGTCTGGCACTGCTGCTTGGCGGTGCGATCGGCAATTTTATTGACAGGGTATTCAGGAAAGAGGTCGTAGACTTTCTGAATACATTCATCATTCAATACGATTTTCCGATTTTCAACATTGCTGATGCTTCTCTTACAATCGGTGTAGGGTTATTGATCATCAATATGCTGATGGAAGAGCGTAGAGAAAAGAAGGAGAAATTACATGGAAACAATGGAACATATCGTTCGTGAAGAAGAAAAGAGTGTAAGGCTGGACAAGATGCTTACCGGGCTGGAACAAGATTGGTCAAGGTCACAGGTTCAGCAATGGATCAAGGATGGGAATGTAAAGGTGAATGGCTCTGCAGTTAAGACCAACTATAAGTGTGCCGTGGATGATGTAATCGCCATTACGATTCCTGAACTTGAAGAATTGGACGTCATCCCAGAAGAAATGGACCTTGATATATACTATGAGGATGGGGATGTTATCGTGGTTAATAAACCAAGAGGCATGGTCGTCCATCCCGCTCCGGGTCACCCTTCTGGAACATTGGTCAATGGCCTGATGGCGCATTGCAAGGATCTTTCCGGCATTAACGGTGTTTTAAGGCCGGGTATTGTACACAGGATTGATAAAGATACATCCGGACTTCTTATGGTTGCCAAGAATGACATGGCCCATGAGAAATTGGTGGAACAACTGGTCAATAAGACAGTAACCAGGAAATATAAGGCAATCGTCCATGGTATCATCCCTCATGACCAGGGAACAATCGATGCTCCTCTCGGCAGAGATCCGAAAGACCGCCAAAGGATGGCAGTCGTGGATTCAGGACGGGATGCAGTAACGCACTTCAATGTCCTGGATAGGCTCGCTGCTTTTACGTACGTAGAGTGTCAACTGGAAACCGGCAGGACCCATCAAATCCGGGTCCATATGAAATATATCGGTTTTCCTTTGGCGGGAGATCCAAAGTACGGACCGAAAAAAACGCTGGATCTTGATGGACAGGCATTGCATGCGGGTATCCTGGGTTTTGTCCATCCCCGCACAGGAGAATATCTTGAGTTTGAAGCGGAACCGCCAGCGGTTTTTCGACAAACTTTGCAAAAACTGCAAAATATCCGTTGACAATCAATCTGTCAGGTCTTATGATTGATATAACCGAATAAGGAAACCTTTAATGCAGTCCCGTGAGGCTGAGAAGGAACTTTTCATGAACTTACACTACAGGAGTGCAGTGTAAGGATTTCAAACGATAAGTATGCCCTCTCACCAATACGGTGGGAGGGATTTTTTGTTTATTAAAATGTTTCCCGGTAATATTAAGGATGAGGTGATGATAGTGGCTCAAAAGACGGTTGTTCTGGATCAGCCGGCAATCAGAAGGGCGCTTACCAGGATTGCCCACGAGATTATCGAACGCAACAAAGGGATTGAAAATTGCATCCTGGTAGGTATCAAGACCAGAGGCATTCACTTAGCAAAAAGACTGGCGAACCGCATTGAAGAAATAGAAGGTACCAAGATTCCGGTAGGTGAAATTGATATTACGCTATATCGGGACGATTTGACAGTCAAGACGGAAAATGAGGAACCTGAAGTGAAAGGCTCTGATCTACCGGTGGCCATTACCGATAAAAAGGTAATACTCATTGATGATGTACTTTTCACCGGAAGGACGGTTAGAGCAGCACTGGATGCCCTGATGGATATGGGGAGGCCGGGCACGATCCAGCTTGCGGTCCTCGTGGACAGGGGCCACAGGGAACTCCCGATCCGTGCTGACTTTGTTGGAAAAAACATACCGACTTCAAGTTCAGAGAAAATAGTGGTAGAACTTTCAGAAGTGGATGATGAAGATCAAGTAACAATACACGATAATTAAACAGCTTTCCTTTTAAAGACAGTCCAGAGAGGCTGGCAAAGGAATCTCAATCGCGGTTTCCGATGAAACCGTATTGCAGAACCCTCTTTGCGCCCTCTTGCAACGAGGGTTTTTTTTACAGGAACGAACACGAAAGAGGAGGAATATCACGTTGGCAAATCACAATGAAGCAGTTTTAGATGTTAGAGACGTACCAAAGGCGGGCCAATGGCTTACCTTGAGTATACAGCACTTATTCGCGATGTTCGGAGCGACGGTACTTGTGCCGTTCCTGGTGGAGCTAAGTCCGGCGGTGGCATTGATCTCAAGCGGTCTTGGCACACTGGCTTACCTTCTGATCACCAAAGGGAGAATACCCGCTTATCTTGGCTCATCCTTTGCATTCATTTCACCAATCATCGCCGCAAAAACAGCAGGCGGTCCGGGGGCAGCCATGATGGGAAGCTTCCTTGCGGGGATTGTATACGGAATTGTCGCCCTGCTGATTTCGCAATTTGGTTTAAAATGGCTGTTGAAAATTCTTCCGCCGATTGTAGTCGGGCCGGTCATCATGGTTATCGGACTTGGGCTTGCAGGCACTGCAGTCGACATGGCAATGTACGAAAACCCAGGGGCAGCCCCTGCAGAACTCATATATAGTAATACACATTTAATGGTTGCTCTGGCAACACTGGGAATCACGATTCTGGGATCGATTTTCTTTAGAGGTTTCCTTGGTCTGGTTCCGATCCTGGTCGGCATCGTAGGGGGGTACGCCATTGCATTCTTTGCAGGAATCGTAGACCTGACACCGGTGAAAGAGGCATCATGGTTCCAGATTCCGGACTTCATAATTCCATTTGTAAGTTATACACCGGCATTCTCATGGGAAGTAGTTTTCATCATGGTCCCTGTCGCCATCGTTACTTTGGCAGAACATACAGGTGACCAAATGGTATTAAGCAAGGTCGCTGGGAGAAACTTCATCAAGCAGCCCGGACTGCATCGTTCGATCATGGGTGACGGGGTGGCGACAATCATTGCTTCCTTAATCGGCGGCCCGCCAAACACAACGTATGGAGAAAACATAGGCGTCCTGGCAATTACACGGGTCTTCAGCGTGTTCGTCATCGGTGGCGCTGCAGTAATAGCAATTATCTTTGGATTTGTAGGGAAAATCACAGCCTTGATCGGGACGATTCCGACAGCAGTAATGGGCGGTGTTTCCATCCTGTTGTTCGGTATCATCGCTTCCAGCGGACTCAGGATGCTGATTGACAACAAAATTGATTTGGGACAGAAACGCAATTTGATCATCTCTTCTGTGATACTGGTCATTGGGGTTGGAGGAGCTTTCATCGAAATCACTGATAAGCTTTCATTATCAGGAATGGCTCTGGCAGCCATTGTAGGTGTGGTACTTAATTTGATCCTGCCTGGTCAGGAACCTGTCGATGAAGACGAGATGTTCAAAGGTTTGAATGAAGAGAATTAATTGAAAAAATAAATAGAGTATCAAACACCTTTTAAGAGAGGTCCAGAGAGGCTTAGAAGGGTGTTTCGGTGACGCGCAGGGAAACTTGAACCCATTATAGGGGACAGGTATACCTTAGTGGATCCAAAACACCCTGGCTTAAAAAGGTCAGGGTGTTTTTTATTATCAGGACTCTTCAAAAATAGGAGGCTGCGGATCATGAAGCACTTGTTGACGATGGCAGAACTTAGCCCGACTGAGATAGAAGAGATTTTATCCGAAGCAAAAGGATTTAAGAATGGGGAGAAATGGACTCCCGAAGCTCCTAAGTACATAGCAAATTTATTTTTCGAAAACAGCACAAGAACGAAGTGCAGCTTCGAAATGGCGGAAAGAAGGCTCGGTCTGGAAGTCATTCCATTTGAGACGCAAACATCCAGTGTCTCAAAAGGCGAGACGCTTTATGACACGGTTAAGACCCTTGAAGCGGTAGGAGTGGATGCCGTAGTTCTCAGACATGAGCATGACCGTTACTTTGACGGGTTGAAAGACCAACTTTCGATTCCTATCCTTAATGGCGGGGACGGATGCGGAAACCATCCGACACAATGTTTGTTGGATCTTATGACTATACATGAAGAGTTTGGAACCTTCAAAGGACTGAAGGTAAGCATCATCGGGGATATCTCACATAGCAGGGTTGCCCGTTCCAATGCGGAAGCATTAACAAAATTAGGCGCAGAGGTGTTTTTCTCCGGCCCGCCGGAATGGTTTCCTGACGACCTGGTCGAAGACGGCCGGTACCTTCCGATAGATGAAGCAGTAAAGGCCGGCGATGCAGTCATGCTGCTGAGGGTGCAGCATGAAAGGCATGAAAGCACATCCGCGTTGACTAAGGAAGAATATCATCAGGAATTCGGATTGACAGTAGAAAGAGCCGACTTAATGAAAGAACACGGAATCATCATGCATCCTGCTCCAGTCAACCGTGGTGTTGAAATCGCAGATGAACTGGTTGAAAGCCCTAAGTCAAGGATCTTCAAGCAAATGGAAAATGGAGTATATGTAAGAATGGCAGTCTTAAAAAGGGCACTGATATCCCAAGGAGGAGAATAATATGACAACTATCATAAAAAATGCAAAGTGGTTAGAAGAGAACGGAACGATTTTAACAAAAGATGTAAAGATAGTGGATAAACATATTGCCGAAATTGGTGAAAATCTGGCAGATGGAAATGCAGATATTTTCGATGCCAAGGGTCTCCTTCTCCTCCCGGGATTTGTGGATCTTCATGTGCACCTTAGAGAGCCTGGCGGCGAAAAGAAGGAAACAATCGAAACAGGGACAAAAGCAGCTGCAAAAGGCGGATTCACGACATTGGCGGCGATGCCGAATACACGGCCGGTACCGGATGACGTGGAAACACTTCAATGGCTGAACGGAAGAATAAAAGAAACAGCGAAAGTAAGAGTACTTCCATATGCTTCCATTACAGAACGGCAGGTTGGAAAAGACCTTACTGACTTTGCAGCACTAAAAGATTCAGGAGCGTTCGCTTTTACAGATGATGGGGTAGGAGTGCAGGAAGCCGGAAAAATGTATGAAGCCATGAAAGCGGCAGCCGCAGTCGACAAAGCCATTGTGGCTCATTGTGAAGATAACAGCCTGATATACGGCGGAGCCGTGCATGAAGGGAAATTCTCAAAAGAGAATGGGTTTAAAGGGATTCCATCCATCTGTGAGTCAGTCCAAATCGCCAGGGATGTCCTTCTTGCCGAGGCGGCGGATTGCCACTATCATGTCTGCCACATCAGTACAAAAGAATCTGTCCGGGTTGTCAGGGACGCTAAAAAAGCGGGCATCAGAGTGACCGCGGAAGTGACTCCCCATCATTTGCTCCTGACAGAGGAAGATATACCGGGAGACGATGCGAACTATAAAATGAATCCTCCCCTTAGAAGCACAGAAGACCGTGAAGCGCTGATAGCAGGGCTGCTGGATGGAACCATCGATTTCATTGCGACCGACCATGCCCCTCATACGGCATCGGAGAAATCAGAAGGAATTGCCCTTGCCCCATTTGGAATTGTGGGATTGGAAACAGCCTTCCCGCTGCTTTATACAAATTTTGTGGAAAAGGGATCATTCACACTGAACCAGCTTGTTGATTGGATGACCAGGAAGCCGTCTCAAACATTCAGACTTCCTTATGGAACCTTGGAGGTTGGAAGCTTAGCCGACATCACACTGGTAGATTTAAACCAGACACAAGCAATCGATCCTGATACTTTCCTGTCAAAAGGAACAAATACACCGTTTGGCGGATGGGAATGCAAAGGCTGGCCGCAAGCAACATTTTCAGAAGGAACCTTAATTTGGAAGGAAGGCGAACAATAATGAAAAGACAGCTTATTCTTGATGATGGCACTGTATTTACAGGGGAAGGATTTGGAGCTGAGACAAGTTCTGTTGGAGAGGTTGTTTTTAACACAGGAATGACAGGGTATCAGGAGATTCTCTCAGATCCGTCTTACTGCGGCCAAATCATCACTCTGACATACCCGATGATTGGAAACTATGGAATCAACCGCGATGATTACGAATCCATTTCACCGGCAATCAAAGGACTCATTGTAAGAGAAGAAGCAGATTTCCCTTCCAACTGGAGAACTGAAAGTACATTGAATGACCTCCTGAAAGCGAAAGGAATTCCGGGACTTGCCGGAATTGATACGAGAATGCTGACAAGAAAAATCAGGGAACGCGGAACGATGAAAGGAATGATCTGCTCTGCAGAAGCCGACAAGGAAGAAATCCTTCACAAGCTGAGAGCTGCTGAACTTCCATCAAACCAGGTGAAACAGGTCTCAACCAAAACTGCCTATCCAAGTCCTGGCAGAGGGTTCCGTGTCGTATTGGTGGATTTCGGGATGAAGCATGGAATTCTCAGGGAGCTCAACAAAAGAGATTGCGACGTGATTGTCGTTCCTTACAATACATCAGCCAAGGACATTCAGGCATTGAACCCGGATGGCATCATGCTCTCAAACGGACCAGGAGATCCAAAGGATGTCCCGGAGGCAATCGAGATGATCAATGATATTCTTGGGAAGATTCCTTTGTTCGGAATTTGTCTTGGGCACCAGCTGTTTGCACTGGCAGGCGGCGGCGACACCTTCAAGATGAAGTTTGGACACCGCGGCTCCAATCACCCTGTGAAAGACCTTGCAACAGGAAAAATTGCTTTGACATCACAAAACCACGGGTATTCAGTGGATGAAGCTTCATTGGAAAAAACACGCCTGGAAATCACCCATATCGGATTGAATGACGGAACAATAGAAGGATTGAAACATCTTGATTTGCCTGCCTTCACGGTCCAATACCACCCGGAGGCTTCACCTGGGCCTGAAGATGCAAACGGACTTTTCGATCAATTCATGACAATGATGAAAGCGGAAATGAGAAAGGAGATTTCACATGCCTAAACGTACAGATATCAAAACCATCCTGGTAATCGGAAGCGGCCCGATCGTCATCGGCCAGGCGGCAGAATTTGACTATGCAGGGACACAGGCCTGTATCGCCCTGAAAGAAGAAGGCTATAAAGTCATTCTTGTAAACTCCAATCCAGCGACAATCATGACGGACAGTGAAATTGCCGATAAGGTATATATCGAACCTTTAACACTGGAATTTGTCAGCAGGATCATCCGCAAAGAACGTCCTGATGCACTGCTTCCTACCCTTGGAGGCCAGACAGGGTTGAATATGGCGGTAGAATTGGCCAACTCGGGTGTCCTTGATGAATGTGAGGTTGAAATCCTTGGAACAAAGTTATCAGCCATTGAACAGGCTGAAGACCGGGATCTTTTCAGAAAACTGATGAAAGAACTGAATGAGCCGGTGCCGGATAGTGAAATCATCCGGACGGTAGAAGAAGCTTTCGAGTTTGTTGAAGAAGTGGGCTACCCGGTGATTGTACGTCCTGCCTATACATTGGGGGGAACAGGCGGAGGGATTTGCCATAACCGCAAGGAATTGATTGAAATTGTCAGCAGCGGATTAAAATACAGTCCGGTTACACAGTGTTTGCTTGAGAAAAGCATCGCAGGGTTCAAGGAAATCGAATATGAAGTGATGCGCGACAGCAATGACAGTGCCATCGTTGTATGTAATATGGAAAACTTTGACCCTGTCGGCATCCACACAGGTGACTCAATCGTTGTGGCACCAAGCCAAACGCTGAGTGACAGGGAATATCAAATGCTCAGAAACTGTTCATTGAAAATCATCCGTGCTTTGGGGATTGAAGGGGGATGTAATGTGCAGCTGGCCCTTGATCCAAACAGCTTCCAGTATTACATCATCGAAGTGAACCCCCGCGTCAGCCGCTCTTCTGCACTTGCATCAAAAGCTACGGGTTACCCGATTGCAAAGCTTGCGGCTAAGATTGCGGTTGGCCTGAACCTTGATGAGATGATGAACCCTGTAACAGGAAAAACGTATGCAAGCTTTGAGCCGGCACTTGACTATATCGTTTCCAAGATTCCCCGCTGGCCGTTTGATAAATTCGAATCAGCAAAAAGAAATCTTGGAACCCAGATGAAGGCTACGGGGGAAGTCATGGCAATCGGCCGTACCTTTGAAGAATCGATCTTAAAGGCTGTGAGATCACTGGAGAGCAACGTTTATCACCTGGGACTTGAAGACGGAGACAGCTTTGATGACGCACTGATCGAGAAACGCATTAGAAAAGCCGGAGATGAAAGACTATTCTATATAGGCGAAGCACTGCGCCGCGGTGTGACGATTGAAACCATCCATGAGTGGAGCAAAATCGATTTGTTCTTCCTTCATAAGCTTAAGAAAATTGTGGATTTTGAAACTGAACTTGCTGATTCTCCGTTTAACTATGAACATGCCCTGAGAGCAAAACGAATGGGCTTTGCCGATATCACACTGGCGAAGTTATGGAATGCGACTGAAAAGCAAGTTTATGACTGGAGAAAAGAACAGGAACTGATTCCTGTTTACAAGATGGTGGATACATGTGCGGCAGAGTTTGAATCCGAAACACCATACTTCTACGGAACATATGAGAGAGAAAATGAATCAGTTGTCACTTCGAGGAAAAGCGTGGTGGTCCTCGGATCGGGTCCGATCAGGATCGGCCAGGGTGTGGAGTTCGATTACGCAACAGTCCATTCTGTATGGGCCATAAAAGAAGCGGGATACGAAGCCATCATCGTCAACAATAACCCGGAGACAGTTTCAACCGACTTCAGCATTTCCGACAAGCTTTATTTCGAACCGCTGACAATTGAAGATGTCATGCATATCATCGACTTGGAAAAGCCGGAAGGTGTCGTCGTCCAGTTTGGTGGGCAGACGGCGATCAACCTGGCAGCCCAGCTGGTCGAGAGGGGCGTCAAGATCCTCGGTACATCATTGGAAGATCTTGACCGGGCCGAGAACAGGGATAAATTTGAGTATACCCTCCAAAGCCTCGGTATTCCTCAGCCGGAAGGGAAGACAGCCGTTACAGTCGAAGGTGCAGTAGAGATTGCTGAGTCCATCGGCTACCCTGTCTTGGTTCGCCCGTCATATGTATTGGGCGGCCGCGCGATGGAAATCGTCTATGAACAAGACGAACTTCTTCAATATATGAAAAATGCGGTCAAGGTGAATCCTGAGCATCCAGTCTTGATTGACCGCTACTTAATCGGAAAAGAAATTGAAGTGGATGCGATTTCAGATGGCAAGGATGTCGTCATTCCTGGCATTATGGAACATATCGAGAGAGCGGGTGTCCATTCCGGTGATTCTATCGCGGTATACCCTCCGCAGCAGCTCACTAAGGATCAGAAAGATAGAATCATAGAGTATACAACGAAACTGGCAAGAGGGTTAAACATCATCGGTCTCCTGAATATCCAGTATGTCATCAGCAAAAATGAGGTGTATGTCCTGGAAGTCAATCCGCGTTCAAGCCGGACTGTGCCGTTTTTAAGTAAAATCACCAATGTGCCTATGGCAAACCTGGCCACTAAAGTGATCCTGGGAAGCACGCTTGCCGAAATGGGCTACCAATCCGGTTTGGTTACAGAGAAAAAGGGTGTGTATGTCAAAGTCCCTGTATTCTCCTTCGCGAAACTGCGCAGAGTGGACATCACTCTCGGGCCGGAAATGAAATCAACGGGAGAAGTAATGGGGAAAGATTCTACACTGGAAAAAGCACTTTATAAAGGGATTGTAGCAGCAGGCATGCAGATGAAAGAGTATGGATCCGTCCTGCTTACCGTCGCAGACAAGGATAAAGAAGAGGCGACGGGACTTGCTAAGCGCTTCGTCAATATCGGTTACCAGATCCTTGCTACAAAAGGTACAGCGGATGTATTAAGGGCAGCGGACATCCCGGTGAAAGAGGTAGACAAGATTGGTTCTGAAGGTCCTACGCTCCTGGATGTCATCCAAAGCGGCGAAACACAGCTCGTCATCAATACCCTGACAAAAGGCAAGCAGCCTCAGAGAGACGGATTCAGGATCCGCAGGGAGTCTGTGGAAAACGGCATTCCTTGTTTGACTTCACTGGATACAGCCGAAGCAATCCTGAAAGTCTTTGAATCCATGACCTTCTCAGCGGAAGCAATGGAAGGGGCGGAAGAAACTCAAAAGGCGGCGGTATTTTCATGATAAAAAAGGATCTCATGCATATCATTTCCAATGAAGAAATCGCCGAAAATATATTCAAAATGGTTTTGTCCGGAGATCTTGTTTATGAACTGAACGAACCGGGACAATTCCTGCACTTCAAAACAGGAACAGGGGTGGAACCACTCCTGCGCCGCCCAATAAGCATTGCAGAGATAGATAAAGAAAATAGAAGGCTTACAGTCATTTACCGGGCAGAGGGCAAAGGGACAACTCTTCTTTCACATGAAAAAGCAGGAGCCTCTGCTGATGTGCTTGGCCCCCTCGGAAACGGGTTTCCAATCCACGAGGAAGATGAAGGGAAAACAGCCCTGTTAGTGGGAGGCGGAATCGGGGTGCCGCCACTCTATGAGCTTTCGAAACAACTGATTCAAAACGGAATCAAGGTTTTTCATGTCCTCGGCTTTCAGAAAAGCGAAGCGGCATTTTATGAAAAAGAATTTTCAGAACTTGGGCCAACCTTCATTGCCACAGTGGACGGTTCATTAGGAACCAAGGGATTTGTTACAGATGTGATAAAAGAAAAAGGACTGGAATTTGATCTTTTCTACTCCTGCGGACCCAAATCCATGCTGGCGGCACTCAGTAGTTCATATGGCGAGAGCAAAGGGTATATATCCCTTGAAGAACGGATGGGCTGCGGAATCGGTGCCTGCTTTGCGTGTGTTTGCGAGAAGGCAGTGAATGATGGAGACAAAAATTATGTGAAGATTTGCAGTGATGGACCAGTATTTCCAGTGGGGGTGGTGAAGTTATGAATAAATTAAAAATCGAACTACCGGGTTTAAGCTTGAAGAATCCGGTAATGCCGGCCTCCGGATGCTTCGGTTTCGGCAAGGAGTTTGCAGGTCTTTATGATTTGAGCATGCTTGGGGCCATCATGATCAAGGCAACCACCCTTGACACCAGGTTTGGAAATCCCACACCGCGTGTTGCCGAGACGTCATCCGGAATGCTTAATGCAATCGGGCTGCAAAACCCTGGCCTGCAAAAGGTGATGACAGAGGAACTGCCATGGCTGGAGAAATATAATGTACCTATTATAGCGAATGTGGCAGGATCTAAGACAGAGGATTATGTGGAGGTTGCAGAGACGATTTCGACTGCACCAAATGTTAAAGCAATTGAGCTCAATATCTCTTGTCCAAATGTTAAGACAGGGGGCATTGCTTTTGGAACAGTCCCTGAAATAGCTAAGGAGTTGACAAAGAAGGTCAAAGCTGTTTCTTCTAAACCTGTCTATGTGAAACTTTCCCCGAATGTCGGCAGCATAGTGGAAATGGCCAAAGCCGTGGAAGAAGGCGGAGCGGACGGCTTGACGATGATCAATACTTTAATTGGCATGAGAATTGATACGAAGACCGGGAGGCCGGTCATTGCCAACGGAACTGGCGGTTTGTCGGGTCCGGCCATCAAGCCGGTGAGCATACGCATGATTTATGAAGTAAGCCAGAAAGTCAATATACCGATTATTGGCATGGGGGGGGTCCAGACGGTTGATGACATCCTTGAATACTTCTATGCAGGAGCAAGCGCGGTCGCCGTGGGAACTGCAAACTTCGTAGACCCGTTCATATGCCCGGACCTGATCAAAGGTTTGGAAGAAAGATTGGCTGAGATGAAGGTGGATCATATTTCTGAATTGACAGGAAGGAGCTGGGGGAAGCATGGAACAGGAGCCTATAGTCGCACTTGATTTTCCGACGTGGGAGATCAGCAGAAAGTTTCTGGAGAATTTTGAAACGCCGCTGTTTGTAAAAGTGGGGATGGAACTATATCTTCAGAATGGACCTTTGATTCTTGAGGAATTGAAAAAAATGAATCACCGGATTTTTCTAGATCTGAAGCTCCATGATATCCCCAATACTGTCGGGCAGGCAATGAAAGGCCTGGCACAGTTTGAAATCGATTTAATCAATGTCCATGCTGCAGGCGGCGTGAAAATGATGGAGCAAGCGATGGAAGGCTTGATTCAAGGTACCCAGGCAGGGAAGGAACGGCCGAAGCTTATCTCGGTTACACAGCTTACTTCCACTTCAGAAGAGCAAATGAAAAAGGAACAGCTCATCTTGGTGCCGCTTGTTGACTCGGTCCTGCACTATGCTGAAATCACTAAGGAGGCAGGGCTTGATGGAGTGGTCTGTTCCCCTCACGAAGCAGCAGCGATACAGGATGCTTGCGGCAGGGAGTTTTTGAAAGTGACTCCGGGCATAAGGTTGAAAGGTGATGCAGTACAGGATCAAAACCGTATTGCTTCTCCTTCTCAAGCACGCCTCCTTGGCGCTTCTGCCATTGTAGTAGGCAGGAGCATCACTGGGGCTGCTGACCCGGCAGAGGCGTATCGGAGAGTGAAAACGGAATGGGAGGGACAATCATGAAAAAAGAAATTGCTCAGGAATTATTGAATATTGAAGCGGTGTTTTTAAAGCCGAATGATCCTTTTACTTGGTCTTCGGGTTTGAAATCCCCTATATACTGCGATAACCGATTAACGATTTCCTATCCTAAAGTAAGGAATATGATCGCTGAAGGCATGGCTGAAAATATTAGAAATCATTTTCCTGATGCGGAAATGATCGCAGGCACCGCCACAGCGGGGATCCCCCATGCAGCCTGGGTCAGCGACCGGCTTGGATTACCAATGTGTTACGTCCGTTCGAAGCCGAAAGCCCATGGCAAAGGAAGCCAGATTGAAGGGAAAGTTTCAAAAGGGCAGAAGGTTGTCGTAGTTGAAGATTTGATTTCGACAGGAGGAAGCTGCATCTCCGCAGTTCATGCCTTGAGAGAAGAGGGCTGTGAAGTGCTTGGCGTATCTGCCATCTTTACATACGAGCTGCAAAAAGGCATCGAAAGGCTTGAAGAGGAAGGAATAAAAGCAGTATCGCTATCCGACTACACAGCACTGTTAGAGGCTGCTCATGAGAACCATTACATTGAAGAAAAAGACCTTGAAGCGCTGAAAAGCTGGAGGCAGTCCCCAGAAAATTGGGCCCCCAACTAAAACCGCCGGGGACAGTCCCCTGTTACTTTAACGTAACAGGGGACTGTCCCCGGCTGCGTTAACGCGTTAATGAAATAAAGAAAGCGCCCCGAAAGGCGCTTTCCGTCATTCTATTCTTTTTTCATCGCACGCACGGTATCCAGGCTTGGCGTTGTATAAACAGTCTGCTGTCCGTCATAGGTGACAAATCCCGGCTTGGCGCCGTTAGGTTTTTTTACGTTTTTTACGGCAGTGAAGTCAACCGGCACTGAACTTGACTCCCGGGCTTTACTGAAATATGAGGCCAGTACCGCAGCTTCTTTGATGGTTTCATCTGAAGGGTCCTTGCTCCTGATGACGACATGGGAACCAGGGATATCTTTTGTATGAAGCCATATTTCCTCTTTTCCTGCAAGTTTATTTGTCAGGTAATCATTCTGTTTATTATTCTTTCCAACGAGAATGGTCGTTCCATCACTGGATAAATAGGATTCCAGCTGAGGTTTTTCGTTATTCTTCTTTTTCTTCTTTTCGTGCTTCGCTTTGATGTAGCCTTCTTCTGCGAGTTCTTCCCGGATTTCCATGATATCCTTTGGAGAAGCGGAATCAAGCTGCTGCAGCAGCTGCTCCAGATACAGAATTTCTTCCTTTGCTTTTTCAATCTGTTCCTGAACGATTCTGATTGCTGTCTTTGCTTTGGTATATTTTGAAAAATATTGCTGGGCATTCTCAGAAGGAGTTTTTCTTGTATCCAGGGCAATCTTCACTGTGCCGCCCTCTTCATCATAATAATTGACGACTTCAATTTTCTTCATGCCTCTTTCAACAGCATATAAGTTTGCAGTAAGCAATTCTCCATACAGCTGATAGGTATCTGCATTCTCCGCATCTTTTAACGTTTTTTCAAGTTTGACAATTTTACTTTGATTCTTATCCCGCTCATTTTTGATGAACCGTTCAAGATCATTTCCCTGCTGCTTCACCCGGTCTCTTTCTGCTTTTTGATGGAAATAGCGGTCCAGCAATTCACTTAAATTGGAATAATGATACCGCTCTCCATCTATATGTTGAAGATCAAGGAAGTAAAAAGTTTCTTTATCCGATTGTATGAGCGTTGGCTGATAGTCACGTTGTTTAACAGGTTCGAGCAGATTCAGCACTGCTTGAGGCAAACTGTTCCGATTTGCGAGACCAGCACGATGGACGGCTTCTTTTGCAAACAGTGGGGAAAAACCGGAAAAGGCTCCGACTAACTGCTTATCAAGCTTACCGCTGTTAAAATCAACTGCCCTGAGGATATCATCCCTGTCTGCTTCCAGAGGGTTCTTCTTATCCTGTGGAGGCGGGAACTTGTATTCTTGTCCTGGCAGGACGGTTCTGTAGCTGTTAATGGAAGGCGGGATATGCTTGACTGAATCGAGAATCATATTCCTGCTCTTATCCACAACTACTATGTTGCTGTGCCTTCCCATTATTTCGATAATCAGCTGCTTATAGGACACATCACCGATCTCGCTTCGCCCTTTAATTTCAAAAATGATGATCCGGTCGACTTCCTTCTGATAAACATCTTCTATTATGTATCCCTCAAGGTGCTTCCTGAGAAGCATACAGAACATGGGAGGGACTGATGGATTTTCATAGCTTTGGGAAGTCAGCTGTACCCGGGCATAGCTGGGGTGTGCAGACAAAAGGAGCTTATGGTTTTTCCCCTGTGACCTGACGATCATGATGATTTCATTTTTGTATGGCTGGTGGATCTTGTTGATCCGCCCGCCTTTTAACAGATCGCCAAGCTCTTCAGACATGGCTTTTGTAAATAATCCATCGAATGACATTTTATTACATCCTCTACTGTGTTAGTTATCAAATTAAAGAATTTATATCTTACCGTTACATCTTAGCATTCCTTTTCAGATGGTGCGGCAGGATGGACGGGCGTACGGAATCCAGTGCTTTTCGATGTTTTGACTAGTAAGGAAAGGTGATGAAGCTTACTGGGTTCTTTGTGCTCCCATTATTTCATGCGGAAGCCTTCCAGTCCGTACGCCGCTGAGCGGGGCATCTCCACTTTTTATCAATCCAGTTCCAGCGGCCAGCGCCTAGCGGATTTCGGTCTCTCTCCTTGCGATAAGTCAACATCAACTCACGTTGTTCGTTGTGTTTCCTTTATCTCATGCGAGAGCCCTCCAATCCGTACGGCGCTGAACGGCCGCTTCCACTTTTTATCAATCCAGTTCCGATGCCCCAGCGGCTATCGAACTTCCGTCTTCCTCCTTGCGATTAGTCATCATCGAATCGCTTCGCTCTTCGTGATTCCTATATCTCATGCGGAAGCCTTCCAGTTCGTACGCCGCTGAGCGGGGCATCTCCACTTTTTATCAATCCAGTTCCAGCGGCCAGCGCCTAGCGGATTTCGGTCTCTCTCCTTGCGATAAGTCAACATCAACTCACGTTGTTCGTTGTGTTTCCTTTATCTCATGCGAGAGCCCTCCAATCCGTACGGCGCAGAACGGCCGCTTCCACTTTTTATATAATCATATCATTTTTTTGGACGAGTCTGAATAATAATGCTGTGAGAGGTGAACTTTTCGGAGAATAAATGGGAGAGTGAGTTGGTCGAATGAGATACCATGAGATGCGGCAGGAAGACCTGGAAAAAACGGTGAATTCCGACTTTGCCAATGGTCTTGCAGAAGATGAAGTCAATAAGAGAAGAAAGCAGTTCGGCTATAATGAGTTGCAGGAAGCAGAAAAACAGTCTGCTTTATTGTTGTTTTTCAGTCAGTTCAAGGACTTTATGGTAATTGTATTATTGGCGGCAACCTTGATATCAGGCTTGCTGGGAGAATATATTGATGCTGTTGCCATTATCGCTATAGTCTTGATCAATGGATTTCTTGGGTTTTTTCAGGAGAGAAAGGCAGAGAAATCGTTGAGTGCATTAAAAGAACTTTCTGCTCCGCAAGTATATGTTCTGCGGGACGGAAATTGGACAAAAGTCCCTTCAAAAGAAGTGGTGCCCGGGGATGTCATTAAGTTTGCCAGCGGAGACCGCATTGGGGCGGATGTGAGATTGATCAAAGTCAATAACCTGGAGATTGAGGAATCTGCATTGACAGGGGAGTCTGTGCCGGTCACCAAACAGACCGGAGAGATAAAAGGAGAAAACATCAACCTTGGTGACCTGGAGAATATGGCCTTCATGGGAACCATGGTCACCAGGGGGAATGGAATCGGCGTTGTAACTGCGATTGGCATGCAGACGGCGATGGGAAAAATCGCTGATATGATCCAAACCGCGGAGACGATGACAACTCCCCTTCAAAGAAGGCTGGAGCAGCTTGGGAAGATCTTGATAACCGTTGCTCTGATACTTACAGCCCTTGTAGTGGGCATCGGCGTCATTCAAGGTCACGATATGTATACAATGTTCCTGGCAGGTGTGTCACTGGCTGTAGCAGCCATACCGGAAGGACTGCCGGCAATAGTGACTGTAGCGCTTTCCTTGGGAGTCCAGAGGATGATCAGAAGAAATGCGATTGTCAGGAAGCTCCCGGCAGTGGAAACCCTTGGATGTGCTTCCGTCATCTGTTCCGACAAAACAGGTACACTGACACAAAACAAAATGACCGTCACCCACTTATGGAGCGGAGGAAATACCTGGACAGTGAGCGGAACGGGGTATGATCCTGAAGGAAGTTTCTACCGAAGTGAAAAAAGGGTCAGCCCTTCTTCTGAAAAATCCTTGAATCAATTACTGACTTTCGGGATGCTTTGCAATAATGCAAAAATCAAAGTAAAGGATGATGAATACATTCTTGATGGAGATCCGACAGAAGGAGCTTTGCTTGTAGCGG
Organism: Bacillus salacetis; assembly: GCF_003581585.1. Taxonomy (GTDB): domain Bacteria; phylum Bacillota; class Bacilli; order Bacillales; family Bacillaceae_B; genus Rossellomorea; species Rossellomorea salacetis. The sequence continues at coordinate 64,096 of NZ_QXIR01000005.1, forward strand.
CGTTGAAAGCTGGTATGCAAAGGGAATCCCTGCTTGGAAAATTCACTATTGAAAAGGAGTTCCCTTTTGATTCAACACGGAAAATGATGAGTATTGTTGTCAAGGACCAGCAGGGCAAACGTTTCATTGTCACCAAAGGAGCTCCGGATGTACTGGTGAATATCAGTCAGTCGATTCTCTGGGAGGAGAAACTTCAGCATCGTACTAAAGAATTCACTGAAAAAGTACAGGGAGCAATACATGAACTTGCTTCCAATGCCTTAAGAACGATTGCTATCGCCTATACTCCCTGGACATCGCCATCCCTTCCGCAAAGCGAGGAAGAGGCTGAAAAGGGACTGACATTCATCGGGCTGCATGGGATGATCGACCCTCCAAGGCCGGAAGTGAAACAGGCTGTGAAAGAATGCAGGCAGGCCGGGATCAAGACAGTGATGATCACAGGAGATCATGTCATCACGGCCAAGGCCATTGCCAAGGATCTCGGTATCCTGAGAGGGCAGGATAAAGTGCTTGAGGGCGCTGACTTGAACTCCATGGAAGTAGAAGACCTTGAAGAGGTTGTGGAAAAGGTTTCGGTATTCGCACGTGTTTCTCCTGAACATAAACTCAAGATTGTCAAGGCTCTGCAGAATCGAGGCCATGTAGTGGCAATGACTGGGGATGGCGTCAATGATGCTCCTGCCATCAAAGCAGCAGACATTGGTGTTGCCATGGGAATAACCGGTACGGATGTTGCTAAGGAAGCATCCTCCCTTGTCCTTCTCGATGATAATTTTGCTACAATTAAATCAGCGATCAATGAAGGAAGAAATATTTATGAAAATATAAGAAAATTCATCCGTTATCTTCTTGCTTCCAATGTAGGGGAAATTCTGGTCATGCTGTTCGCCATGATCTTAGCTCTTCCCCTGCCATTGGTACCGATCCAGATATTATGGGTGAATCTTGTTACAGATGGTCTGCCGGCAATGGCTCTTGGTCTTGATAAACCGGAAGAGGATGTCATGAAGCGGAATCCGAGGCATCCCAAAGAAGGAGTATTTGCAAGAGGGCTCGGATGGAAAGTCGTTTCCAGGGGATTTCTTATCGGAATTTCGACTCTTGCGGCATTCATCATAGCCTACAAACATCATCCTGATCACCTGGCTTATGCCCAGACAGTTGCATTTGCAACACTCGTCATGGCACAGCTGATCCACGTATTTGACTGCCGGAGCGAGAAATCAGTATTTGCCCGAAATCCTTTTGGCAACATGTATCTTGTCTGGGCAGTGTTGTCGTCGCTGGTTCTGATGCTTCTGGTCATCTACCTTCCTGGGCTGCAGCCGATATTCCACACCGTCTCAATCGATCCAAGGGACTGGCTGCTGATTGCAGGAATGAGTGCACTTCCAACGTTTTTGCTTGCAGGTTCATTTTTTGCAGGAAAAAAACGCTAAGATGTGATATAATCCTAAAGGTAGTAGAGTGCATACTCTATTACCTTTTTTATGATATGGAACTTTCAGTGTTTTCTATAGGCTGTTTTCGCATGAATTGTTGCTATCGGAAAAATTCCAATAACGGGTTTTACCCCTGTATCCCTAAGTCTTTCACTCGAAAAAGGGTGAGTGGCACTTTTCTTTTTTGATTGACGGGTTTTTCCGGTGGATGACCAGGATAATATTTGGATTATATAGTTAATAGCAACAAAGTTAACGAAAAGACCCTTTCTATACGAGAAGGAAATCTGGAAGATGCCATTGAAGAAACCCCTTCAGTCCGCCGTGTTCCTTGGGAATAGGGGTGCTGATATTTGAAATTATTGAATTCCAAGCCGAGCTGTCTGAAAGATTGGATGTGACTGTATATGGTTGTAAGTATGACCGGCTTTGGGAGAGCGATAGAAGAGTCGGAACAACATGTGATTACGGTCGAGATGAAATCAGTGAATCACCGGTTCTGTGAATTGAACATCCGGACTCCAAAGCAGTTGGTTAAACTTGAAGATAAATTAAAAAAGAAAATGGCAGAATACATAAAGCGCGGGAAGGCCGATGTTTTCATTACAATTAGTGGAGAGGGGCTTGTCCACCGCAGTCTGAAAGTCGATTGGCAGTTGGCCGAAGAATATTTCCAGACATTACATACGTTAAAGAAAAAGTTTTCTTTGTCAGAGGATATTGCACTTCGGGATTTATTGAAGGAAACTGAAATCATAACTTTAGAGGAAACAGAGGAAGAAAACAAGCAGCTTGAACAGCTGGTTGAACAGGCTTTTATCAAGGCACTTGAAGACCTTATCGCAATGAGGATGGCCGAAGGGGAAAAGCTTCAGGAAGATCTGTTTTCCCATATCGGCATATTCAGGGTCTCCTTATCCTCCCTTATTGAACATGTTCCTGCCATACTCAGTCAATATCAGGAGCGGCTTGAAAGAAAAGTGAAGGAATTGGCCGGTGATATTGTTGATCAATCACGGATTTTGACTGAGATTGCAATCTTTTCCGATAAGAGTGATATTTCGGAAGAGATTACAAGGCTTGAAAGTCACCTGTCTCAATTCACTGATACTGTCAGCCAGGAAGGCCCGGTAGGAAGAAAGCTTGATTTCATCATTCAAGAGATGAACCGGGAAGTGAATACCATCGGTTCAAAGGGAAATGATGCTGTTGTGGCCGGGTATGTTGTTGAAATGAAAACCTCCTTGGAAAAAATGAGGGAACAAGTGCAGAATATTGAATGAATTGATTATTTTTTGTTTGATAAGGTCAAAATAGACTATTGATTGGAGGAGCATTATGTCTATAAAGCTCATAAACATAGGATTTGGTAATATTGTATCTGCGAATCGCATCATATCGATTGTCAGCCCTGAATCTGCACCGATTAAAAGGTTGATACAGGATGCAAGGGACCGCGGAACTCTTGTGGATGCAACATATGGAAGAAGGACCAGAGCGGTGATCATTACAGACAGCGACCATGTGATCCTTTCAGCTGTTCAGCCTGAAACGGTTGCCGCCCGTTTAACAGATAAAGACGAGATAGCTGAAGAAGGGCAGGGTAAATAATGATAGAAAAAGGGTTGCTTATTGTACTTTCCGGGCCCTCGGGAGTAGGGAAAGGAACAGTGCGTAAAGAGATATTCTCCCAGGAGGATACTCGGTTTGAGTATTCGATTTCCATGACGACCCGTCTTCCCAGAGAAGGAGAAGTGGATGGAGTAGATTATTTCTTCAAAAGCCGCGAAGAGTTTGAAAGCCTCATTGAGCAAGGGAAGCTTCTCGAGTATGCGGAGTTTGTAGGAAACTATTACGGAACGCCTGAAGACTATGTCCGCCAGACGATCAATAACGGAAAAGATGTATTTCTGGAAATAGAAGTAGAGGGTGCCAAACAAATCAGGGATAAATTTCCGGAAGGCCTGTTTATTTTCCTGGCTCCCCCGAGCTTGTCCGAACTGCAGAACAGGATCACGACCAGGGGGACGGAGACGGAAGAACTTATCCTGAACAGGATGACCACGGCAAGAAAAGAAATAGAAATGATGGACTTATATGATTATGTAGTGGAAAATGATAAAGTAGAGAATGCTACTGAAAAAATCAAGTCGATCGTACAGGCTGAACATTGCCGGATAGAGCGTGTGAAACAGCGTTACCAAAAAATGTTGGAGGTAGATTAAATGTTAAACCCGTCCATAGATTCTTTGATGAAAAAAATTGATTCAAAATATTCACTAGTGAGCATCGCTGCAAAACGTGCAAGAAGCTTACAGGAAGATGGAAATTTCATGCTCGATAAATATGTCTCTGAAAAGTATGTGGGGAAAGCACTTGAAGAGATTGAGGCAGGAAGCCTTTCCATGAAGGAAAGAGAAGCAGGAGCCGTTTATTCAGACGAATAAGGTCGGTTTGCAAAAATTCAAGCGGTTTTTATGAGGGACTGATACCTGAAAATTATTTTTTCAGGGTCAGCCCTTATTTTCTTTTTAAAGGAAAATCATTCATAATATAAGATAGAATAGACCTCTGCTTAAAGGACTTACCGCGTAAATTGAGAAGGCTCTTTTCGTAAACTTTGTTGCTATTCAATATAAATCTCAATTAATATCCTAGTATATCGTCGTAAAAAAACCTGTGAGAAGGAAAGAAAAGAGCTGCTTGTTTTTTTCGAGAGTAAAACCTTTGACTACAGGGGGAAAATCCGGCACCTGGGATTTTTCCGTAAGCAACAATTTATGCGAAAACAGCCATTGAGAATGAACCTATATACACTGAATGTCGAAATGAGGGGATTGAATGGTGAAGGGAAAAAACATACTGCTATGTGTCACAGGGGGTATTGCCGTTTATAAAGCTGCTGCGCTGACCAGTAAGCTGGTCCAGGCTGGAGCACAGGTTAAGGTGATAATGAGTGCGTCAGCACGGCAATTTGTTACACCGTTGACATTTCAAGCTTTATCCCGCAACGAAGTTTTTACAGACACATTTGATGAAAAGAACCCTGAAGTGATTGCTCATATAGATCTCGCCGACTGGGCGGACCTTGTGCTGGTGGCGCCAGCGACAGCGAATGTAATCGGGAAATTGGCGAATGGCATTGTCGATGACATGGTGACAACGACTCTGCTTGCCACAACGGCGCCTGTCTGGATTGCGCCGGCTATGAATGTACATATGTATGGCCATCCCGCCGTCCAGAAAAACATTTCCGAACTTTACTCTTTCGGTTATCGTTTCATTGAACCGAGTGAAGGCTACCTAGCCTGCGGGTATGTCGGGAAAGGCAGACTGGAAGAACCTGAAAAAATCATCGGTCACATAGATGCTTTTTTTATGGGGCGGGAACTTCCTTTGAGGGGAAAGAAGGTCTTGGTCACTGCGGGACCGACACGTGAAAAAGTTGATCCGGTCCGTTTCTTCAGCAATCGCTCCACAGGAAAGATGGGGTTCGCATTAGCCGGAGAAGCGGTGAATATGGGGGCGGAGGTAACACTGGTGACCGGTCCTGTCTCCCTCCAGGCGCCTCAAGGGGTGAATCTGGTCAGCGTTGAAAGCGCAGAAGAAATGTACGATGAAGTTTTAAGCCGTTACGAATCTGCGGATATCGTGATTAAAAGTGCTGCTGTGGCCGATTACCGGCCGAAATTCACTTCTGATAAGAAAATGAAGAAACAGGATGGGAATCTGGTCATCGAATTTGAAAGAACGAAAGACATCCTGAAAACACTGGGTGAAAAGAAAACAGGCCAGCTCCTGGTAGGATTTGCAGCAGAAACAAATGATGTTGAAAGGTATGCGGCCGAAAAGCTGCGCAGAAAAAATGCCGATATGATCATTGCCAATAACGTCACTGTGGACGGGGCTGGTTTTGCAGGTGATACGAACATTGTCACTTTATTTAAGAATGATGATTCAAAAAGGGAACTGCCCTTATTAACGAAAGCGGAGACAGCGAGAGAGATTTTAAATGAAATCCGGCAAATGATGGATGAAGGTTGATAGGAATGAAGATAGCTAGTGTAATTGTCGATGTGCCAACAATGCAGACGGACAGAGCCTTTGATTATTCCATCCCTCATGCCTGGCAAGGAAAGATCCTTCCAGGCATGAGGGTGATAGTCCCGTTCGGCCCTCGGAAAGTACAGGGATTTGTCATTGGGATCAAAGATAAGTCAGAGGCAAAGAAGTTGAAAGATCTGGTGCGGCCGATGGACCTTACACCTGTTTTGAATGAAGATCTTCTCACTATGGCTGACTGGCTGACCAAACAGACTCTTTGTTTTAAGATATCTGCCCTGCAGGTCATGCTTCCTGCTGCCATGAAGGCTAAATATGAGAAAAAAATCATTTTGAATCCTGTGAAACGGGACTTTCTGGACGAAGAAGCAGCCTCCCTTTTTATCAATAAAGACGAAGTTTCCTGGAAAGATGCAGAAGAAGCCGGGCTTCTGCCGTTACTGCAAAAGGAAATTAAATCAGGGAACTTGGATGTTTTTTACAGCGTTAAATCCAAAGGCAGGAAGAAAACTGTCCAAAAATTCTATCCTGCTGTCCAAAGAGAAAAAATGAAGGAAGAAATAGATGCTCTTCCTGCCAATGCAGAAAAACAAAAAGCTGTATTGCGTTACTTCATTTCTCTAAATAGCAATGAAGGCATTACAACCAAAGAAGCAGCCGACTCTGCAGGCGCATCTTTGGCAGTGTTGAAGTCACTTGCGGATAAAGGGCTCCTGATTAAAAAACAGGAAGAAATCTACCGCAATCCGTTCTCTCATAAAACCTTTCAAAAAACCAGTCCGCTGCCGCTTACGGAGGAACAGGAAGGGGCAATTGCTCCTATTCTCGAGGCAATTGAACAAAAAAAACATGAGACCTTCTTGCTGTATGGAGTGACAGGGAGCGGTAAGACCGAGGTTTATCTTCAGTCCATCCAGCAAGTTTATGAGCAAGGGAAAGAAGCGATTGTCCTTGTTCCCGAAATTTCCCTGACACCGCAGATGGTCAACCGATTTAAAGGCAGATTTGGAAATGACGTCGCCGTTCTCCACAGCGGGCTTTCGGCCGGGGAAAAGTATGATGAATGGAGAAAGATCCAGCGAAAAGAAGTGAAAGTAGTTGTCGGGGCAAGGTCGGCCATCTTTGCTCCCTTTGAAAATTTAGGCATAATAATAATTGATGAAGAGCATGAAGCCAGTTATAAACAGGAAGAGAATCCAAGGTATCATGCCAGGGATGTTGCCATTTACAGAGCCAAGCAGTATCACTGCCCCGTAATCCTTGGCAGTGCCACTCCATCCATGGAGACATTTGCGCGAGCCCAAAAAGGGGTTTACAAGCAGTTGACCTTATCTAAACGGATGAATGCCGGCGAGCTTCCTTCGGTATCCATTGTAGATATGAGGGAAGAGCTTAGAAGCGGCAATCGTTCCATGTTTTCAGAAGAACTGTTTGAAAAACTTCAGGACCGGCTCCATAAAGGGGAGCAGACTGTCCTCTTCCTGAACAGGCGGGGGCATTCTTCCTTTATTATGTGCCGCGATTGCGGGTATGTTGCCCAATGTCCGCAATGTGACATTTCCCTAACGTACCACAGGTTCTCCAACAGCATGAAATGCCATTACTGCGGGTATGAAACGGGAGTGCCGGAAACTTGCCCGGAGTGTGACAGTGAGCATATCCGCTATTTTGGAACGGGTACTCAAAAGGTCGAGGAAGAACTGGCAAAGCTGCTTCCGGAAGCCCGTGTCATCAGGATGGATGTAGATACCACAAGCAGAAAAGGATCGCATGAGCGGCTCCTGGACAGCTTTGGCGAAGGGCAGGCTGACATACTCCTGGGTACTCAAATGATAGCTAAGGGACTTGATTTCCCGAATATTACACTAGTGGGTGTCCTCAGTGCCGACACAATGCTTCATCTACCGGACTTCCGCTCCGCTGAAAAAACCTTCCAGCTGTTGACCCAGGTAAGCGGCAGGGCAGGCAGGCATGAGCTTCCGGGAGAAGTCGTGATACAGACCTATACACCTGAACATTATAGTATCGAACTCGCGGGATCACAGGATTATGATGCTTTTTATCACAAAGAAATGATCATGCGTAAGATGGGGAGCTATCCGCCGTTTTATTATTTATCATTGATAACGATCAGCCACGAAGATTTATTGAAAGTCGTCGGTGCCGCTGAGAAAATCACTAAATTCCTTCAATCCCGATTATCACCTCAGTCGATCGTGCTGGGACCGGCTGCCTCTCCGATACCGAGGATCAACAATAGATATCGATATCAATGTTTGATAAAATACAAGCGGGAACCTGAGCTGCCTTCGATTTTGAAGACAGTACTCGAACACTCCCAACAACAAAAGGCTTCAGAAGGGTTAACAATTTCAATAGATGTCAATCCTTATATGATGATGTAAGAAAGAGGGATCAGTTTTGGCGATTTTACCGATTGTCACCTATCCAAATGAAATCCTTGAGATAGAGTGCAGAAAAGTAACGGTTTTCGATAAAAAATTAAGAAGTTTTCTAGATGATATGTATGATACGATGATTGCCGCTGACGGGGTTGGCCTTGCCGCCCCCCAAGTAGGGAGAGACCTATCTGCCGCAATTGTCGATATCGGAGATGAGACAGGGACAATTGAAATGATCAACCCGGAAGTCCTTGAGGTCAAAGGAGAGCAGACAGACCTGGAAGGCTGCCTCTCTTTCCCGAATTTATACGGAGAAGTTTCAAGGCCGGAATATGTCAAAGCTGCTTTCCAGGATCGCAAGGGCCGCAACTTGATTATTGAAGCTGAAGGGTTCCTTGCCAGAGCGATATTGCATGAGATAGACCACCTGCATGGAGTATTATTCACTGCAAAGGTGATCAGATATATTGAAGAAGATGAACTTGAAAGGTATGAAAGCGAATGACCAAAATTGTATTCATGGGTACCCCGCAATTCTCAGTACCAGTACTCCAGAATTTAATTAAGAATGACTATGAGGTGATTGGTGTTGTCACCCAGCCCGACCGTCCTGTTGGAAGGAAGAGAATCATGACACCGCCCCCTGTTAAGGTTGAGGCTGAAAAGCATGGAATTCCTGTATTTCAGCCGGAAAAAATCCGGGAGAAAGAAGAACTGGAAAAGGTTCTTGCCTTGAAAGCCGATTTGATCGTTACTGCGGCATTTGGACAGATCCTTCCCAAGGAATTATTGGAAGCGCCCAAGTTTGGATGTATCAATGTCCATGCATCACTTCTGCCCGAACTTAGAGGAGGAGCCCCTATCCATTACTCCATCATTCAAGGGAAGGCTACAACAGGTGTGACCATCATGTATATGGTTGAAAAACTCGATGCCGGTGATATGATCAGCTCAGTTGAAGTGGAAATCGATGAGAAAGACCATGTCGGCACACTGCATGATAAGTTAAGTGAAGCCGGTGCAGCCCTATTGATCGATACTCTTCCGGCACTTTTGAATGGGGAGATCACCCCTGAGAAGCAGGATGAAAGCAAAGCGACATTTGCCTGGAACATTAAACGTGAACAAGAAAGAATTGACTGGTCCAAGCCCGGTGAAGAAATATACAACCATATACGAGGAATGCACCCATGGCCTGTGGCCTATACAGTGCTGGATGGAGCTGTGATGAAGGTATGGTGGAGCGAGAAAGTGAACGGCACACCTGGCAGTCCCGGGGAAATCACCTCTGTGAAAGAAGACGGAATCATTGCAGCCACAGGCAGCTCTGTTTCGATTAAAATCACTGAACTTCAGCCTTCGGGTAAAAAGAGAATGAGTGCCAAAGATTACCTTCGTGGTGCAGGATCATTCATCGAAAAAGGCATGAAGCTTGGTGAAGAAAATGAGTAAGCTGAAAAAGACAGTTCGGGAAGCTTCGCTGGATGTACTTGAATCGGTTGAGAAAAATCAGTCATACAGCAATCTTCTATTGAACCATGCCATTGAGAAATACAATATAAAAGGTCCGGATACAGGATTATTGACAGAGTTGACATATGGGACCATCCAGCGAAGAATGACGCTTGATTACTATCTTGCGCCATTCATCAATAAAAAAGTTGAAAGCTGGGTCCGCCAGCTTCTCAGGCTGTCGTTATATCAAATGGTCTATCTTGATAAGATTCCTGACCGGGCGATATTATTTGAAGCGGTCGAAATTGCGAAACGAAGGGGACATAAAGGGATTGCCAGTATGGTGAATGGCATCCTCCGCTCAATTCAGCGAAAAGGGGTGCAGTCGACTGAATCGATTCAAGACCCGGTCGAACGCCTTGCGATTGAAACGAGCCATCCCGAGTGGCTTGTCAAAAGGTGGACCGAACAATTCGGCGTCCATAAAACGAGGGAAATGTGCGAAACCAATATAACAGCTCCTCTTCAGACGGCACGTGTCAATACACTAAAGACGACGAGGGACGAGCTGCTTGAATCACTTACACAAGAAGGCCTTACTGTGAAGAAAAGCCAAATTGCGCCGGAAGCAATCGTCTCTTTAAAAGGGAACCTTGCGAAAACCGACGCTTTCAGGAAGGGGCTATTGACCATCCAGGATGAGAGCTCGATGCTTGTAGCCCACAGCCTTGATGTCCAGGAAGGTTTTAATGTCCTGGATTCCTGTGCTGCGCCTGGAGGGAAAACGACTCATATTGCTGAATTGATGGGCGGCAAAGGCAAGGTGCTGGCGCTTGATCTGCATAAGCATAAGATCAAATTGATTGAGGATAATGCCGCACGACTAGGATTGGAAAATATAGAGTCCAAGGCTCATGACAGCCGGACTGCAGGAGAGCTCTTCGAACCGGAAAGCTTTGACCGGATCCTGGTGGATGCCCCTTGTTCAGGTCTTGGCGTGTTAAGGAGAAAGCCGGATATCAAATATACAAAGACAGAAAAGGACCTGGAGTCCCTTCAGAAAATCCAGCTCCAAATATTAAAAGCGGTTTCTCCGTTATTGAAAAAAGGCGGAATTCTCGTTTACAGTACCTGTACAGTGGACATGAATGAAAATCAAGGTACTGTAAAAGAATTCTTGAATCAAAACGAAGGGTTCCAGCCTTATGAATTGATTCACCTTCCTGAAACCGTTCAACCGTTTGTAGAAGAAAATATGCTTCAGATTTTCCCCCAGGATTTTGGCGGAGACGGTTTCTTTATTTCCTGCTTCAAAAAGGATTCCTGATTTTAGCAATCAAGCAGGAAATTTGGGCATAAAGGTCGTAAATGTAACGTAGCCGAGGAAAAAATGTCGAAGCGGCTCAATTCACCGAAAGTGTTGTCCGCTTCTGGAATGGCAATGAAGAAAAGAGGTGGCCCGGATGAAATCTGTGCACTATACAGATAAGGGGAAAGTCAGACAGCATAATGAAGATAGTGTAGGTGTCTTCAGCAATAAAGAAGGTGACTGCCTGGCGGTGGTTGCTGACGGTATGGGCGGTCATCGTGCTGGAGATGTTGCCAGTTCAATGACCATCAATAAGTTTGAAGAACTTTGGGTCTCCGAAGGGAAATTCACCAAGGCAGAACAGGCCGAAAAATGGCTGCAGGATAAAATTACCGAGATCAACTTGAATGTATTTAACCACTCCCAGACCAATATCGAATGTGAAGGCATGGGTACGACTGTTGTGGCAGCGATCTGCACTGAAAATTTTGCTACGGTCGTCAACATCGGGGACAGCAGGGGTTATATCTTGAATGAGAGCGGTTTCAGCCAATTGACGGAAGATCACTCACTAGTCAATGAACTCGTTAGGAGCGGTCAAATTTCCAAGGAAGATGCAGAGCATCATCCGCGGAAAAATGTATTATTGAGGGCTTTGGGGACAGAGGAAAAAGTGGAGATGGATACCAGGACAATCATTTTCGAAGAAGATGACATACTCCTGCTTTGTTCAGATGGTTTATCCAATAAAGTTTCGGAAAATGAAATGAAAGACATTCTATCCCGCAGTGAAGACCTTGATGAAGCAGGACAGCGGTTCATCACCATTGCAAATGAAAACGGCGGGGAAGATAATATCACATTGGCAATCGTAAAGTATTCACTTGAAAGCAGTAACGGGTGAGCTTTATGTTGAATGGAAAAAGAATCAGCGGCAGGTATAAAATCCTGGAGATGATAGGCGGCGGGGGTATGGCCAATGTATACCTTGCACAGGATATGATCCTTGACCGCGAAGTTGCGATCAAGATGCTGCGCCTCGATTTTGCCAATGAGGAAGAGTTCATCAAGAGGTTCCAGCGGGAAGCGCAGTCAGCCACAAGCCTTGCTCATCCAAACATCGTCAGCATATATGATGTAGGGGAAGAGGATGATATCTACTATATTGTCATGGAGTATGTAGATGGATTGACCCTGAAGCAGTACATACAAAAAAATTCCCCTATTACAGTGGAAAAAACGATTGATATCATGCGCCAGCTGGCATCAGCTATTTCTCATGCACATCAAAACCATATAGTCCATAGGGATATCAAACCTCAGAATATATTGATCGACCATGATGGAACGGTGAAAATTACGGATTTCGGCATCGCAATGGCCTTGAGTTCAACCTCCATCACACAGACAAATTCTGTTCTGGGATCAGTCCATTATCTTTCTCCTGAACAGGCAAGAGGGGGGATGGCGACAAGGAAATCGGATATCTATTCACTTGGGATCGTCATGTTCGAGCTGTTGTCAGGCAGGCTTCCGTTTTCAGGGGAATCAGCTGTTTCTATTGCCTTGAAGCATCTGCAATCCGAAACCCCATCCCTCAGGCGCTGGAACCCTGACATTCCTCAAAGCGTGGAAAATATCGTTCTGAAAGCGACAGCCAAAGATCCTTTCCAGCGATATGATTCTGTAGAGGAAATCGAAGAAGATCTTAGGACATCCCTTGATCCGGAACGACTTGATGAACCAAAATTCGCCATCGCAGAAGACATGGACGCCACCAAGGCCATTCCGGTCATAACCGATCAGCGTCCATATAACAATATGGACCATACAATTGTCCATGAAAAGAATGGTATCGAAGCTGCAGGCACTGTTCCGAACGGTGAAGAAAATGTCACTAAGCCTGCCAAGAAGAAGAAGAAAAAGTGGCCGGTAATCATCATCGGTGTTTTCTTTTTGCTCGCCATCCTTGGTTTACTCGCGGTAACAGTCCTTCCTGATATGCTTGGACCAAAAGAAATTGAACTTCCCGATGTCACTGGGAAAACCCAGGAAGAAGCGGTTGAACTCCTTGCGCTCGAAGGCTTTCTTATCGGGGATTACCTTGAACAGGCCAATGAGGAAGTTGCTGCAAACCACGTGATCAAAACCAATCCGCCGGCGGGGAAAACAGTAAAGGAAGGCAGTGAGGTCAACCTTTATGTCAGCACCGGAAAAAAGAGGGTAAAAATCAAGGACTATACGGATGAGCCACTTGAGGATGCTGAAAAGGAATTAGAAGAGTTGGGCTTCACCAATGTTGAAAAAGAGACAGAGTCCAACGACGCCGATCCCGGGACGATCTTGTCACAGGATCCTCCGGAAGGCTCAGAAGTTATCCCGGATGAAACAAAGGTTACGTTTGTCGTAAGTTCCGGTCCGGAAACCTTTGAGTTAAAGGAGTTAACAGGTTTAAACCAGCAAAGCTTGAATTTGTATGAAGAAATAAGCGGCTTGAAAATCAATACAACAGAAGAATACTCTGCTGATGTCCCTAAAGGGGAGGTCATTTCCCAGGACCCTAAAGCGGGTACAGCAATGGTTGAAGGCGGGACCGTGAATGTAGTTATTTCCAAAGGGAAAGAACCTCAGCCTCCAAGGACGGTAAGCAAGGAAATCACCATTCCATATGAACCTGAAGAAGAAGGAAAGCCACAGAGTGTGGAAATTTATATTGAAGATATGGAACGTAATATTGAGGATGCAGAGGCGAAATTCGGCATCACTGAGAATTACAAAGAGACATATGAATTGACCATCAACGAAGGAGAAACGGGACAGATTAAAGTTGTCGTGGATGGGCAAGTTTTTAAAGAAGAAAGTGTTCCGTATCCTGAGCAAGAGGAATAGTAACATTCAAGGAGGCTGTTTATGCCAGAAGGCAAGATCATTAAAGCACTCAGCGGTTTTTATTATGTCTTGAATAATGATGAAATCACCCAGTGCCGCGGAAGGGGAGTCTTCCGTAAGAATAAGGTGACTCCCCTTGTCGGCGACTATGTCAGTTTTCAGTCTGAGAACGAGCAAGAAGGCTATATTCTGGAAGTCTTTGAAAGGAAAAATGAGTTGGTAAGGCCGCCGATTGCCAACGTTGATCAGGCAATCCTGGTTTTTTCAGCGGCCGAACCCGACTTTAGCACAGCTCTGCTGGACAGGTTCCTGGTTCTTGTAGAAAGTAAAAATATTGAACCTTTGATCTGTATTACAAAAATCGATCTGGTGAGCGAAACAGAGCTGGAAAAGATCAAGGATTATGCTGAACAATACCGGTCATTTGGTTATGAAGTGATAATGACATCCTCAGAAACGGAAGAGGGACTTTCTGCATTGAAACCCCACCTCGCAGGGAAGATTTCAGTTTTTGCGGGTCAATCGGGGGTAGGGAAGTCATCATTACTGAATGCGATGAATCCGGAACTCGAGCTGAAAACGAGCAATATCTCCACTCACCTTGGCAGGGGAAAGCATACAACCCGCCATGTGGAACTGATTGAAGTGGAGGATGACGGATTTGTAGCTGATACCCCTGGATTCAGTTCTTTGGAATTCAGTGAGCTGGAGCTGGAAGAACTCTCTTCCTGTTTTCCTGAAATGGCGGAAAGATCTGATGAATGTAAGTTCCGCGGGTGTTTCCACATTAATGAACCAAAGTGCGCGGTAAAGAAAGCAGTCGATGACGGGGAAATCCCGGACTACAGATATACACACTATCAGCAATTCTATGATGAAATCAAAGACAGAAAGCCGAGGTATTAAAATGGTTAAAATTGCACCATCGATCCTATCAGCAGATTTTGCAAACCTGGCAAATGAAATCAAGGAAGTGGAGGCAGGGGGCGCGGATTATATTCATGTCGATGTCATGGATGGTCATTTTGTACCCAATATCACCCTGGGGCCAATGATCGTCAAGGCAATACGTCCTGTTACAAATCTGCCATTGGATGTCCACTTAATGATAGAAAATCCCGACCGATATATCGAGGCCTTTGCGGAAGCGGGATCGGATTATATCACTGTCCATGCAGAGGCAACCCCGCATCTTCATCGGACGATTCAATTGATTAAATCAAAGGCTATCAAGGCGGGAGCCGTTTTGAATCCGGGCACGCCAGTTGACATGATCAAGCATGTAATTGAAGACCTCGATATGGTCCTTTTAATGACAGTCAATCCCGGGTTCGGCGGTCAGAGTTTTATCGGTTCGGTAGTTCCTAAGATCAGGGAAGTTCGTGAACTTGCGAAGCAGTTCAATCCCGACCTGGAAATCGAAGTGGATGGCGGGATCACCACTGAAACTGCGAAACTTTGTACAGATGCCGGGGCGGACGTACTTGTAGCGGGATCTGCTATCTATAATAAAGAGGACCGCGGCCAGGCAATCACTGCTATCCGTGAAGCTGCTGAATAATATTGTCCATTAATGGCCGGTATGAAAGATAATTTATCTTTATACCGGTTTTTTTGTGGAATTGGATGATCAAAATATTTCTAAAAGGCTGCAGGACATATTAAACGATACAGAGGTGTGTATATGAAAATAAATATACTTGGCGGCGGGCCGGAAGAATTCATCCCTGACCTTCAAATTTACAATGATGAAAACAGCATTTGGGTCGGTGTGGACCATGGGGTTTTCAGGCTCATTCATCAAGGGATCAAACCAGATATGGCCTTTGGGGACTTTGATTCCGTTAATGAGGATGAATGGAAGCTGATTGAAGAAAAAACAGATCAAATCAACCGCTATCTGCCGGAAAAAGATGAAACGGATATGGAACTTGCCCTGAACTGGTCGATAAAACAAGGTCCTGAAGCCATCAGGGTGTTTGGCGCTACAGGGGGTAGGGCCGACCACTTTCTGGCCAATATCCAGATGCTTGGAAAGAAAGAAAACCTTCATCCCTCCATCGAGATTGAAATCATCGATATTCAGAATCAAGTTCAAATTGTTCCTCCCGGTGAATATACATTAAAAGAGAAGAGTGACAGCAAGTATATATCATTTTTGCCGTTGACGCCGGAAGTGGAGGGGCTGACACTTAGTGGTTTTAAGTATGAGCTTCAAGACAGGAATATATCATTGGGCTCGACACTATGTATAAGTAACGAACTTATTCAGCCATCCGGTACTTTTTCGTTCTCATCCGGCATATTAATGATGATAAGAAGTCATGACTAGGCACTTTTAACTTATCTAACTTGCAGCAATGCGTACTCAAACTCATCGTTTGAATATACTAATACCGATTCAAGCGAGACAGCAGGTTTTTTAGATTGACGGGGAGGGACTGTTGATGAAATTCTATACAATTAAACTGCCCAAGTTTCTGGGCGGACTGGTAAAAGCGATGCTTGGGACATTTAAAAAAGAATAATGTTTTTGAACGAGGATGCGACAATAGCTTTTCAGTAACTAAAAAAGCCGAACTGTTTTAGAAATGCTATCTTAGCATTCTAGATTAGTTCGGCTTTTTGAATTCAATCTTAAGTGAAATTAGCATTCGGCTATAGACGCTAATAGAATGGTTATGTCCAGCCTCGTTTTTTATTTTTTTTTTGGATCTATGACATCCTTGATCTATACTCAATGTTCCCTGGAAAACGTCGAAGAGCATTGAAAGGGACTGCCAGGTCTGCAGCGAGTTCTTGTTTTTCAAAGGAAAACAAACATAATGAAAAAGAGACACCCAGTCAGGATGTCTCTTTAATGAACATTATACACGTTCAACTTTACCAGATTTCAAAGCTCTTGCAGAAACCCAAACACGTTTTGGTTTTCCATCTACAAGAATGCGAACTTTTTGTAAGTTAGCGCCCCAAGTACGCTTATTAGCGTTCATCGCATGGGAGCGAGCGTTGCCCGAACGAGCTTTACGGCCAGTTACTACGCATTGTTTTGGCATGGTATTCCCTCCTCATAAAAGAAGCTGAAACAATATCAGTTGTTTCACATTTCAACATAGTCATAAAAGATACTTTAATAATTTATCATACAACCTCAAACAATGCAAGACTTCTACAAAAAGATATCAAGAAAAAATACTTGACGCAGCCAAGTGCGGAACCGGGCAGCCTGAATCCGGCAGGCGCAGGAGGGAAACTCGGCAAACCCGAACTTGGATTTGGGGAGTTTTCCCGAAGCTATCCGTGAGGCAGCATGCGGGACGGGAAATTAATTCAAAAGAAAAATGTATAATCACCTTTCGTTAAGGGTTAATACTATAAAAAGCATCATCATTGCCACTCGGATAAATTACCAGAACGATGCTTAAAACGTCCTTTGTCATTACTTTGGCTTTTAAAAATAAGATAGATATAGTAAAATGTTTTTAGCCAAGCATGTATTAGAAGGGGGAACAATCATGTCCATCGAAATGAAAACGAAGTTCGGGCAAATTGATATAACTAATGATGTCATTGCAATGATTGCAGGTGGAGCTGCTATCGACTGTTATGGTATTGTCGGAATGGCTTCTAAGAATCAAATCAAAGACGGTTTAACTGATATTTTGCGGAAAGAGAACTTCACTCGGGGTGTTATCGTTCGCCAGGAAGAGGAAGAAGTACATATTGATATGTATATCATCGTGAGTTATGGAACCAAAATTTCTGAAATCGCTCACAACGTACAGTCAAAGGTCAAGTATACTCTTAACAAAACCGTCGGCTTGGCGGTCGATTCAGTAAATATTTTTGTTCAGGGTGTTCGTGTAACGAACCCGTAGTGAGGAGGAAGATTCGTGTCAATTACATCTTTGGAAGGAAAGCGTTTTGCGGAAATGGTCATTCAGGGTGCCAACAATCTGGCAGCCAACGCAAAGATGGTGGATGCTTTAAACGTATTTCCGGTTCCTGATGGTGATACTGGAACAAATATGAACTTATCCATGACTTCCGGAGCAAAGGAAGTTCAAAATAATGTGCAGGAGCATATTGGGAAAGTTGCAGGTGCTTTATCCAAAGGCCTGTTAATGGGAGCGAGAGGGAATTCCGGTGTTATCTTATCACAATTGTTCAGGGGCTTTGGTAAATCAATTGAAAATAAAGCAGCCTTGAACAGTGAAGAATTTGCCGAGGCGCTTCAGACAGGTGTTGAAACGGCCTACAAGGCGGTTATGAAGCCGGTTGAAGGTACGATTCTTACAGTTGCTAAGGATGCAGCCAAAAAGGCAGTGAGCACTGCCCCGACTGAAAGCGACATCGTTTCGCTGATGGAAGAAGTGGTGAAAGAAGCCAGGGCTTCCCTTAACAGGACCCCTGACCTTCTGCCTGTATTGAAGGAAGTCGGTGTAGTGGATAGCGGCGGTCAAGGGCTGCTGCTCGTTTATGAAGGATTCCTTGCGGAGTTAAAGGGAGAGCAAGTTTCAGATTATGCGTCACTGCCTTCAATGGATGAGCTCGTTAGCGCGGAACATCATAAAAATGTACAAGGCTTCATGAATACCGAAGATATAGAGTTTGGTTATTGCACAGAGTTCATGGTTCGCTTTGAGGAAGGTAAAGAAACCTTTTCAGAGGAGGATTTCCGGAATGATTTAAGTGCATACGGTGATTCCCTTCTTGTCATCAGTGATGAGGAACTTGCCAAAGTACATATCCATTCAGAACAGCCTGGTGATGTTTTGAGCTATGGTCAAAAATATGGCAGCCTGATCAATATGAAAATTGAAAACATGCGCCAGCAGCATAGCACGATAATGAATGAAACTTCGCATCAATTGGATTCAAAAGCTGACAAAAGCGCTGAATCCACTAAAAGAAAAGAGTACGGGATCGTTACCGTATCAATGGGCGAAGGAATTGCCGAACTGTTCCGCAGTATAGGGGCAACCTATGTCATCGAAGGCGGGCAGACAATGAATCCAAGCACAGAGGATATTGTTAAAGCGGTAGAAGAAGTAAATGCAGAGAAAGTCATCATCCTGCCGAATAATAAAAATATCATTATGGCCGCCAACCAGGCTGCAGAAGTGATATCAGGGGATGTCGTCGTGGTTCCGACCAAAACCGTTCCTCAGGGCATGGCTGCATTGCTTGCATTCAATCCGTCTGTGGGAACATCCGATAACCAGAAGTCCATGACAGATGCTTCAAGTTTTGTGAAAACCGGACAGGTCACATTTGCCGTAAGAGATACAAATATCGACGGACTGAGTATCGAAAAAGATGATTTCATGGGAATATCAGAGGGCAAAATTGTCGTGACAGGCAAGGAACGCCTTGAAACGGCGAAGAAGCTTTTGACGGAGATGCTTGATTCTGACTCTGAAATCCTGACGATCATTTACGGTGAGGATGCTGCGCAGGAAGATGTTGCATCACTTTCAGAATTTGTAGAAGCAGAATTTGAAGAGGTGGAAGTAGAGGTCCATGATGGGAAGCAGCCGCTCTATTCCTTTATTTTCTCAATAGAATAATTTCAACGAATAGAAGGGGGATGCCCCTTCTATTTCTGTTTATATAAGGAATGTTTTCTTACAGCAGCGGTAACAGATGTCAGTATTTAAAAGTCATGTTATTATAGGGAGTAGACGGATTACAGTACATTAAATGAAAGAATAGAGAAGATAGATATTGATGGGGAAGGGGAGCAGGCAATGAAATATAAAAGTGTGTTTGATATCATGGGACCAATTATGATAGGTCCATCCAGTTCTCATACTGCCGGAGCAGCGAGAATCGGACGTGTTGCAAGGAATCTCTTCGGAAAGGACCCTGAATGGGCGGAAATTTCATTCTATGGTTCCTTTGCTAAAACGTACAAAGGCCATGGGACAGATGTAGCCATAGTTGGCGGCCTGATGGATTATGATACTTTTGACGAAAGAATTAAAGATTCCTTGAATATAGCAAAAGAAAAAGGAATTCGAATCAAATTCCGTGAAGAAGATGCTGTTACGGATCATCCCAACACAGCCAGGATCCGTCTTGGTGATGCTGAAAGTGATATGGAACTCGTCGGTATATCGATCGGCGGCGGGAAGATTGAGGTGACAGAACTGAATGGCTTTGAATTAAAGCTTACTGGCCACCATCCGGCAATCCTTGTTGTTCATGAGGACCGCTTTGGGGCGATCGCAGCTGTTTCACAAGTACTGGCCAAACATGAAATCAATATTGGCCACATGGACGTCTCACGGAAAGAAGTCGGGAAAATGGCACTCATGACCAT
This sequence comes from Bacillus salacetis, assembly GCF_003581585.1. GTDB lineage: Bacteria > Bacillota > Bacilli > Bacillales > Bacillaceae_B > Rossellomorea > Rossellomorea salacetis. Next base: position 83,983 of record NZ_QXIR01000005.1, read on the forward strand.
AGAAATCGATCAAAATAATATAGACGACAAAGTGATAGATGAATTAAAACAATTAACAAATGTTACTCAAGTGACCATGATTGCTGATTAATCACTGAAAAGGTGACAGCGCTTTCATGAAAATATGAAGGGAGCTTTACTATGTTTCGAAATGTTGCAGAATTGATTGAACTTGCTGAAAGCAGCAGCAAAAAAATATCCGATATCATGATAGAACAGGAAATGGACTATAAGAACAAGACATGGGACGAAGTGTTTTCCCAGATGGAAAGAAACCTTGTTGTGATGGAGGAAGCGGTTGAAAAGGGCCTTAAGGGAGTGAAATCTCATTCGGGGTTAACCGGGGGAGATGCAGTCCTTCTTCAAAAATATATTGAAAAGGGAAATTATCTTTCCGGTCAATTTTTATTGGATGCGGTCAGTAAGGCAGTTGCTACAAATGAAGTGAACGCTGCAATGGGTACTATTTGCGCAACACCAACCGCAGGCTCTGCCGGTGTCGTACCCGGTACGCTCTTTGCAGTGAAGGAAAAACTCAATCCGACAAGGGAAGAAATGGTTCGGTTTTTATTTGTTTCAGGTGCTTTCGGTTTTGTCGTGGCTAATAATGCATCCATTTCCGGAGCAGCCGGCGGTTGTCAGGCAGAAGTTGGTTCTGCAGCCGGAATGGCGGCAGCTGCAATTGTCGAAATCGCCGGGGGGACACCAAGTCAAAGTGCAGAAGCAATGGCCATCACCTTGAAGAATATGCTGGGCCTTGTGTGTGACCCTGTGGCAGGACTTGTTGAAGTTCCGTGTGTGAAGCGGAATGCAATGGGAGCGGCCAATGCAATGGTCGCGGCTGATATGGCTTTAGCCGGCATCACAAGCCGCATTCCATGTGATGAGGTTATCGACGCAATGTACAAAATCGGACAGACAATGCCTGTAGCTTTAAGGGAGACAGCGCAGGGCGGATTGGCGGCAACTCCAACAGGGCGTGAACTGGAGGCGAAAATCTTTGGAGTGTCATTGAATAAAGGTGACTGATTTATTTGCAATACCGGTAACAGACATAAAAGGGATCGGTGATGAGACAGCAGTGCAGTTATCCACCATGGGTATTGGGTCAGTCGGAGATCTCCTTGAGTATGTTCCCTACAGGTATGAAGACTACCGTCTTAAAGACTTGGCGGAGGCAGAGCATGATGAACGGGTAACCGTTGAAGGGAAAATCCACTCTGCCCCTTCCTTGATGTTCTATGGGAAAAAGAAGTCCCGGCTGAATGTCCGTCTGTTGTCCGGCAGTTATCTTATCCAGGCGACTTTTTTCAATCAGCCTTATTTAAAGAAGAAATTGAACCTGCAGGATACTATCACTGTCACTGGGAAATGGGATAAAAACCGGCAGATCATCACTGTCCAGCAGTATTCCCTTGGACAACATACGGCTAAAGGAGACTTTGAACCTGTTTACTCCCTGAAGGGTTCAGTGAAGAATCAGACATTACGGAAATTCATCAGGTCGGCTTTTGAGGATTACGGCAATGATATACCAGAAAACTTACCCGGATCATTAAGGTTACAGTATAAACTGCTCAACCGGAAGGAAGCTCTTTTCAACCTACACTTCCCAGCTGCCCCCAGCAGTTTGAAGCAGGCAAGAAGAAGGATGGTTTATGAAGAATTCCTGCTTTTCCAACTCAAGATGCAGGCTTTGCGAAAGTTTGAGAGGGAGCATTCAAACGGAATTTCTCAGAACTATGATCTGAATAAGATCAAAGAATTCATCAACAGCCTGCCTTTTCCTTTGACGGATGCCCAAAAAAGGGTGGTTAATGAAATCTCTGCAGATATGAAATCCCCTTACAGGATGAATAGGCTTTTGCAAGGAGATGTTGGGTCAGGCAAGACGGTGGTCGCTGCGATCGCCCTGTTCTCAACTATTACAGCAGGATATCAAGGGGCCTTGATGGTGCCTACCGAAATCCTCGCCGAGCAGCATGCAGAGTCTTTAAGTGAACTCCTTGGAACTGCAGGGGTGAATACAGCCCTTTTAACAAGCTCAGTAAAAGGGAAGCGCAGAAAGCTGCTGCTGGAAAAACTGCAAGAAGGCGAGATTGATGTACTGATCGGTACCCATGCATTGATTCAGGAAGAGGTGAATTTCAAAAACCTTGGACTGGTCATCACGGATGAACAGCATCGCTTTGGCGTTCAGCAAAGGAGGGTCCTCCGGGAAAAAGGAGAAAGTCCGGATGTCCTTTTCATGACTGCAACCCCTATTCCAAGGACTCTTGCCATTACTGTGTTTGGGGAGATGGATGTTTCAATTATCGATGAAATGCCTGCAGGCAGAAAAACCATCGAAACCTATTGGGCAAAACAGGATAAGCTGGAACGGGTGCTGGGTTTTATGGAAAAGGAACTCTCTCAAGGCAGACAAGCCTATGTAATCTGCCCTCTAATAGAAGAATCGGACAAGCTGGATGTACAAAATGCCATTGATGTTCATGCGCAGCTCGAATTTTACTTCCAGAATAGATATAAAACAGGTCTAATGCATGGAAGGCTTCATTCAGATGAAAAGGATGAAGTGATGAAAGACTTCAGCAGGAATGAAATTCAAGTCCTGGTTTCCACAACCGTGGTAGAGGTAGGGGTGAACGTTCCCAATGCCACAATGATGGTGATCTATGATGCAGAACGATTTGGACTTTCACAGCTTCATCAGTTAAGGGGCCGCGTGGGAAGAGGGAGCAGCCAATCATACTGTATCCTGCTGGCTGACCCGAAAACTGATGTGGGGAAAGAACGGATGCGGATCATGGCTGAAACGAACGATGGATTCGAGTTGAGCGAGAAAGACCTTGAGCTGAGGGGACCCGGTGATTTCTTCGGGAAGAAGCAAAGCGGGCTTCCGGAGTTCAAGGTTGCTGATATGATCCATGATTACCGGGCGCTTGAAGTTGCTAGGAACGATGCCCAAAACCTGATACAAGGAGAGCGGTTCTGGCAAGACCCTGAGTATGCTGAATTGAGAGGTTTCCTGGAACAAACAGGGGTCCTGCAAGGCGAGAAATTGGATTGAAAATCAGATTGCAGATGCTTGCAATCTGATTTTTTTAATTATATACTACTATTAGTACCTAGTACTAGTAGCGGATGGTGTATATTATGAGACCTACAAAAAAACAACGGCAGATGCATTTGTCGGATACAATAAAGGAAAACCCTTTTATCACAGATGAAGAATTGGCTGAACGCTTTGGTGTCAGTGTCCAGACAATCAGGCTGGACCGCATGGAACTTTCCATCCCTGAATTAAGGGAGAGAATCAAGCATGTTGCAGAAAAAACGTTTGAGGATGAGGTGAAGTCCCTTCCTATTGAGGAAGTTATCGGGGAAATCATTGATATCGACCTTGACCGGAATGCCATATCCATCTTTGATGTGAAGGCTGATCATGTGTTTAAACGAAATAGGATAGCACGGGGGCATCATTTATTCGCACAGGCAAACTCACTTGCCGTTGCGGTGATCAATGACGAGCTTGCTTTGACGGCTAAATCCCAGATCCGCTTCACCAGGCCAGTTAAAGAAGGTGAACGGGTCATAGCTAAAGCGAAGGTAACCGATATACATAAAGAACGTACCATTGTGGAAGTGAATAGTTATGTCGGCGGTGAAAAAGTATTTGCCGGCGAATTCGAGATGTATCGTTCCAATGATACTGAAAAGGATGATGGACAATGAAGATAGCCATTGATGCAATGGGCGGAGACAATGCTCCAAGAGAGATTGTCCTTGGTGCAAAAAGGGCTGTGGATGAATTTAATGACGTTGAAATCATCTTGTTTGGCGATGAGGAAAAGATTAAAGCGGAAATCGGCAGCCATGAACGAATTGAAATAGTACATACTACTGAAATGATCCTTGGAACTGATGAACCTGTAAGAGCAGTCAGGCGTAAGAAAACGGCATCCATGGTGCTGATGGCTCAATCTGTGGCAGATGGGAAGGCTGATGCCTGCATTTCAGCTGGAAACACTGGCGCTTTGATGACAGCTGGGTTGTTTATAGTCGGAAGAATCAAAGGGATTGAGCGCCCTGCTCTCGCGCCTACCCTGCCCACACTGGATGGAAAGGGCTTTCTGATGCTGGATCTTGGTGCGAACGCAGATGCCAAGCCTGAGCATTTGACGCAATATGCCATCATGGGCAGTATATATGCTGAAAAGGTAAGAGGAATAGCCAATCCCAGAGTTGGTCTGTTGAATATCGGAACAGAAGAGAAAAAAGGCAATGAGCTGACTCGGTCTGCCTTTTCCCTGCTTAAGGATTCCGGGGTGAATTTCATCGGAAATGTGGAATCACGCGACCTTCTTGAGGGCGCTGCTGATGTGGTGGTTACAGATGGGTTTACTGGGAATATGGTGTTGAAAACTATTGAAGGAACTGCCTTATCCATTTTTTCAATGCTGAAAACCACATTGACATCATCATTCAAAAACAAAGTTGCCGCCGGCCTTGTAAAGAATGACCTGAAAGACCTGAAAAACATGCTTGATTATACAGAATATGGAGGAGCGGGGCTGTTTGGCTTGAATGCACCGGTGATAAAAGCCCATGGTTCATCCAATTCAAACGCGTTATTCAATGCGGTGAGACAGGCAAGGCAGATGGTCGGCCATTCTGTTTCTGAAACGATAAGGGCAGCGGTAATGGAAGAAAAGAATTAATCATAATGGAAGGGGAGTTCTACAATGGGGAAAATAGCATTTGTATTTCCTGGACAGGGTTCACAAAAAGCCGGGATGGGAAAAGAACTTGCGGAAAAATTCCCGCAGGTTTCAGTATACTTCAATTCTGCGGATAAAAAGCTGGATTTTGACCTATCACACCTGATTTTTGAAGGGCCGCAAGAAAAACTGACTTTAACAGAGAACGCTCAGCCTGCTCTGCTGACTACGAGCATCGCATTTCTTCAGCTGTTGAAAGAGGAAGGGATCGAACCTGATTTCACAGCAGGTCACAGCCTTGGTGAATATTCCGCATTGGTGGCTTCTGGTGCACTTTCTTTTGAGGACGGAGTGTATGCGGTCCGCAAGCGTGGAGAATATATGGAAGAAGCAGTACCTGCCGGTGAAGGTACAATGGCGGCGGTCCTTGGCATGGATCGTGAAAAGCTGGCAGACATTACGGAGAGAATCTCTGCAGAGGGCAACCACGTTGGACTGGCTAACCTGAACTGCCCGGGGCAGATTGTCATTTCCGGTTCTTTCAGGGGCGTTGAACTTGCTTCTGACCTAGCCAAAGAGGAGGGGGCGAAACGTGTGCTTCCTTTGCAGGTCAGCGGTCCTTTCCATTCTTCATTGATGAAGCCGGCTGCTGAAAAATTTTCCGCTGTCCTTAGCGGAATCGCGATAAAGGATGCAGAGGTGCCTGTCATCGCTAATGTTAACGCCAAGCCGATGACAAAAGCAGCTGAAATCAAGGAGCGTTTAATCGAACAATTATATTCGCCGGTCCTTTGGGAAGATACAGTCAGGGAGCTGCTCGATGCAGGTGTGGATACATTCATTGAAATCGGCCCTGGAAAAGTTCTTTCAGGATTAATCAAGAAAGTGAATCGAAGGGTGAATACCTACTCGATAAGCAATGAAGAAAGCTTTAGAGAAACGATTGAGAAACTGAAGGAGGCTGCACAATGAATCTTGAAGGGAAAACGGCATTGGTGACCGGTGCTTCAAGAGGGATTGGGAGAGAGATTGCCCTTGAACTTGCACGCCAAGGCGCGAACGTCGCTGTAAATTACGCTGGCAGTGAAGCGAAAGCCAATGAAGTGACCGATGAAATTAAAGCAATGGGCAGAGATGCCTTTGCCATCCAGTGCAACGTAGCGGATAGTGAATCAGTCCAGACTATGATAAAGGAAACAATCTCTCATTTCGGTTCACTTGATATTCTTGTCAATAATGCCGGAATCACCAGGGATAACCTTTTGATGAGAATGAAGGAAGATGAGTGGGATGAGGTCATCAATACAAACTTAAAAGGTGTGTTCCTTTGCACCAAGGCAGTCAGCCGCCAAATGATGAAACAGCGGAGCGGCAGAATCATCAATATTTCTTCCATTGTCGGTGTGAGCGGCAATCCCGGACAGGCAAATTATGTTGCTGCCAAGTCAGGCGTAATCGGTTTGACCAAAACATCCGCGAGGGAACTTGCGGCAAGGAGCATCACAGTGAATGCAGTGGCTCCCGGGTTCATCTCAACCGACATGACAGATGAACTAAGCGAAGATGTAAAAACTGAAATGCTTAAGGGTATTCCTTTGAGCCGTTTTGGAGAAGCAAAGGACATCGCTAAAGTGGTAAGCTTCCTGGCATCGGAAGACTCTACCTACATGACAGGGCAGACCCTGCATGTAGACGGCGGAATGGTCATGTAACTTAATAAAGGGGCGGTGTCTCTCTCTGATTATCACTTTTAATGTTTTGTCTTGTTGATTGTAGCGGAAGGTGCGTGATCTCCTGCGGGATTAGCGGGACAGGTGAGACCCCGCAGGCGAAGCTGAGGAGGCTCACCGCCCGCCCCGCGGAGTCACGCGGCTGGAGCGAAAATCACTTTACTCTTTGAATAATGGCGATCCTTAGTAATACATTTTTATTACAAGAATCGAAAATCAAGAAACGGTCCTTGATTATTCAATGAAATCTACTATAATTACTTGAGGGGAGGTGACAAGAATGGCAGAAGTACTAGATCGCGTAACAAAGATTATCGTTGACCGTCTTGGAGTTGACGAATCTCAAGTAACTCTTGAAGCTTCTTTCAAAGAAGACCTGGGAGCTGATTCACTAGACGTAGTAGAATTGGTTATGGAACTTGAAGATGAGTTTGACATGGAAATTTCTGATGATGATGCAGAAAAAATCGCAACAGTCGGTGACGCTGTGAACTACATAAATAACAAAGGCTAATCGATTTTTAGTGCTCCGCTGTATTGCGGAGCGCTTGTTCCTTTTAAGAGGCTGTTTTTGAAGAGTTATGGCACAGAGTCCTGAACAGGGGATTCCGGCAGCGGTCAGCTGCCGGAATCCCCTTCAGCAAGGTGTCTGCCTCTTCAAGAACAACCTCTTATTTTTATAATACTTTCTTAGTATTGCTTCTCCGTTCGGAAAAGGTGCTTATGTTGGATTTCACCAGGATCGTTCTTTAACGTGGTTCTACTGATGTATAAAGGCATATTTTATAAGGTCTTTTCGAAATATCAACATTTTCAAGCGCTGTGATCCGTTGTAAACAAACTTTGCGATTTCGCGGGTTTTGTCATAAACTAAAATAGTATGTAAACATGTAGGTAAGCAAAAACATGCCCTTTAAAGGTTGAAGTCATCAACCGATCAGCCGGCAGCCGAAAGTTTTGAAGAGAGTGACAGCCAGGCTGTCTCCTGAGGGAACAATGGAGCCGTTCCGGTTCCTGCAGCCGGCAGGCATCAATCTCTTTATTGGAGCAAGCCGCATTCAAGGTGTTAAGCTGCGGCCGTTTTGATAGGAAAACCCCTGTTAGGAACGCTGGATAATAATGCGGTGGAAATCAATATTTTATTTAAAAAATTATAGTAATCATAAAAAGCAAGGTGGAGGCCCAATGCGGAAACAAGTAAGAAACAGGGATAAACAATCAATGCAGATCATTGATGAAAGATTTAAGGAGTTCCAACGTGAACACGATATTCAATTTACTAATGAAAGATTGTTAAGACAAGCTTTCACGCATTCATCATATGTGAATGAGCATCGGAAAAAACCTTATGAAGATAATGAACGTCTTGAATTCCTTGGTGATGCAGTGCTGGAACTGACAGTGTCGCAATTCCTTTATAAAAAATATCCAACCATGAGTGAGGGAGAATTAACTAAGCTTCGGGCTGCCATTGTATGCGAACCTTCATTGGTTACCTTTGCAAATGAGTTGAAATTCGGCCAGCTCGTCCTCCTTGGTAAAGGGGAAGAGTTGACAGGCGGAAGAGAACGCCCTGCCCTGCTGGCAGATGTATTTGAAGCATTTATCGGTGCTCTTTATTTGGACCAAGGACTGGAAAAGGTTCTTAATATTTTGGAGAAGAACGTTTATCCGAAGATCAATTCCGGTGCTTTTTCTCATGTGATGGATTTTAAAAGCCAACTGCAGGAACTTGTCCAAAGGGACAGTGCAGGCGTGATTGAATATGGGATCCTTCATGAGAAAGGACCTGCCCATAACCGTGAATTCGTCTCAAGGGTCTGCCTCAATGGAGAAGAACTGGGAATCGGTACAGGCCGTTCTAAAAAAGAAGCTGAACAGCATGCTGCACAAATGGCATTAGAAAAACTCAAAACTAAGCTTGAAGAAAATTAAGGAGGAAGACTATGTTCCTCAAACAACTAGATGTCATAGGATTCAAATCATTTGCAGAAAGGATTTCTGTTGATTTTGTTCCCGGGGTAACTGCAGTAGTCGGTCCCAATGGAAGCGGAAAAAGCAATATCATTGATGCCATCCGCTGGGTGCTTGGAGAACAATCAGCAAAATCCCTGCGGGGCGCAAAGATGGAGGACGTCATCTTTGCAGGAAGCGACTCCAGGAAACCGCTGAACTTTGCCGAGGTCACTTTGACTTTGGATAACAATGACGGCGCCCTTCCGATAGAGTACAGTGAAGTGAGTGTAACACGCAGGGTGTTCAGGTCAGGTGACAGTGAGTACCTTCTCAACAAACAGCCATGCAGATTGAAGGACATCATTGAACTATTCATGGATTCCGGGCTGGGTAAAGAAGCATTCTCAATAATAAGCCAGGGAAAAGTAGAAGAAATATTAAACAGCAAACCTGAGGAAAGGCGTACAATCTTTGAGGATGCTGCAGGAGTCCTGAAATATAAGACGAGAAAAAAGAAAGCCGAAGCCAAACTCCATGAAACTCAGGAGAACCTCAACCGGGTCAATGATATAATCTCCGAACTTGAGAGCCAGGTGGAACCGCTGAAAATTCAAGCCTCCATGGCAAGGGATTATCTTGAGCAAAAAGACGAGCTCGAAAAAGTGGAGGTAGGTGTGACTGTCTACGAAATTGAAGACCTTCACAAACAGTGGCAGGACCTGAGTCGTTCCTTTGAATTGCATGGCAAGGATGAGCTGCAGCTTTCATCAGAGATTCAAAAACGTGAAGCACGGTTGGAAAAACTGAGGGATAATGCTGCTGCACTTGATGAGTCCATAACCCGGCTGCAGGAAGTTCTTCTTTCCACAAGTGAAGACCTCGAAAAGCTTCAGGGAAGAAAGCAGGTTCTCCAAGAGAGGAAGAAAAACGCTTCCAACAATAGAGAACAGCTTGAAAAAAGCATCGAAGAATCAGAAAGCAGGATCAATAAGCTCTTCATTGAAAAACAGTCAATAGAAGCAGAATATGATTCAATCAAGGAAGAAGCAGAAAAGCTGCAGAAACTGCTCTCGGAAAAACATAAACGTTTTGAGTATTTCAATGATGATATTGAAACAATGATTGAAACATTGAAAGGTGACTATATTGAAAAACTAAACCGTCAAGCAGCCGCGAAAAATGAAATTCAGTATTTGCAAAGTCAGCTGGAACAACAATCCGGGCGGACCAGAAGGCTTGATGAGGATAACCAAAAGTTTCTTGCTCAAAGAGAGGAAATCCAGCAAGATCAAAAAGGTGTTGAAGCCCGCCTGCAGGAACTGAAAGATGCAATTGATCTGCAGGTGGTCGCTTTCAGAAAAGAAAAAAACGACTTGGAATCCATGAAAAACAAGTCTCAAAAGCTGGAAAGCACTCTTTATCAAGCCTATCAATTCCTGCAGCAGGCAAAATCCCGCAAAGAAATGCTTGAGGAGATGGAAGAGGACTATTCAGGCTTCTTTCAAGGTGTCAAGGAAGTGCTCAAAGCAAGAAACGGCACCTTGAATGGGATTGAAGGGGCAGTGGCAGAACTGGTTTCAGTACCGAAACAGTACGATAAGGCAATGGAAACTGCACTTGGTGCGTCGATGCAGCATGTTGTTGTCGGGAGTGAATCCCACGGCAGGGAAGCCATTAACTATTTGAAAAAAAATCAATATGGCCGTGCCACATTCCTGCCGATGAATGTCATCAAAGGAAAATCGATACCTTCTGCGCAGTTATCCTTGATGAGCAGCCAGGGAGCTTTTGTGGGAGTTGCCTCCGACCTTCTTGAATATGACAGCAAGTATGGATCCATCGTCAGTAATCTTTTGGGAAATGTCATCATCACTGACGACCTCAAGGGTGCCAATGCCCTTGCCAAAATTGCCGGGTACAGGTACCGTTTTGTCACACTGGACGGCGATGTGGTCAATCCGGGGGGATCGATGTCAGGCGGGGCATCCAAACAAAAGAAGTCCTCCTTGCTGAGCAGGAAAAGTGAACTTGAAGAGCTGACAGCCAAGCTGAAACAGATGGAAGAAAAAACAGCAGGGCTCGAAAGCCAGATCAAGCAGTATAAAGCAGATATTTCACATAGTGAAAAAAAGCTTGAGGACATGAGGCTTAAAGGCGAGCAACTGAGGTATAGCGAGCAGGAGCAGAAATCCAAGCAGAGAGAATTGGAGCTATCCAGGAAAAATATGGATGAAAGACTTTCCTTGTATGATATGGAAAAAGGAGAATTTTCAGACCAGAAATCCAAGAATGAAATACGTATAGGCGAGCTGCGAACCGAACTCGAAACCATTGTACAAGAACTTGTTACGATGGAATCCAGAATTGAAGACCTGACTGATCAAAAGAATAATGACAGGACATCAAAAGAAGAAATTTCAGATGAAATCAGTGAGTTGAAAGCGAGGCTGGCAGCACGGAATGAACAGCTGAATGCCAGTAAGAGTGCCTTGCAGCGCATAACAGAGGATCTTGAACAGTCTCAGAAGAAAAAAAGCGATCATGAAGAAGATCTTAACTGGCTGACCAGCGAAATGGAAAACGATTTTTCAGGTGAAGAAAAACTTCAGGAAGATGCTGAAGCCAGAGCACGTGAAAAGCAGGAAACAGCGGGGTTGATCAGCAGCCGCAGGGAAGAAAGAATGAAACTTCAAACAGAAGTGGAAGATGAAGAACTTCATCTTAAAGAATTAAAAAGGCAGCATAAAGGGTTGATGGGAGCTCTTAAAGATGAAGAAGTGAAGATCAATCGTTTGGATGTTGAACTGGAAAATCGTCTCGCACACCTCAGGGAAGAATATATGCTTACATTCGAGGCGGCAAAAGAAGATTATCCTCTGATATTGGAAATCGATGAGGCCAGGAAGAGAGTCAAACTTATTAAGATGGCCCTCGAGGAGCTGGGCACAGTTAATCTTGGAGCGATAGATGAATATGAACGTGTATCCGAAAGGTATCAGTTCCTTCTTGAACAGCAAACAGATCTCCAGGAGGCAAAAGAAACCCTTCATGAAGTCATCCGGGAAATGGATACTGAGATGGTCAAGAGATTCGACTACACCTTCCATGCCATCAAAGCTGAATTTGAAGGTGTATTTACGGCATTATTCGGCGGAGGCAGAGCAGAACTGAAACTGACTTCACCAGATGACCTCTTGAATACAGGGGTCGATATCGTTGCCCAGCCGCCTGGGAAGAAACTGCAGAACCTTGGCTTGCTTTCCGGAGGCGAACGTGCCTTGACAGCTATCGCGCTGTTGTTCTCCATATTGAAAGTCCGTCCTGTGCCATTCTGCATTTTGGATGAAGTGGAAGCTGCTCTCGATGAAGCAAATGTTCAAAGATTCAGCAAGTATTTAAAGAAATTCAGCCGGGAAACACAATTCATCGTAATAACCCACCGGAAAGGCACCATGGAGGATGCCCACGTCCTGTACGGGGTTACCATGCAGGAGTCAGGGGTTTCCATGCTGGTGTCGGTAAGGCTGGAAGATACAAAAGAATTTGTTCAAGCTAAATAAGGCAGGTGCTCAGAAGTGAGTTTTTTCAAGAAGTTAAAAGATAAATTTTCAACATCTTCAGATTCAGTAACAAACAAGTTTAAGGATGGTCTTTCCAAAACAAGGAATAATTTTACTTCCAAAGTGAATGATCTCGTTGCAAGGTATCGGAAGGTAGACGAGGAATTCTTCGAGGAACTGGAGGAAATCCTCATCGGTGCAGATGTCGGATTTGACACGGTCATGGAATTGGTGGACCAATTGAAGCATGAAGCTAAGCTGCGAAACATCCAGGAAACCAGTGAACTTCAAAGCGTCATTTCCGAAAAACTGGTTGAAATTTATGAAGGAGATGAAGGTGCTTCCAGTGAATTGAACATTCAGGATGATTCCTTGACGGTCATTCTGTTTGTAGGGGTCAACGGAGTAGGGAAGACAACGACCATCGGTAAGATGGCACACATGTTCAAGGATCAGGGGAAGAATGTTCTGCTGGCTGCCGGTGATACATTCCGTGCCGGTGCAATTGATCAGCTGGAAGTTTGGGGAGAAAGAACCGGGGTCCCTGTCATTAAGCACTCGGAGGGATCCGACCCCGCTGCGGTTGTTTACGATGCCGTACAATCTGCCAAAGCAAAAAAAGCAGATGTACTTCTATGCGATACAGCCGGCCGTCTGCAAAATAAAGTTAACCTGATGAATGAACTGCAAAAAGTAAAAAGAGTCATTGAGCGTGAAATCCCTGGAGCGCCTCACGAAGTACTGCTTGTCCTGGATGCAACAACAGGCCAGAATGCCCTGCTTCAAGCCAAGACGTTCAAAGAGGCGACAGATGTTTCTGGTATCGTTCTTACCAAACTTGATGGCACAGCAAAAGGCGGAATCGTTATTGGAATCAAAAATGAACTCCAAATTCCGGTCAAATTTGTCGGTCTTGGCGAAAAAATCGATGACCTTCAGCCCTTTGACGCTGAAAAGTATGTATACGGCCTATTTGCCAACATCGTCGATGAAGAAAAATAATAGGTTTGATTTGGCCGCAATAAGCATTTATGCTTATCGCGGTTTTTTTTGTTTTCCTGTCTTAGCCGTAAATTCAGCGGCGGTATACTGGCTTTTTATGAGGTGATGCTTGTATTCCTCAGGCAAAAAAAGAGAAAGCTTTATTCTGGTTCCTCACAAAGCGTACATAAATCCAGAAAAGAAAAGAAACCTTGATTAATGGCCATTACGGAAGTTACATGAGACCAGAAAAAGCTGGAAACAGAGAGTCGGCCGGCTCAAATCCCCGCGGAATGGAACATTTTACCTGTGTTTATGTCCTGTTCCAGCGGCAGGCGGATGGTGGATTTTGGTCCTGCTGCTTGCGATAAGTCACTGAACAGCCTCTTCCACTTTTGACACTTGACATTCATCCGAATCCCCTGTATTCTTCTTATGTAAAGGTTTTTCACTTAACACAAGGGGGAGAGGAAATGCTGGAAAAGACGACACGTATGAACTATCTGTATGATTTCTATCAGTCGCTTTTAACTCCCAAGCAAAGCAGCTATATGTCCCTCTACTACTTGGACGACTTCTCCCTTGGCGAAATCGCAGAGGAATATGAGATAAGCCGTCAAGCAGTTTATGATAATATCAAGCGTACCGAAGCGATGCTTGAAGAATATGAAGAAAAGCTTTTATTATTTCAGAAGTTTCAAGAGCGCAGCAAGCTATTGCGTGAAATCAAACAGTTGCTCAAAACAGATGACGTTAAAACGTCAGGATTAGAAGAGCTGTTAGACAAGCTCGAGAAATTGGATTAGGAGGCGGCACTTATGGCATTTGAAGGATTAGCCGACCGACTGCAAGGCACAATTCAGAAGATCCGCGGAAAAGGGAAAGTCAATGAAGCGGATGTGAAAGAAATGATGCGTGAAGTCCGTCTTGCCTTGCTTGAAGCAGACGTCAACTTCAAAGTAGTAAAAACATTCGTTAAAAAGGTAAGTGAGCGGGCTGTCGGCCAGGAAGTCATGCAGAGCTTGACACCGGGACAACAGGTCATCAAAGTCGTAAAAGAAGAACTTACCGAATTAATGGGTGGAGAGCAGAGCCAGATCGCCGTTGCCAAGCGTCCGCCTACCGTCATCATGATGGTTGGCCTTCAGGGTGCTGGTAAAACCACGACGACTGGCAAGCTTGCAAACCTTCTGAGAAAAAAATATAACCGCAAACCACTCTTGGTTGCAGCGGATATCTATCGACCAGCAGCGATAAAGCAGCTGGAAACTCTCGGAAAACAACTGAGTATGCCGGTTTTTTCTTTAGGTGATCAAGTAAGTCCGGTTGAAATTGCAAAACAGGCAATCGAGAAAGCGAAGGAAGAGCACCATGACTATGTTCTGATTGATACAGCCGGACGCCTTCATATTGATGAAAAGCTGATGGGTGAGTTGGAAGATATCAAGGAACTTGCAAACCCTGATGAAATATTCCTTGTTGTCGATGCAATGACCGGGCAGGATGCAGTCAATGTTGCCCAAAGCTTTAACGAATCTTTGGGAATCTCCGGCGTTGTCCTCACAAAGCTTGACGGGGATACCCGGGGTGGAGCAGCCCTTTCCATCCGGTCCGTTACGGAAAAGCCGATTAAGTTCGTAGGGATGGGTGAAAAGCTTGATGCCCTGGAACCTTTCCATCCGGAACGAATGGCTTCCCGTATCCTGGGTATGGGTGATGTTCTTTCCTTGATTGAAAAGGCCCAAGCAAATGTCGATGAAGATAAAGCCAAGGAGCTTGAGAAGAAAATGAGGACCATGTCCTTTACTTTTGAAGATTTCCTTGAACAGCTGGGACAAGTTAAGCAGATGGGTCCTCTTGATGAATTGATCAAGATGATGCCCGGAGCAAACAAAATGAAAGGCCTGGATAAGCTTCAAGTGGATGAAAAACAGCTTAGTCACGTCGAGGCGATCATTCAATCCATGACCAAAGAAGAGAAGCAGCATCCGGAAACCATCAATGCCAGCAGGAAAAAACGAATTGCAAGAGGGAGCGGGAGGAACATCCAGGAAGTTAACCGTCTGCTGAAGCAATTTGAAGATATGAAAAAAATGATGAAACAAATGAGCGGAATGCAGGGCAAAGGCAAGAAAAAAGGCCTTAAATTCCCGTTCATGTAATCTGAAAACCTTAGCAGATTAAAAGAAAATTCAACTGTTAAGAAAAAACACTTTACAAACAAAATACACACTGATATTATATCTACTTGTGTAAAACTATTCGGAGGTGCTTTAAACATGGCAGTAAAAATTCGTTTAAAACGTATGGGAGCTAAAAAGTCTCCTTTCTATCGTATCGTAGTAGCAGATTCCCGTTCACCACGTGATGGACGTCAAATCGAAACAGTTGGAACTTACAACCCGGTTGCTCAACCAGCTGTTGTTGATATCAACGAAGAGCTTGCTCTTAAATGGCTGCAAAATGGTGCTAAACCATCTGACACAGTCCGCAACCTTTTCTCTAAACAAGGGATCATGGAAAAATTCCACAACGCTAAAAACAGCAAGTAATTGTGGAACAAATGAAAGATTTGATCTTAACGATTGTGGCTCCCCTTGTGGACCGTCCTGAAGATGTAGAAGTACATGTTGAAGAAAAGGATGATTCCATCACTTACAAGCTCTTGCTTCATCCTGAAGATATGGGCAAGGTGATCGGCAGGCAGGGGCGGGTCGCAAAGTCGATTCGAACAGTGGTTTATGCAGCAGCTGGATCACATGAACAAAAGAGAGTCTTTCTTGAAATTGCAGAATAACAAAACAACTAGAGCGGACATGACGGCAAGCTTTCATCTTGGAAGGTGAGCAAATGTCCAGCATATAAGACAGTTACCAAAGGGAGGAGAATACACCTCCCTTTTTACATACCATTTTATAGCCTGGTGATAATTCCCTCGATTTGGTTTTGGATTGTGATGAATATTCATCATTTATAGCTATAATCATTACCTCGGGCAATAGCCTCGGGTTCAATCATAAGGCCCGGGGGAAGAATTCCTGCAAGCGGATCACACAGACTCTGTTCAAGGTTGGAAACCACTCCCTTCTTCGCTGCTATTGCTTAGAGCGGAAGCTTGCGTGCCCTATTGTATCTTTCGGGACTCCTCATTATCGGGGGTGCACAACCGGAGGAGGAAGCAGCTAGTTTAGTAATTGCAAAAAAGCAACATTCACAGGAGGCTAAAATAATGAAAATACTCCAGAATGTCATAGTTAATCAGGTGTTGACCGAGGCGAGCAAAACAGCTTTGCTTGAAAAATATGAAGGCAAAAAGTTTCAGCTTCAAAAAGAGTGCGAACAGTTGAGGTTTGAACTGAAGAAGATGGAAAAGACCCAAAAGTACTCCTCGCGGAATCTTAAAGCCCATTTTGAAAAAGAAATAGAGTCAAGGATGGAAAAAATCAAACTCACAGATTTCCAAATCGACCAGCTCGATATTCTGCCTCTTGGAAGTGAGCTGAAGGATAAAGAGGTGCAGGGGATTGTCGAAGTGGAAGTGGGGGATAATTGGGAAGAAAAGAATCTCTCCCGGACCATTGTCATAAAGGATGGTTATATTAGTGAAATACGATAGAGGTGATAAAGATGGAAAAGTGGTTTAACGTTGGCAAGATTGTAAACACCCATGGAGTCAGAGGAGAAGTCAGGGTCATCTCCAGGACCGATTTTCCGGACGAAAGATATCAGGCAGGGAGTAAGCTTTACCTGTTTACTGAAAAGGAAGTGAATCCCCTGGAATTGGTCGTGGAATCCCATCGTAAACATAAGAATTTCGATTTGCTGACATTCAGCGGGTATAATGACATCAGTGAAGTTGAACCATTTAAAAATGGGTTACTTAAAGTCAACGAAACGCAGCTAGGCGATTTGAAAGAAGGAGAATATTATTTTCATGAAATCATAGGCTGTGTTGTCAAGACGTCAGCGGGCGAAGAGATAGGCCCTGTAAAAGAGATTCTGACGCCTGGGGCCAATGACGTTTGGGTTATCAAAGGAGCCAAAGGGAAAGAGATATTGATTCCATATATCGATGAGATTGTAAAGAAAATCGATGTTGATAAAAAGGAGATTGTCATTGAGCCTATGGAAGGACTCTTATCATGATGAAAATCGATGTGCTATCCCTGTTTCCCTCCATGTTCAACGGTGTTTTTGGAGAGTCCATCTTAAAAAAAGCTCAAGAAAAAGGTGCTGTACAATACAGTGTCGTCAACTTCCGGGATTTTTCTGATAACAAACATGGACAGGTAGATGATTACCCATATGGCGGAGGGGCCGGGATGGTCCTTAAACCGCAGCCGATCTTTGATGCTGTAGAATCCCTGTCAACAGCGGAGGAGCAGAATAAAAAGCCCCGTGTCATCCTTTTATGCCCGCAAGGTGAACGCTATAGCCAGACCAAAGCGGAAGAGCTTGCTGAAGAAGATCACTTAATCTTTGTCTGCGGCCATTATGAGGGGTATGACGAAAGGGTCCGGGAGCATGTCGTGACAGACGAGATTTCCATAGGGGATTTTGTCCTGACTGGCGGAGAGCTGGGGGCGATGGTCATCATAGACAGTGTAGTCCGGCTTTTGCCTGGAGTGCTCGGAAATGAGGATTCACCTGTTCTGGACTCTTTTTCATCAGGATTCCTGGAACATCCCCATTATACAAGACCTGCAGATTTCAGGGGCATGAAGGTTCCGGATGAATTGATATCTGGAAACCATAAGCTCATTGAAGAATGGCGGGAAAGGGAGTCTTTGAGAAGGACTTTTGAAAGAAGGCCGGATCTGCTTGAGGACAAAGAGTTGAACGAACGGCAGCAAAAATGGCTGAAAGAATGGAAAAATGATAGAAACTAGTTGATTCATGATGAGTGATATGGTATTATAACCTTTGTGACTTGTTCAGATATAATCTGTCCGGGTCATCGATTAGGATGTTCCGCTGCAATAAATCGTTTTTGTAAGAGCATCTGGTGGAAGGAGATGAAATAGATGCACAAATTAATCGAAGAAATTACAAAAGAACAACTTCGTTCTGATTTACCATCATTCCGTCCTGGTGACACAGTTCGCGTACACGTTAACATCGTTGAGGGTACCCGCGAGCGTATCCAGGTTTTCGAAGGTGTGGTAATCGGCCGTCGCGGAGGCGGTATCAGCGAAACGTTCACAGTTCGTAAAATTTCTTATGGTGTTGGTGTTGAGCGTACATTCCCTGTACACACACCAAAAATCGCGAAGCTTGAAGTTATCCGCCGCGGTAAAGTACGCCGTGCGAAACTTTACTACTTGCGCAACCTGCGCGGTAAAGCTGCCCGTATCAAAGAAATTCGATAATTTTAAGATGAAAAAGGAGCTTGGATACAAGCTCCTTTTTCAGTTTGCGGACAAACTGCAGACCTTAGGTTATTGTGATCAGGATGGAGATTTCATAAGTGCTTCATATATCCTGTTTTTGGGTATATCAGATGAAAGCCGTGTCTATTTTTTGTAGAATATTAAATGTGGAAGAAATCGAGACACAGGAGGGGAACCTGGTGGCCAAGCAGAAGAATGAACTGTGGGAATGGAGTAAAGCATTATTGATAGCAATTGGACTAGCTGCACTGATCCGATACTTTTTATTTACCCCGATAGTCGTGGATGGTTTATCAATGATGCCGACCTTACATAATGGTGACAGGATGATCGTGAACAAGCTGAGTTACAGTGTAGGAGAGCCTGACAGATTCGATATCATCGTTTTTCACGCTCCTGAGAAGAAGGACTATATCAAGCGGGTGATCGGGCTTCCGGGAGATATCATCGAGTACGAAAACGATGTGCTTTATATCAATGGAAAGGCATATGATGAACCTTATTTGGAAGAATATAAGGAACAGATCAATGACGGCCTTTTGACAGAGGGTTTTACACTTGAAGAAAAAATCGGACAGGAAAAAGTTCCTGAAGGCACTTTGTTTGTCATGGGTGATAACCGCCGTTTCAGCAAGGACAGCCGTCATATAGGTGTCGTGGAAGTCGGGGAAGTAATCGGCAGTACCAATGTGATCTATTGGCCGGTCAAAGATATAGAAGTCATCAAATAGTCCTTATTGGAAGATTTGTTTATCGGAGGTGATAGTATGACTATTCAATGGTTTCCTGGCCATATGGCAAAGGCAAGAAGGCAGGTAACGGAAAAGCTGAAGCTGGTGGATATCATTATCGAGCTGGTGGATGCGCGCATACCGATTTCCTCAAGGAACCCTATGATTGACGAGGTGGTTCAGCAGAAACCAAGGCTCGTTCTTTTGAATAAAGCTGATATGGCAGATAAAGCACTGACTGATCAATGGATTGACTATTTTTCCAAGCAGGGCATCAGGGCATTGGCAGTCAATGCACAGGGTGGTACAGGGCTTGGCGATATCGTGAGAGCGTCTAAAGACATACTCAGTGAAAAGTTTGACAGAATGAGAGCCAAAGGGATGAAACCAAGAGCGATCCGGGCTATGATCGTCGGGATACCCAATGTAGGGAAATCAACGCTGATCAACAGGCTGGCCAAGAAGAACATTGCGAAAACCGGGAACACACCGGGAGTGACGAAAGCGCAGCAATGGATCAAGGTAGGCAAGGAAATGGAGCTGCTTGATACACCGGGTATCCTTTGGCCGAAGTTTGAAGACGAGGAAGTCGGTTATAAGCTCGCATTGACAGGTGCAATCAAGGACACTATATTGAATTTGCAGGATATCGCAGTGTATGGTTTGAGGTTTTTAGAAAAACAATATCCCAAACGCCTTGAAGAGCGGTACGGCATCGTTGTCTTTCCTGAAGAAATCGTGGAAGTGTTTGATAAGATCGGCACGCAACGTGGATGCCTCGTATCAGGCGGAGAGGTCGATTATGACAAAACGTCAGATCTGATCGTACGTGATATAAGAAGTGACCGGCTTGGCAAGCTGACATTCGATATTCCAGGTGAATACATGGAAGAAAAATAGACCATAAGCTGATTCCATAGGAGGATTTTCCCTTATTGAATCAGCTTGTTTATTTTTGAGAACTAATGACGATATAAAGAATGACTAGTTCATACATAGCAAATAGGAGAACAATATGCCAAACAAATATACAGTTGCAGAAGCAGAAAAAATGATAAAGGATATTGCAGATGAAGGGGACGAACGGTTTCAGGCTTTTTTAGAAGATGAAAGAAAAGGAATCCAGAAGCTTGTTTCAAGGTGGTACAAAGAAAGAGATCACCAACAGGTTTTGTTGAAAGAATTTGAACGCATGAGTACCTTTGAAAAAGAGTTAAGGCTTAAGGGGTATGAATATATTGCCGGCATTGATGAGGTGGGAAGAGGACCGCTGGCAGGGCCAGTCGTTGCGGCAGCGGTTGTCCTTCCTCCGGGTTTCACCCTGCTTGGAATCAATGATTCCAAACAACTTTCAGAGAAGCAGCGGGAGAAATTCTATTCTTATATTACGGAGGCTGCGATAGCATGGGGAACAGGCATCGTCTCTTCTGAGGAAATCGATGAACTGAATATCTATCAGGCTTCCAAGAAAGCAATGGCAGCTGCGTTGGATGATATAAAAATGAAGCCGGACCATTTGCTTATTGATGCCATGGAATTGGGGACACCCTACCCGGAAACGTCTCTGATTAAAGGAGATGCGCGGAGCATTTCGATTGCAGCAGCATCCATTGTAGCAAAAGTGACAAGAGACAGGATGATGGAAGTATATTCACGGCAATACTGCGGGTATGGCCTGGAAAAAAACATGGGATACGGGACAAAAGAGCATTTGGAAGGATTGAAGAAGCTTGGCGCTTCTCCCATCCATCGAAAATCCTTTGCTCCCGTAAAGGAGCTTATGTCGAGATAGAGAAGGTGTTTACATGCTTGAACGGAGTATTCAAAGTTCCAATATGACTTCACTGAAATTGGATCATCCATCTAAACTGGTGGATGGGCAAATGATTTTTGCAAGAGTTAATAAACTGCTTCCTGAAGGAATGGCTGAAATCAATTATAACGGCCGGAAAATAATTGCTGAACTCGAAGCTCCCTTAACAGCAGGAAAGAATTATTTGCTCAAGGCTGAAGCAGGGAATGATGGGCTGCTTACACTTAGGGTGATTTCTGGGTCGGCATCAGAAGCTGATTCTCCTCTGGTGGATAAAATACTAAGCGAATTACAGCTTCCAAGGGCAGGAAATATGAAGGAAGTATTATCTCTTCTGATGAAAAGCTCGTTGTCTTTCAACAGAACAGAACTTACTTTGATAAGTGATTTGCTCGCAAGCACCCAGGACAAGCAGGCGGGAATAGAAGCCCTCATGAAAATAAAGGAAGGCGGGCTTCCAGTTTCCAAACCGTTGTATTTTTCTTATCTTCATGGAAAAAGCATGGAACCCATGTCGAAGATGCTTAGTGATGTGGAGACTGTACTTCTAACAAATGGACCTAAGTCACCGGCCGCTGAAAAAGTTCTTGGAATCATAAGCAATATGAATGAAAGTGAAACTGCCAATCTCCTTCAAAAAGCTGCCCATCGGTCTTCAGAAATGCTGAGTAGTAGTGATCCGGGAAACGCACAGAAGTCCTCCGCTTTTAAGCTCCTGCAATCACTGGGACTTATTCCGGAAGAGAGCGTCTTGGCGGAAGGAAAACCCTTGCCGGTTAAGGAATTGATAAACACTCAGCCTGCTGCTGGGTTTTTGAACAGCAGCCCTCCCCTTTCCCAAATAAAAGATAAACTGATAAGCTTGCTGGAGCTGGTGGGTGGGAATCCTGCACCTGATGAAAGATTCCTGACTTATATCAAAGAAATCCATACAGTTTTAAAAAGTATGGAGTCTGGAAAAATGGCGAATCAGGAACTATTGAAAACAGCCGCAGCGCTATTTTCTGAGGGGGACAGCATCCTTTCTCAGAAAGGATTAATGCCGCCATTAAGTGAAAGGGAAAGGTTCAATCTTCTTTTTGGATTACACACACGCAGGGAAAAAGAATTGATCTCAGGATTTTCGCAGAAATTGCAGCAGCTTCAGCAGAATTCAGACCCTGAGCAGCCTGCTATGAAGCTTCTTCAGCAATTAACGGTGAATGACGAAGGCAATGCGCCACAACTGCATAAAGAGGCCCTTCCTGATATCATCAAAGACCTGGCTTCAAGGCTTGGAATCAATCATGAGGCAAAGCTTGCTGCCGGGCATCCCCAAGATCGTTCCCTGTATGATTCGTTGAAACCTGCATTGGTTTCCCTATTGAAGGAAGTACCGCAGGGAGAGGCGAGGGAAGCTGCTGAAAACCTGCTCTTTAAGCTGAATGGCCCAGCGATCCTCTCAGGTGAAAACGGTCCGCTTCAGAATGTTATCTATCAATTTCCGTTAACATGGCTGAATCAAAAGACGGATGTCAGGATGCAGTGGTCAGGCAGAAGGATGGAGAATGGCCAAATCGATCCGGAATTTTGCCGGGTGCTGTTTTATCTGGAATTGGAAAATATCAAAGAAGTAATAGTCGATATGGGCGTCCAGAACAGGATCATAACCTTGAATATTTACAATGATACACCCAGCTTGAAAGAGCTGGCAGGCCCATTTTCTCCTGTATTGAGGGAAGGACTTGAAAGAATGCATTACAAAGTGTCGGCCATTAATTTTAAAAGTCCTGAAGAAACTGGATCTTCAAAGAAAATGTACCAGGCGATGGCCGGGGAAGTTACGTATTCCGGAGTTGATTTGAAAATATGAGGAATGAAAAGGAAACGAAGAGGAAGCAGGCAATTGCCCTCCAGTATGAAGCAGAAAAGCAGCAGGCGCCGAAAATGATTGCCAAAGGAAAGGGCTTGATTGCAGATAATATCCTCGAGAAGGCGAGAGAGAACGATATCCCCATCCAGGAAGACCGCAATCTCGTTGAACTGCTTGGAAATCTTGATATCAATGAATCAATACCCGAAGAGCTGTATCAGGCGGTAGCCGAGGTATTCGCCTTCCTGTACAGACTGGATAAAGAAGCACAAAAAAGCTGAAGAACACTGGCGGTTCTTCAGCTTCCGCTCGTTTTTTCGCTGCCTATTTTATTTTTCCAAGATAACATTTTTAAATAGGAACACTGAAATTCAGTAGTTTTTGACTCAGTATCATTTCTGAATTTTTAAATTAATATAATATTTTTTGCATATTGGTAGACATATAATCTTTCATTTTATACAATGAAAGCGCAGTCTATTTTTGAAAGAGTTTGATAGGAGGATGGAAAATGAATATCCATGAATATCAAGGTAAAGAAATCCTCAGAAATAATGGGGTACCCGTACCTAATGGTAAAGTGGCTTTTACTCCGGACGAAGCAGTAGAAGCGGCGAAAACGCTGGATTCAAGTGTTTATGTAGTTAAAGCGCAGATCCATGCAGGCGGCCGCGGAAAAGCCGGTGGAGTCAAAATTGCAAAGAGTCTTGACGAAGTACGTACATATGCAGAAGAACTGCTTGGAAAAACGCTGGTGACTCACCAAACAGGCCCGGAAGGTAAAGAAGTTAAGCGCTTACTTATCGAAGAAGGCTGTGACATCAAGAAAGAGTATTATGTAGGGCTTGTCCTTGACCGTGCGACTTCCCAGGTTGTTTTGATGGCTTCTGAAGAAGGCGGTACAGAAATCGAGGAAGTGGCGGCAGAGACTCCTGAAAAGATCTTCAAGGAGTATATTGATCCTGTAGTCGGCTTGACTGGATTCCAGGCACGCCGTATTGCATTCAACATCAATATCCCTAAAGAACTTGTAAATAAAGCAGCTAAGTTCATGCTTGGCCTTTATAACGTGTATATCCAAAAGGACGCTTCCATCGTGGAAATCAATCCTCTTGTTGTGACTGGCGATGGAAATGTAATGGCCTTGGATGCAAAGTTCAACTTTGACTCCAATGCACTATACCGCCAGAAGGATGTTCTTGAACTTCGCGATCTTGAAGAAGAAGATGCAAAAGAAATCGAAGCTTCTAAATATGACCTGAGCTACATTTCCTTGGAAGGAAATATCGGTTGCATGGTAAATGGAGCAGGACTTGCAATGGCTACAATGGATATCGTCAAGCATTATGGCGGCGATCCGGCAAACTTCCTTGATGTTGGGGGCGGTGCAACAGCCGAAAAAGTTACTGAAGCATTCAAAATCATCCTTTCCGATGAAAATGTAAAGGGAATTTTCGTAAACATTTTCGGAGGAATCATGAAGTGCGACATCATTGCAGAAGGCGTTGTAGAAGCCGCCAAGCAAGTGGAGCTTAAAGTTCCATTGGTGGTACGACTTGAAGGAACGAATGTTGATCTAGGGAAGAAAATCCTGAATGAGTCAGGCTTGAATATCATTTCCGCTGAGTCAATGGCGGACGGCGCACAAAAAATTGTTGAGCAAGTAGGATAAGAAAGGCGGAGGACTAATGAGCGTATTTATTAATAAAGATACAAAAGTTATTGTTCAAGGTATTACTGGTTCGACTGCTCTTTTCCATACAAAGCAAATGCTTGAATACGGTACGCAGATCGTTGCTGGTGTAACACCAGGAAAAGGCGGAACTGAAGTTGAAGGCGTTCCTGTATTCAATACAGTGGGAGAAGCTAAGAAGGAAACTGGCGCAAACGCATCAGTTATCTACGTTCCGGCTCCATTCGCGGCAGATGCTATACTTGAGGCAGTAGATGCTGAATTGGATCTGGCAATCTGTATTACAGAGCATATCCCGGTTCTTGATATGGTGAAGGTGAAGCGCTACATGGAAGGCAAGAAGACCCGCCTTGTAGGCCCTAACTGCCCAGGCGTCATCACTCCTGATGAGTGCAAGATCGGAATCATGCCTGGATATATCCATACTAAAGGACACGTAGGTGTTGTATCCCGTTCCGGCACATTGACATATGAAGCTGTTCATCAGCTTTCTCAGGAAGGGATCGGCCAGTCTACAGCAGTAGGCATCGGCGGTGACCCTGTCAATGGTACGGACTTCATCGACGTATTGAAAGCATTCAATGAAGATGAGGATACTTATGCTGTCATCATGATCGGAGAAATCGGTGGAACAGCTGAAGAAGAAGCTGCAGAATGGGTTAAGGCAAATATGACGAAACCGGTTGTAGGCTTCATCGGAGGACGCACTGCACCTCCAGGTAAACGTATGGGCCACGCTGGCGCCATCATCTCCGGAGGCAAAGGAACTGCCGATGAAAAGATCCGTGTAATGAACGAATGCGGCATCGAAGTGGCTCCTACACCTTCCGATATGGGTGAAACGTTAATCAAGGTACTGAAAGACCAGGGTATCTACGACAAATGTAAAACTCATTAATATAGAAGAAACTGGACTGGACTGGATTGAATGATTAACTTCATTCACATTCAGTCCTTTTTCCAACCGAAGGATGAATTTTCCCCTATCAAAATAAATATTTCAGGAGGTAATAATGTACTCAGACAGAAACATTCTTTTTACACTCCAGCACTGCGACAGCATCGGCTGGAAGTCAATAAACCTGTTAATGAAAAATACATCTTCTCCCCAGGAAATTCCCCACCTTACCCCAGCAGAACTAAGGAATATGCTCCCTATCCCTTCAGATAAATGCCACGCTTTTTATCACCAATTCCATTCATTCAATCATTCAGACAAAATAAGACAGTATGAGGAAGATAAGATTGGCTTTATTACTGTATTGGATGAAGGCTACCCTCATATATTGAAGAACATTTATGATCCTCCCTGGGTGCTCTTCTATGCGGGCAGAAAAGAACTGCTGGAAAGTAATAGGAAAATTGCAATCGTAGGTTCCAGGAAAGCCGACGAATATACTGAAACTGCTTTGAGACTCATCCTTCCTGGACTGATTGATGAAGGTTTTGTTACGGTCAGCGGTTTAGCAGCAGGAGCCGATGGGCTTGCCCACAGGATGACAATTGCGATGCATGGAGATACAATTGGTGTCATCGGCGGCGGATTGAAAAACATTTATCCAGCTTCCAATAGAAAATTGGCAGAATACATGATGAGTAAGCACCTGATTGTTTCGGAATATGTACCGGATGCTAAGCCCCAACGCTGGCATTTCCCTATGCGGAACCGTATAATCAGTGGTTTGACCCAAGCTGTCCTTGTCACCGAGGCAAGCAGGAAAAGCGGTTCGCTTATCACTGCGGAAACAAGCATGAATGAGGGAAGGGATGTTTTTGCGCTTCCCGGTAGGCTTGACTCCCCATTATCCGAGGGAAGCAACCATTTGATCCAGCAGGGAGCTAAACTGGTTGCTTCGCCAAAAGATATTATTTCCGAATTTCAGTATAATTTTTGCCCACAAAGATAATATTGTAGTACGCTTTTTATTTACTAGCTTAAAGATCGTTCATCATGAGTATAAAATGTAAATAAAAGGAAAGTATAGACTATCTATACACCGGATTTTTTGAAAAATACAGGTTAATATGTATAAAATGTATAAAAAGGTTGCAATTCTTCTCAATCTGTTATACATTTTGCAACAGATATATTACAAGCAGCTTCTTCTTTTGTCTGAGCTTATGGAAACGTTTCCTTGGCTCTATCATTGACTTATATATAACCGAAACTAAAAATATAACGATTTCCCTCTTTAAGGAGGCAATTTAATGTCAGATTACTTAGTGATTGTGGAATCGCCTGCAAAGGCCAAGACAATCGAACGATATTTAGGAAAAAAATACAAGGTCCGCGCCTCTATGGGACATGTGCGTGATTTGCCAAAAAGCCAGATGGGTGTAGATGTGGAGGATAATTTCAATCCGAAATATATTACGATCCGGGGCAAAGGGCCGGTCTTGAAAGAACTAAAAACAGCCGCAAAAAAAGCGAAAAGAATATACCTGGCTGCCGACCCCGATAGAGAAGGGGAAGCAATCGCCTGGCACCTTGCGCACAGTCTGGATATGGATGTCCATTCAGACTGCAGGGTAGTATTTAATGAAATCACGAAGGATGCCATAAAGGAATCCTTTAAGCATCCCCGGCCTATCAATATGGACCTGGTGGATGCCCAGCAGGCAAGAAGGATCCTGGACAGGCTTGTAGGATACAACATCAGCCCTCTCCTATGGAAAAAAGTAAAAAAAGGACTCAGTGCCGGAAGGGTGCAGTCAGTAGCAGTAAGGCTGATCATTGACCGGGAAAAAGAAATCAAGGAATTCACCCCGGAAGAATACTGGACCATCCAAGCACAATTCCAAAAAGGAAAAAGCTCTTTCCAAGGTGCGTTTTATGGACTTGATGGGAATAAGCTCGATTTGAAAACCGAACAGGAAGTAAATGATATCCTGAAGAAAATAAAAGGTGACTCCTTTGAAATAAAAAAGGTGACCAAAAAAGAAAGAAAACGGAATCCTGCGGCACCATTTACTACTTCATCCCTGCAACAGGAAGCAGCAAGGAAGCTGAATTTCAGGGCTAAGAAAACGATGATGCTAGCCCAGCAATTATATGAAGGAATCGAGATTGGAAAAGAAGGCACTGTCGGTCTGATCACATATATGAGAACAGACTCCACCCGTATTTCAGACATTGCACAAAAGGAAGCATCCGATTACATCATTGAAAAGTATGGCAGTGAATACACCAAGAGCGAGGAAAGAAAAGAGAAAAAGGGTCAAAAATCGCAGGATGCCCATGAAGCGGTCCGTCCTACTTCAACATTGAGAGATCCGGCGACGATGAAGGAATATCTATCAAGAGATCAACTCAGGTTATATAAACTGATATGGGAACGTTTTGTTGCAAGTCAAATGTCTTCTGCTGTAATGGATACAATGAGTGTAGATGTTGTTAATGGAGAAGTTTATTTCCGTGCCAATGGTTCAAAGGTCAAATTCCCAGGCTTTATGAAAGTTTATGTTGAAGGATCCGATGATCAGAAGGAAGAGAAGGAAAATATGCTTCCTTCCCTTTCCGAAGGTGACATTGTAAGCTATGAGGACATTGATCCCAAGCAGCACTTTACCCAGCCGCCGCCCCGCTACACGGAAGCACGGTTAGTGAAGACGCTCGAAGAATTAGGCATAGGACGGCCTTCAACATATGCACCAACATTGGATACAATTCAAAGAAGGGGATATGTAAGCCTGGACAACAAGCGCTTCATCCCGACAGAGCTTGGCGAAATTGTATCAGAACTTGTTTCTGAATTCTTCCCTGAAATCATTGATGTCGAGTTCACCGCAAACATGGAACGTGACCTGGACTATGTGGAAGATGGCAAGGAAAAATGGGTGACCATTATTGACCAGTTCTATAAAGGCTTTGAAAAGCATCTTGAAAAAGCAGAAGAAGAAATGGAAAAAGTGGAAATCAAAGATGAACCCGCCGGCGAAGACTGCGAAAACTGCGGTCATCCGATGGTATTTAAAATGGGCCGATACGGGAAATTCATGGCATGCAGCAACTTTCCTGACTGCCGAAACACAAAACCTATTGTTAAAGAGATCGGGGTAAAGTGCCCTGATTGTAAGGAAGGAAACATCATTGAGAGAAAAAGCAAGAAAAAACGGATTTTTTACGGCTGTGATCAATATCCGAACTGTGAATTCCTTTCATGGGATAAACCGATTGACAGAAAGTGCCCTAAATGCGATCATCTCTTAATTGAGAAGAAATTGAAAAAGGGTGTACAGGTTCAATGTTCCAATTGCGACTATAAAGAAGAGACGCAGCAGTAAAGAAACGGTGAGCTTAGAGGCTCACTTTTTCCTTTTGTAAGATAATATGGTATCTTTAAATCTATATGGATGAAGCTTTATATGGAAATGATTCATGAAAAATGAAAGATGCAGGAAACAATTCAGAACTTTGTGAAATATTTGTAAACTCCATTGCGCGGGCTACTAAATTGTGTTACTATTTAGTAGCCTTTTGTGAGGTGATATAAGTTGGATGATACAAACCAATATCTGAATAACTTCATTACATATCTGCAAATTGAAAAAAACTATTCAGAGTATACCGTCACTTTTTATAAAGATGACATCAGGGAGTTTTTCAGCTTTATGAATGAACAGAACCTGCATTCGTTATCAGAGATCGAATATTTTGATGCACGGTTATTCTTGACCGGCCTTCACGAAAAACGGCTGGCGCGTGCCTCGATATCAAGAAAGATTTCCAGTATACGAAGCTTTTTCCGGTTTCTGAACAGGGAGAAATTGATCATTGAGAATCCATTTGCTCTCGTAAGCAGCCCAAAGTCTGAAAAGAGGCTTCCTGAGTTTTTTTATGAGGAAGAAATGGAAAATCTCTTGCAGGCTTGTGAAGGTCATAAACCCATCCAAGTCAGGAACAGGGCGATGTTTGAATTGTTTTATGCTACAGGGATAAGGGTAAGTGAATGTGCAGGGCTGAGGATAAAAGATATAGATTTCTCTTTATCCACAGTACTGGTAAAGGGGAAAGGCAGCAAGGAAAGGTATGTGCCGTTTGGAACTTTTGCACATGAAGCTTTGGAACAATACATAAATATATCTCGCGGTCAGTTAATGAAGAACGGTGAACATGAATTTGTTTTCGTTAATTATAAAGGGGGCCCCCTTACGGCAAGGGGGATGCGTCATGTACTGAACACCATAATAAAAGACGCGTCTTTAAATGGAAAGATTCACCCTCATATGCTGAGGCACACATTCGCCACTCATTTACTGAACAATGGAGCAGATCTTAGAACAGTCCAGGAACTTCTTGGACATGAAAATCTGTCGTCTACTCAGATTTATACGCATGTTACAAAGGACCACCTTAGAAGAACATATTTGAACCACCATCCTCGTGCTTAATCGAATAGGAGGTTATACAATTGGGTAATTTTCACGCTACAACGATTTTTGCAGTCAAACATAGAGGTGAGTGTGCCATGTCAGGGGACGGACAGGTCACATTTGGCAATGCAGTTGTAATGAAACATACCGCAAAGAAAGTAAGGAAGCTGTTTAACGGAAAAGTAGTTGCAGGTTTTGCCGGCTCAGTGGCTGATGCATTTACCTTATTTGAAATGTTTGAAGCGAAACTGCAGGAGTTCAATGGTAATCTTCAAAGAGCTGCAGTGGAACTGGCAAAACAGTGGAGAAGTGATAAAGTCCTTCGCAAGCTGGAAGCTATGCTCATTGTCATGAATGCTGATGATTTACTGTTGATTTCAGGAACGGGTGAAGTCATTGAACCGGATGATGGAATACTGGCTATAGGCTCAGGCGGGAATTATGCTCTTGCGGCCGGAAGGGCTTTGAAACATCATAGCGGTGAACATCTAAGTGCTGAACAGATCGCGAAGGCAGCACTTGAAATAGCTGCAGACATTTGTGTTTATACCAATCACAATATCATTGTTGAGAAGCTGTAAATTGATTTTCTCATTCTCCATGTATAGAAAACCATACGGAAAAAGGAGTGTATCTCTTGAAAAAACAAGCCAATCAGTTAACACCAAGGCAGATTGTCGATCGTCTGGATCAGTACATAGTCGGACAGAATGATGCGAAGCGAGCGGTTGCTATTGCGCTGAGGAATCGGTACAGAAGGAGTATGCTCGCAGAAAATCTTCGTGATGAAGTGGTGCCTAAGAATATTCTCATGATGGGGCCGACCGGCGTTGGGAAGACAGAAATAGCCAGACGGATGGCTAAACTTGTTGGAGCACCTTTCATTAAAGTTGAAGCAACCAAATTCACAGAAGTAGGCTACGTCGGAAGGGATGTAGAATCGATGGTGAGGGATCTGGTTGAAACTTCTGTCAGACTTGTTAAAGAAGAAAAGATGTCAGATGTGAAAGAAGCGGCAGAAGAGAATGCGAACCGCCGACTTGTAGAACTGCTCGTCCCAGCCAAAAAGAAGAACAGTAATTATAAAAATCCATTTGAAATGATTTTTGGCGGAAATCAAGGGGACCAGCAGCCGGATGATGAAGAGCAAAAAGAAGAGACATCAATCAATGATAAACGCCGGACCATAGCAGATAAGCTGGCAAAAGGCGAACTTGAGGAAGAAGTCATCACCGTGGAACTTGAAGAACAGCAGGCTTCTATGTTCGATATGCTTCAAGGCTCCGGGATGGAACAGATGGGTATGAATATGCAGGATGCCCTTGGCGGACTGATGCCTAAAAAGAAGAAAAAGAGGAAGCTGAAAGTGAAAGAAGCACGACCTGTAATAATCAATGAAGAAGCGCAGAAATTGATAGATATGGACGATGTGACACAGGAAGCGATTGTACGCGCAGAGCAGACAGGCATCATATTCATCGACGAGATTGATAAAATCGCCAGCAAAAGCTCCAGCCAGTCCTCAGGTGAAGTATCAAGGGAGGGAGTCCAGCGCGATATCCTTCCAATCGTGGAGGGGTCCACAGTGGTGACAAAACATGGCTCTGTGAAGACAGACTATATGCTGTTCATTGCTGCCGGAGCATTTCATACTGCAAAACCTTCAGACTTGATTCCCGAGCTTCAGGGCCGTTTTCCGATAAGGGTCGAGCTGAAGAAGCTTTCCGTTGAGGATTTTGTCAGGATCCTTGTTGAGCCGGATAATGCTATTGTAAAACAATATATAGCACTTTTGGAAACAGAAGGTATACAAATTGAATTTTCTGACGATGCTATTCGTAAGATGGCTGAAATAGCCTTTTCGGTGAATCAGAACACGGATAATATCGGGGCAAGGCGTCTTCATACAATCATGGAAAAGCTGCTTGAAGACCTCTCATTTGAGGCACCTGAAATCACCATGGAAAAGATCACTATCACACCTTCCTACGTAGAAGACAAACTTGGAGCAATTTCTCAGGATAAGGACCTGAGCCAGTTCATCCTGTAAGTTTGCCGTTCAGCCTCAAAGGGTAAAAAGTAATGGCAGACTTAAAAGTTTGAATAAGTTAAACTATCCTGATTGCGGACTATACCACTCAATCGCGGATCTTATTATATAAATATAGAAACTATTCAGTTGCACTAGGAGGAAAAGAAATGAATTTACTAAGTAAAACAAGAACCATCAATGCAATGCTGCAAAAGGCAGCGGGAAAACCGGTAAACTTTAAGGAGATGGCTGAAACACTAAGTTCAGTCATCATTGCCAATGTTTTCGTTGTCAGCCGCCGGGGAAAACTTCTTGGCTTTGCAGTCAATCAGAAGATAGAAAATGAAAGAATGAAGAAGATGCTTGAAGACCGTCAATTCCCTGAAGAATATACAAACAGCCTGTTTAACATCCAGGAGACTTCTTCCAACCTGGATATTGACAGCCAATATACAGCCTTTCCTGTTGAGAACAGGGAATTGTTCCAAAATGGCCTTACAACCATTGTACCGATCATTGGCGGAGGAGAGCGCCTCGGTACTTTGATCCTTGCCCGATTGGAAGACAGCTTTGATGACGATGACCTGATCCTTGGGGAATATGGCGCCACTGTAGTCGGTATGGAAATCCTCAGGGAAAAATCAGAAGAGATTGAAGTGGAAGCCCGCAGCAAGGCAGTTGTGCAAATGGCTATCAGTTCCCTTTCTTATAGTGAACTTGAAGCGATCGAGCATATTTTTGAAGAACTTGATGGAAACGAAGGATTGCTAGTTGCCTCCAAGATTGCTGACAGAGTCGGAATTACACGCTCAGTCATCGTCAATGCACTCCGTAAGCTTGAGAGTGCCGGTGTCATCGAGTCCCGTTCACTTGGTATGAAAGGAACATATATCAAGGTCTTGAATGATAAATTCCTCGTTGAATTGGATAAATTGAAGACGAATTAATGAGAAAGCCGCTAGTCCAAAAGGATTGGCGGCTTTTTTTATTTCTTGAAAAAATAAGGAGAATTTATGAAAAAAAACTCGAAAAGAGGTACAAAGTCCTAATACTATTCTTAAGGAAAGGGTTGAAATTGCCGACGCAAATAGTACAATAAGATTACACACTATTTCCGACAAATTTCTACAACATTTCACAGAAAATGGCAAACTCATCTGAAAAGAGAGGACGCAAAGCCACGGGCCTAAAGGCAATTTCAAGATTGTTTATTGGCAGCCGGGTTACCTAATGGAGACAATGCATTTATGCGGAGCGATCTCATTGGGGGTCGCTATATTTTTAGGGATTTTTTATGGGTTATTATCCCATTTAATTGGATAATATTCCTTAAAGACTTCTCATCATATACCGGTTATAGTTTTGTAATGTGCCTGTAATAAAGAAAATGTTTTTAGTGGCGAGATCTTTAGGAAATAGTGGAAATAAATGAGGCGGATAGTCCTTTTTAAAAAGCTGACATCCATCAAATAAGATTCAAATGGAGTATTTTCTTAGAAAATATGGAAAAAGTCCTTCAAAAAAATGAATAATAAGTAGGAATATAATTATCAAATTAATCATAGACACCTATTTTTCTTAATATTACAATAGAGACTGTGATTCCGTAAAAAATGTCAAATTTCATTAATCTTTGACAAAATTCTGGTTAGAGGTGTAAAAAATGAGCTTGTTTTCCAGCACCATTCAATCACTCGAGAATGGTTTGAATTATTCTTCTGCTAAACAAAAAGCCATATCCCAAAACATTGCCAATGTCGACACTCCCAACTACAAAGCAAAGACAGTGAGTTTCAAGGAACAGTTGAATGCTTCCATATCAACTATGGAAGCAAATAGAACCAATCCCCGCCATTTTGAATTCTCCGGAAGTGGGAAGGGCACTCTTAATATCAGGAATAACCCATTTCAATACAACCATAACGGCAATGGAGTTGACATAGATAAGGAAATGTCAGAAATGGCTTCCAATCAAATATATTTCAATGCCCTTTCCGACAGGATGAATGGCAAATTCAATTCTTTGAAAACTGTAATAAGGGGAGGTAAGTAAGAATGTCGATCTTTCATAGTATGAATGCATCAGCTTCCGCGCTTTCAGCACAAAGGCTTAGAATGGATGTCATCTCATCCAATATGGCAAATGCAGATACGACAAGGGGGAAGATGGTTGATGGGGAATGGCAGCCTTATCAAAGGAAATCAGTTGTTTTCCAGCCGAAAGGAAACCAGTTTTCTTCGTTTTTAAATAAAGCCATGGGCTCAAAAGATTCAGAGACTGTCGGAAGCGGTGTCCGTGTTTCAGAAATAAAGGAAGATGAAGATACTCCTTTCAACCTTGTATACGATCCTGAGCATCCGGATGCCAATCAGGAAGGATATGTCCGCCTTCCAAATGTCGACCCGCTTCGTGAGATGATTGACTTAATATCCGCTACCCGTTCGTATGAAGCAAATGTCACGGTCTTTAATGCTAACAAATCCATTATGATGAAATCACTGGAAATTGGAAAGTAAGGAGGATACTTATGGCGATACATAATATATATTCTGCAACGGATAACAGATTAGGTCCGTCGTTTGAGAAAAACAACATTAAACCTGTACAGAATCAACAGAATTTCGCTGACTTCCTGAAAACATCAATTGAAGAAGTGAACGCGAGCCAGAAAGAATCAGATATGCTTACCGAAAAGCTGGTAAGAGGGGAGAATGTCGACCTGCATCAAATTATGGTCGCTTCGCAAAAAGCCAGCATTACACTGCAGACTACGATGGAGGTCCGCAACAAAGTAGTGGAGGCATACCAAGAGATCATGAGGATGCCGATGTAACTTGTACGGTTATGAATGCCGCGTAAATCAGACAGAGTAACCGGGGGATTATGATGAATGAAACTTTAAATAAATATAAAGAACAATTAAATACATTCTGGTCATCACGGACAAAGAAACAAAAGGCTGTGTATGGCGGTGTTTTGCTGGCCGTCATTTTGGCGGTCGCCATTACAGGTTTCCTCTCAACGAGGACTGATCTTGTGCCGCTATACAGTAATTTGGCCCCCTCGGAGACAGGAACGATAAAAGAAAACCTGGACGGAAGAGGCATTGTTTCGGAAATCACAGATGGCGGTTCGACAATCATGGTGCCGAGCGAAATGGTGGATACATTGAAAGTTGAACTCGCGGCAGAAGGAATACCGAATTCCGGAAGCATCGACTATTCGTTCTTCAGTCAGAACGCCGGATTTGGTATGACTGACAATGAGTTTAACGTCATGAAGCTGGATGCCATGCAGACTGAGCTTGCCAACCTTATGAAAGGAATTGAAGGTGTACAGGATGCCAACGTGATGATTACACTCCCTGAAAAAGGTGTATTCGTCAGCGATGACACAGAGATGGCCTCTGCTTCAATTGTCCTGAATACCAAACCTGGTTTCAATTTTGACCAGAAGCAGATCAAATCCTTATACCACCTGGTATCAAAAAGTGTTCCTGACCTTCCTACTGATAATATCGTCATTATGAATCAATTATTTGAGTACTTTGAGCTGGAAAATGAAAATTCTTCCTTTGGAGGAAGCGTAGTCCAGCAAATGGATGTTAAGGACAGGGTGGAAAAGGATATCCAGAAACAGGTTCAGAGCATGCTGGGGACATTGATCGGCTTCAATAAAGTCGTTGTTTCTGTTACCACCGATATAGACTTTACCCAAGAAAACAGGGAAGTAAACGAGGTAACACCTGTAGATGAAGAAAATATGGAAGGAATCGCTGTGAGTGTCCAGAGAATCACTGAAACATTCACCGGTAATGGACAAGCAGCGGGAGGTGTCCCTGCTGCAGAAGATAGTGGAGACGGACTCGGTACGTATGTTGAGGGCGAAAATTCCAATGGCGACTATGAAAGAATTGAAGAGACGATAAACAACGAGGTTAATAGAATCCGGAGAGAGATAGTCGAAAGTCCTTACAAGATAAGGGACATCGGAATTCAAGTGATGGTGGAACCGCCAGATCCCGAAGATCCAAATTCATTCCCTCAAGACAGGCAGGAAGATATATCCCAGATTTTATCCACAATCATTAGGACTTCAATTGATAAAGAATCCGGAACGGAACTGACACCTGAAGCCATTGAAGACAAAATTGTCGTTTCTGTACAGCCGTTCAATGGCAAGATGGAATTCGAACAGACTCCTGCATCAACACTTCCGTGGTGGACATATGTTGTAGGCGGAATCTTGCTGGCAGTTATAATCTTGCTGGTTGTTTTGATGATTAGGAGAAATAAAAAAGCAGTAGAAGAAGAGGCTGTTTTTGTAGAAGAGAGCCAGCCTATCACTATACCTGATATTGGAAATGAAAAAGAGACTGAAGGATCAGCCAGAAGAAAGCAGTTGGAGAAAATGGCCAGGGAAAAGCCGGAAGAGTTCGCAAAATTACTGCGATCCTGGCTGGCTGATGAATAGGAGGAACTATTATGGCAATACAGCGTGAAAAAGAATTGACAGGTAAACAGAAAGCAGCCGTCCTCCTAATCTCGCTTGGCCCCGATGTTTCTGCATCCGTGTATAAGCACCTGTCAGAAGAAGAAATTGAAAAATTGACCCTCGAAATTTCCGGAGTCAAGAAAGTCGAATCAGCAGCTAAAGAAGAAATACTTGAGGAGTTCCATAATATAGCCCTAGCCCAGGACTATATTTCGCAGGGTGGGATTGGCTATGCCAAAACAGTTCTGGAGAAAGCGCTTGGCAATGAGCAGGCTTCCGCTATTATTAACAGACTGACATCATCGCTGCAAGTCAAGCCTTTTGACTTCGCAAGGAGAGCGGATGCTTCTCAAATACTCAACTTTATCCAAAGTGAACATCCCCAGACAATTGCACTGATTCTTTCATATCTGAACCCTCAGCAGGCAGGTCAGATTCTTTCAGAATTGTCACAGGAGGTCCAGGCGGATATTGCAAGGCGGATAGCATTGATGGATGGAACATCCCCGGAAGTAATTAGTGAGGTAGAGGCAATCCTGGAAAGGAAACTATCAACTACAGTGACACAGGATTACTCGCAAACAGGCGGGGTTGAAGCGGTTGTGGAAGTATTGAATGGTGTGGACAGGTCCACGGAAAAGACAATTCTCGATGCACTGGAAATCCAGGATCCTGAACTTGCAGAAGAAATCAAGAAGAGGATGTTCGTGTTCGAAGATATCGTCACATTGGATAACCGTTCGATCCAACGAGTGATCCGTGATAGTGAAAATGAAGATTTGCTTTTGTCTCTTAAGGTATCAAGCGAGGAAGTCAAAGATATTGTCTTCCGTAATATGTCTGCAAGAATGGTTGAAACCTTCAAGGAAGAGATGGAATTCATGGGGCCGGTCAGGCTTAGGGATGTTGAAGAAGCACAGTCAAGGATTGTCAGCGTGATAAGAAGGCTGGAAGATGCAGGGGAGATCATCATTGCCCGTGGTGGAGGAGACGATATCATTGTCTAAAGTGATAAAGAATTTGCAAGCCTCGAGCCGGCAAAACCGGCAATCGAAAATCATTGCCGTGAGGAATGTCCTCCAATCATCAGGAGCATCCGGGGGAAAGGAACTCCAGGAAAGCCGGACCCTCATGCAATCAGAACGGCAGGAGATTTTGCGGGATGCCCATGCTGAAGCAGAGAAGCTGATGGAATCCGCCAGGATCAAAGCTGAAAGGATAGAAGATGAAGTATCTTCCCAAAGATTAAAATGGGAACAAGAAAAAGAAATGCTGCAGCAGGAAGCTTATCAACAGGCCTATCAGCACGGACTGGAGGAAGGAAGAGCCAATGGTCTGGAGGAGTATAGAGAACAAATCAGTCAAGCGGTCCAAGCAGTTAGTTTCGCTAAAGAAAACTATTATAAACAGATAGAGAAGGCGGAAAGTGTCATATTGGAGCTGGGCATGAAAACAGCAGAAAAGATTTTGGGAACGAACCTGGATGGAGATCCTAATGTGTTTCTTGGCCTCATCAAAAGGGCAATCAAAGAAGTCAAAGAATACCCGGAGGTCCAAGTACATGTCCACCCTTCCCACTACACGATGTTATGCGAAAATCAGGAGGAGCTGGAAGCCATGTTTCCGGTATTGCGACAGCTGTTGATTTTTCCTGACGATGAACTTGGCAGGGAAGAATGCTTTATTGAAACAGGTGAAGGCAGAGTAATTGTCAGTGTAGATGTTCAATTAAAGGAAATCAAAAATAAACTGATCGAAATTTTAGAAGGTGGAGAAGAATGAAAGCCAATGACCTTTTAGAATACATTCCTTCCTTACAGACCTTTAAGAAGTTTGGGAAAGTGAAAAGAGTGGTCGGCCTGATGATTGAATCACAAGGCCCTAAAAGTTCGATAGGGGAAATGTGCTTCATCCATATTTCTGAAAGCCGGAAAAAGATCAGGGCGGAAGTCGTGGGTTTCAAAGAAGAAACTGTTATATTGATGCCTTATTCCAATATTAATGAAATTTCACCGGGAAGTCTTGTCGAAGGGACGGCAACCCCGCTTACAATCAAGGTTGGACCTTCTTTGATCGGAAAGGTTGTAGACTCCCTTGGAAATCCGCTGGATGGTGAAAGCCTTCCGAAAGGCTTGACACCTGCTCTTACGGAACAGGAGCCCCCCAACCCTCTGACAAGGCCACCCATAAATGAAAAGATAGAGGTCGGTGTAAGGGCGATCGACAGCATGCTTACAGTCGGCAAAGGGCAGCGGGTTGGGATATTTGCCGGGAGCGGTGTGGGAAAAAGTACACTCCTTGGCATGATTGCCCGGAATACAACAGCAGATCTAAATGTAATTGCCCTGATTGGTGAACGCGGACGTGAAGTGCGTGAATTCATTGAGAGAGATTTAGGTGAAGAAGGATTGAAAAGGTCAATTGTGGTAGCAGCTACTTCTGACCAGCCTGCGCTGATGAGAATCAAAGGAGCGTTCACTGCAACAGCGATTGCCGAATACTTTCGTGATAAAGGTTTGAATGTCATGCTGATGATGGATTCTGTTACCCGTGTTGCAATGGCGCAGAGGGAAATCGGATTGGCAGTGGGAGAACCTCCGGCTACCAAAGGGTATACCCCGTCAGTATTTGCCATTTTGCCCAAGTTGCTTGAAAGGACCGGGACCAATCAATATGGCAGTATCACTGCTTTCTATACTGTACTTGTTGACGGTGACGATATGAATGAACCAATAGCCGATACGACCAGAGGGATTTTGGATGGCCATATCGTCCTGGACAGGAACATAGCCAATAAAGGTCAATTCCCAGCTATTAATATCCTCAAAAGTGTCAGCAGGCTCATGAACCACTTGGCCACCCCCCAACACCTTAAGGCAGCGGAAAAAATCAGGGACTTGATGAGTACATACAGTAATTCGGAAGACCTGATCAATATTGGTGCATACAAAAAAGGAACTTCACAGGAAATCGACCAGGCAATTGTATACCAGCCAAAAATTATTTCCTTTTTGAAACAAGGGACAGGTGAAAAGGTAACAATGGATGAAAGTGTCACGGATATCATCAATCTGGCAGAAAAAGGAGAGTGAACAGGATGACTTATACTTTTAAGTTTGATAAGATTCTGACACTCAAAGAAAGAGAAAAAGAAGAAGTCAGGGTTTCATACCAGGACTCAATTGAAAAATTCGAAAAAATCGCACAGAAACTCTACGACTTATTAAGGAAGAAAGAAGATCTTGAAATCTTTCAATCCGAGAAACTGTCCCACGGTTTATCTGTGCAGGATATCAGGCACAACCAGAATTTCATTACAAATATAGAAAAAACTATAGACTATTATCAAGGACTGGTCATTCAAGCAAGAAACAGGATGAACTGGCATGAACAAAAGCTTTCAGAAATGAATATTGAAGTGAAAAAATACGAAAAGATCAAAGAGAATGATTTTAACAAATATACTGAAATGCTTTATTCATCTGAAAGTAAAGTTCTCGATGAACTGGCTGTCATGCAATACATGAATAAAAGAAATTAGGTGAGGACATGGGGAAAACAGCAGAGAAGGAAAAAAACGAAAAATCAACAAGCCGCTTCCAATGGGTTCTATTTGCGGGCATCATCCCTCTTCTGTTTGCCGTAGTCATTGCCTTGCTTGTAATGACGGTAGCAGGCGTCAACATTTTTGAAAAAGCAAAAGAAGCAGGAGAAAAGATTCCTTTCGTCTCTTCCATGATCCCTACAGATGCCAAAGAAGAAGCAGCAAAACTGGAGGACAGGGTTCTTTCCCTTCAAACGGAAATTGAAGAAAAAGAGTCAGAAATCAATAGTCTTCAAGGCAAGATTGATTCACAGGAGAAAGAAAGGGAACGAATGCTGCTTGAACAGGAACAGCTTCATTCACAAATTGAGGAACTCGAGCAGATTCAACAGGAAAACAAACGGGCATTCAAAGAAATGATTTCAACTTATGAATCCATGTCGGCCAAAAGCGCGGCTCCCGTACTGCTTGAAATGGAAAATGAGGAAGCGGTAAAGATATTATCCAATATTAAGCCGGATACCCTGGCGAAAATACTGGAGAAGATGCCTCCTGAGGATGCAGCGAAATATACTGAACTGCTTTCAGCCAAAGTAGACCAGTAATCATAGAAATGAATTGAAAGGAGGTGAAAAAATGAACGTCGGAGCCATTCTCTCTATGCAGAATTTGGGTCAGGTTGCCAGCAAGAGTGTGAACCAAGCAAGTGCGGAAGGCGGGCAGGACTCCCTTTTCAGCAGTTTGTTAACCAAAGCAAACGGCATGGCCGAGATACCCGATCAAATCGAACCGGGATTGATGAAAATCATCAAGCTTCTGCAAGCTCTTCGTGCAGAAGGTGGGGAAGCTTTGGAAGGAACTGAGTCTTCGGATTTGAATATTGATGATGTCCTTTTGCAAGCAGGAATCAATAAAGAAGACTTACATTCTGCTTTGGATTCCTTATTAGATCAGATTATGAACACGGTTCCGGAATTAAAAGATGTTTTTCCGGACCTGGAAAACGAAAACATGGAAGATGTTTTGTTTCAAGTGATTGAAACACTCAGTCTCATGCCCCTGGAGAATCTGAAGAAAATGGATTCATTCTCACTTGAAACAGCTTTAAAAGCCGCAAAAGCATTTGAACAGGCATTCAGGCAGACAGATCTGGGTTTCCGGCAAGCTGAAAGAGCTGAAACATTGAGTCAGAACCTGAAGGTGATCACCAAAAAGATTGAAGAGTTTTTAACGGGCGAAATCCAGAAAAACGGAAAGTGGAAACAGATAGTAGAAAAAGTATTTGATACCATTGTCCATCCAAAGGATCAAGCCATTCAGCAGAATAGTAAACACCAAGTGAATTCTATGCTGAATAAAAACACTGTCAATGAAAAGGTGCCTCAGCTGATATCGGCTGATTCGTCAGGGACTAATAAAGCAAAGGCAGAAGGTGAACAGGCGGCAAAGCTGAATCTTCCACCAAACCTGACAGGTAGTTGGGGCCAGCAGCACTTGAGCCGCGCTGAACAGTTCTCGCTTTTTGTGAGTAAAGGGCAGCCTGGGACGACCTCTGAGCAATTTGTTAAAGAATTTGCAAACATCATTGGAAAATCACAAATTGTGCAGACACCCAATATGAGTAAATTGCTGATTAAGCTATACCCTGAAAGGCTTGGCTCAATAAGGATTGAGCTACTCCAGCAGGATGGTGTCATGACAGCGAAGATACTTGCCGGCACGAAAGCTGCAAAGGATATTTTGGATTCAAATCTAACAGGTCTGAGGCATGCGTTGAACAGCCAGAATCTTCAGGTGGAGAAAATTGAAATAGCTCAGACCTTCTCGGAATCACAAAGACAGGAACGCCAGCAATCTCAACAGCAGCAAAGCGGACAGCAGCCAAAAGGACAATCCGATAATCAGCAGTCCAACGACAAAGATGAACAGGAATCAACATTCAAAGAATTGCTCAAAAGCAATGAAGTATAGGTGATGACTATGTCTAATACGATTAATTCAAATTTATTATTATCCTCCCTGCAGCAAAAACAAAGGGAAGGTGGAAAGGATGTACTGGGAAAAGATGATTTCATGAAAATCCTAATGACCCAGCTGCAAAATCAGGATCCGCTCAATCCCATGCAGGATAAGGATTTCATTGCCCAAATGGCAACATTCTCAACCTTGGAACAAATTACGAACCTGAGCAAATCAATGGAGACCTTTATTGAATCGCAAGCACAAAATAACTTGATTTCCTATAACCAGTTTGTCGGAAAAGAAATTACATGGCATAA
Organism: Bacillus salacetis; assembly: GCF_003581585.1. Taxonomy (GTDB): domain Bacteria; phylum Bacillota; class Bacilli; order Bacillales; family Bacillaceae_B; genus Rossellomorea; species Rossellomorea salacetis. The sequence goes on from NZ_QXIR01000005.1 coordinate 126,133, forward strand.
GCTGGAGGAATCTTCTGAAGGAAAGACCGAAATCAAGGAAGGAAAAGGCATTGTTTCGTCTGTCCGTTTTAAGGATAACGAGGTCCAATTCATCTTGCAGGATGGCACTGCCTTAGCACCCGGAAATGTATCACAAGTCAATCATCAGGATACTAATAACGGAGATAACTCGTTAGTGAACGCTAGCGGGCTGATTGGAAGGACTGTGTACTGGAACGAAAAAGAAACAGGTTCTGAATTGCATAGCGCAGTGAAATCAGTTTCACAAAAAGACGGCAGTCTCTGGTTCCATCTTGAGAATGGAGAAAAGATAAAAGAGGACAGTGTCTGGAAAATCGAATAGTAAAGGAAGAGGTTGAATGCAAAGAAATAGTATCAATCGTTTGCCATCTCAACCGATTACATCACAATTTCCACCCAGGGGTTTCACCAATAAAGCCCTGCCTTCAAAGACATTCGCTGAAACGTTAAAGGAAACTTTAAATAGTAAGGAAGATTCCCTTTCCATCAGCAAGCATGCAGACAGCCGATTGAAGCAGAGAGGGATTATGATCCCCGCGGAAACCTGGAAAGAAGTTGAAAGTAAGGTTGCTCAAGCCAAGTTGAAAGGTGTGAAAGATTCGCTGGTTTTACTGGACAACGCGGCATTGATTGTAAGTGCGAAGAACTCTACAGTCATTACTGCCATGAACAGAAAAGAAGCAGCGTCACAAATTTTCACAAATATTGACGGAACAATAATCATCGATAAATAGGCTGGACCTTTACAGGAAGCCTGACGCTGCTGACTGACAGATGCAGTGATTAAGAAAGGGGAAAAAATAATATGCTACGTTCTATGTATTCAGGGATCAGTGGAATGAAGAATTTCCAAACCAAGCTTGATGTAATCGGTAATAATATTGCGAATGTAAACACTTATGGATTCAAAAAAGGCCGTGTAACGTTTAAAGATACAATGAACCAGACAATCTCCGGAGCATCGGCTGCACAGGAAGCACGAGGAGGAAGAAATCCTATGCAGGTTGGATTAGGATCGACACTATCGACTATCGATACAATCCATACCCAATCTAGCCTTCAATCAACCGGACGTCCTCTTGACCTGGCCATCAATGGCGATGGTTACTTTGTCGTAAAACAAGGGGATGCCCAGTTCTACTCACGGGCAGGAAACTTCTATTTGGATGACAATGGAACGCTTGTAAACGGAGATGGGATGAAAGTTCAATCATATGAAAATGGGGTTCTTCAGGACATCAAAGTTAATGTAAATGCACAGCTTCCTGCAAATACAACGGAAACAATCTCAATGTTTGGCAATCTATCAAACAATGCAGTAGGAAATGAGCCGTTTGTTCAGCAAATCAACGTTGTAACAGCGGAGGGAAAACAAATGACGCTGGATATGAAGCTGACTCCCCAGGGGACGCCTTCAACTAATTGGAGTATGCAATTTGTCAATCAAAACGGAGAAAACCCTTTAACTTCAGATTCTTATACTATTGATTTCTCTCAAGACCCAGTTGTTGCTCCAGGAACTGTTACCTTGCCAATCGCTGATGCTGATGGAGATGGAACAGCTGAAAACACAATGGATATTGAAATGGATTACTCCCAGCTTACAAATCTCGCCGGTGACCTATCAGCCTCAGCTGACCCAGACGGAAACACTGCAGGATCACTTGAGAGCTTTAATATCGGTTCAATGGGAGAAATCAACGGAGTATATTCTAATGGAGAAATCACTACCATCGGATATCTGGCCCTGGCTAAATTCAGTAATCCTTCCGGCCTTACAAAGGCAGGCGGGAACTCGTTTCAGCAGTCAGTGAATTCAGGGACTCCGAATATCAATGTAGCAGGTGAAGGAAGAGGGACCGTTGTTTCCGGATCACTGGAAATGTCCAATGTTGACCTGTCTGAAGAATTCACTGAAATGATTACTGCGCAGCGTGGATTCCAGGCAAACACAAGAATCATCACCACATCTGATGAAATCCTTCAAGAGCTTGTAAACTTGAAACGATAATAGATTGCAAGGGAGGGACAGGGCTGGTTCTATACAGCCCTGACTAATATTTGATAACACTAACCAAATTAAACGGCAAAACTTTTTCACTTAACTGTCTGTACATAGAAAGTGCTGAAGCCTTTCCCGATACGACCATCACCCTTACAAACGGTAAGAAAATCGTGGTGAAAGAAACAGTGGATGAGGTTGAGGAGAAGACCATCATCTTCTATAGAAAGGTTAATATAATGGGACTCAGAAATGCCGCGGGGGTACGAGATGAAGAATAAACTGCTTACTATTACTCTTATTTTACTGGTAACAATTACTTTGGTAGGAGCGCTTGCCCTCATCGTTCTGTTGAAATTCAACGACAAAGATGAAGTGAAGGAACCGAGTATAGATGAAGTGATTGAAGCATCTGTGGATATACCGGAACTTACCACTAATCTAATGAGCGGAGACTACATCCGTATTTCTTTCAAAGTCCAAACGGACAGCAAAAAAGCGAAAGAAGAACTTGAAAAAAGAGATTTCCAAGTGAATAACATCATAATAGAAGAGCTTTCTGAAATGAAATCAGATCAATTGCAAGGCAAAGAGGGAAAGCAGCAGCTGGAAACGACCATCATGGAGAAAGCAAACAGCCTTATGCAAGAGGGGAAAGTTGAGAAGGTATATATCACCTCTTACATGATCCAATGACATTACATCTGAAAGAAACGGGGGTGAGGAAATGTCCAGTGAAGTACTTTCGCAAAATGAAATAGATGCATTGCTCTCTGCCTTGTCCACAGGTGAAATGAGCGCAGATGATTTCAAGAAAGAAGAAGAACAGAAAAAAGTAAAAGTTTATGACTTTAAGAGAGCTTTAAGATTCTCAAAAGACCAGATAAGAAGTTTGACAAGAATACATGAAAATTTCGCAAGGATCCTGACCACCTATTTCTCGGCACAGCTAAGGACCTATGTTCAAATATCGGTTGTTTCAACTGACCAGGTCCCATTTGAGGAATTTGTAAGGTCGGTCCCAAAAATGACATTATTGAATATCTTTGACGTTCCCCCCCTGGACGGGCACATCTTAATGGAAGTAAATCCTAACATCGGGTATGCAATGATGGATCGTGTAATGGGTGGAAAAGGAACAGGCATGAATAAGATTGAGAACTTGACAGAGATTGAAACCAAGATCATGTCCAACCTATTTGAGAGGGCATTTGATAACCTTCGAGATGCCTGGAGCAATATTGCAGAAATTGATCCCATGCTTTCTGAATTCGAAGTGAATCCACAGTTTCTGCAGATGGTTTCCCCCAATGAGACAGTTGTGGTCATTTCAATGAATACAACGATTGGTGAAACAAGCGGAATGATTAACATCTGCATCCCGCATGTGGTGCTGGAACCGATTATCCCTAAGCTGTCTGTAAGTTATTGGATGCAGACAAAACAAAAGGATAAAAATCCAGAAGACACGAAAAATCTGGAGAAAAGAATAAAGACAGCCCATGTGCCGGTTGTTGCAGAACTGGGGAACTCTGATATAACGATTGATGATTTTCTTATGCTTGATATCGGTGATGTCATTCAACTGAATAGACGCATTGATGATCCATTGCTGATTAAGGTAGGGGAAATGCCAAAATTCACTGCCCAGCCAGGTGAATTGAATAACCGGCTGGCAGTACAGATTTTGGATTCTTTGAAGGGGGGAGAAGAGGATGATGAGTGATGATATGTTATCACAAGATGAAATTGATGCCTTGTTGAGAGGCACAGCCAACGAAGAGAAAGAAACAGAAACAGCTTCTTCTCAAAAGTTGAATGTTGAAGATTACTTAAGTGAATTCGAACAAGATGCCCTTGGGGAAATAGGGAATATCTCATTTGGCAGCTCGGCAACTGCACTCTCGACACTGCTGAATCAGAAGGTTGAAATTACAACTCCAAAGGTTTCAATATTGGAAAGAAGCAAGCTTGAAGATGACTTTCCTCATCCATATGTAGCTATTCAGGTACAATATACCGAAGGGTTCTCTGGTGCAAACCTTCTGGTCATCAAACAGGATGATGCTGCCATAATAGCAGATCTGATGCTTGGGGGAGACGGATTGAATCCATCAGGGGGACTTGGTGAAATTCAAATCAGTGCCGTACAGGAAGCCATGAACCAAATGATGGGTTCTGCAGCGACCTCCATGTCTACAGTTTTCAGCAAGAAAGTGGATATCTCACCGCCGACGGTCGATATGTTATACCTTCCGGAAGGAGAAGGGGCCGACACCATTCCCCAGCAGGATTTATTGACTAAAATATCCTTCTCATTGAAAGTTGGGGAATTGATAGATTCCAGTATCATGCAGCTGCTGCCGTTGCCATTTGCTAAACAACTTGTGGATGAATTAACAAATGATAACTCACAGTCGACAAATTCCGATATAATGGAACAAGGCAATGTAAATCAAGGAACAAGCTTGGAACAGTCGTCTCCGCAAGTGCATCAGCCATCAGGGCCGCGGGAAGAAAACCATCCTGATGCTGCAGTGAACGGTGCTTCGCATCAGCAACCACAGCATTTTGGCAATAATACAAGCTTTGAACAGCCAGTGCAAGTCCAGCCTGCTTCTTTTACAAGTTTTGAACAGCCGGCAATGCATAAGCCGGAAAGCAAGAACCTGGATATGCTCCTGGACATCCCATTGAACGTGACAGTTGAATTGGGAAGGACTAAGCGTTCAGTAAAAGACATTCTAGAGTTGTCATCAGGTTCAATCATTGAACTGGACAAGCTTGCCGGAGAACCTGTTGATGTCCTGGTGAACAGCAGATTGATTGCCAAGGGAGAAGTTGTGGTCATCGATGAAAACTTCGGTGTAAGAATAACAGACATTGTCAGCCAATCAGACAGATTAAAAAAACTAAAGTAAAAAACGGGGGAAAAGAAAATGGCGAATAAAATTTTAATAGTTGATGATGCAGCATTTATGAGAATGATGATTAAGGACATTCTGACGAAAAATGGATTTGAAGTAGTTGGTGAAGCGGCAGATGGAAATCAAGCCGTTGAGAAATATAAAGAATTAAGCCCGGATCTGGTAACGATGGATATCACCATGCCGGAGAAGGACGGGATTGCTGCCCTTAAGGAAATTAAGGCTGTTGATGGAAACGCAAAGATTATCATGTGTTCTGCAATGGGTCAGCAGGCAATGGTTATTGACGCCATTCAAGCTGGTGCAAAAGACTTCATTGTCAAGCCGTTCCAGGCCGATCGTGTCATTGAAGCGATACAGAAAGCTCTGAGTTAAAAACTTTATTAAGCATATTGATAAGTGGCGAAAAGTTACTTATAGCAACAGAAGTAAGGAGAAGGTGCTTTTTTTGAGGAACATGATTAGGAAGCTTTCTTTGATTATGGTGGTTATTGCTTCTCTGCATATGACTGGTACTATTCCGGCATATGCAGAGTTTGATGGGACTGTTGATGATTACTTGGAACAGCCTGAAGATCATAATAAAGAAAATCCACCTGCTGAAGAAACGGAAGACAGCGTTGCAGATGCCTCAACAGGTGTTTCTGCATTCGATTATTTAAAAATGGTATTTGCACTGATTTTTGTTATTGCATTGATATATTTCTTACTTAAATTCATTAATCAAAAAAGCAAATCATTTCAACAGACCAAATTAATCCATAATCTCGGGGGGACGACGCTGGGGGGGAACCGTTCTGTCCAATTAGTTAAGGTTGGCGAGAGAATCCTTGTCCTTGGAGTCGGGGAAGACATTCAACTGCTGAAGGAAATAGAGGGTAAAGAAGAAAAAGAGGATATCCTTACCTATTATGATGAAAGAACCAATGGATTGCAGCAGCCCAAGGATATGCTGTCACAGTGGTTGGGAAAGAAGATGGGTCAAGGGTCTCATAACACAAATGACAGCCAGTCGTTCCAAGCTATACTGAAATCCCAAATTGAGGACATAAGGAAGGGCAGAAAAAAAATGCTTGAGGATTTGACGAACAGGGAGAAAGATAAAGATGAATGAATTCATGGAGTTTTTCAATTCGACTTCCCCCGACTCCGTCTCTACGTCTGTAAAGCTTCTTCTGCTTTTCACTGTGTTATCGATTGCTCCAGGTATCCTTATTCTAATGACTTGTTTTACCCGGATTGTCATCGTTCTCTCATTTGTAAGGACTTCATTGGCAACTCAGCAGATGCCTCCGAATCAGGTATTGGTAGGATTATCTCTTTTCCTGACTTTTTTCATTATGGCTCCGACCTTTCAGGAGGTAAATGAAAACGCACTGCAGCCTTTGTTCAATGAAGAGATCAATTTGGAGCAGGCATATGAAAGTGCAGTTGTTCCTTTCAAAGATTTTATGAGTAAGCATACAAGGCAAAAGGATTTGGAATTATTCCTTAACTACTCTGGGGCAGAACGGCCCGAGTCCATAGAGGATATTCCTTTGACATCACTTGTTCCAGCTTTTGCCCTGAGTGAAATCAAGACCGCTTTTCAAATCGGTTTCATGATATTCATTCCTTTTCTTGTGATAGATATGGTGGTTGCCAGTGTTCTTATGTCAATGGGTATGATGATGCTCCCTCCTGTCATGATTTCACTGCCGTTTAAAATTTTGCTGTTTGTGCTCGTGGATGGCTGGTACCTTGTCGTTAAATCTTTGCTTCAAAGCTTTTAAGTAGGTGAAAAACATGAATGCTGAATCGGTAATTGCTTTAGCTGAAAGAGGAGTTTATACAACCCTGGTCATTTGCGGTCCGTTACTTCTGCTGGCTTTGGTTGTCGGGCTGGTTGTCAGTATCTTTCAGGCCACCACCCAGATTCAGGAGCAGACCCTTGCGTTTATTCCGAAAATTGTTGCAGTCCTAATAGGCGTAGTCTTTTTCGGCCCTTGGATGCTGACCAAACTGGTCACTTATGCCTCTGAGATCTTCTCGAACCTTAATAGGTTTGTAGGTTAGAAGAATGGAAGAGCTGATTCCAAACCTGTCTATTTTTTTGTTGGTATTTATGAGGGTCTCTGCTTTTTTTATAACCCTCCCGCTTTTTTCTTACAGATCCATACCCGCACAGCACCGTATCGGTTTTGCAGGTGCCATTGCCTGGATAATGTATTACACAATCGATGCTTCCCCGATAGCCTTGGATGCTGCCTATATTTTGTTGATCATGAAGGAAGCCATGATAGGGTTATTCATCGGGTTTACAGCCTATATGATTATTTCGGCCATCCAGGTTGCCGGAAGTTTCATTGATTTCCAAATGGGCTTTGCGATTGCTAATGTCATTGATCCGCAGACGGGGGCACAATCTCCTCTGGTTGGACAATATTTATATACATTTGCTTTGCTGCTGCTGCTTGCAGTGGACGGGCATCACCTTTTGCTTGATGGTGTCTTTTATAGTTATCAATTCATTCCAATTGATCAGGCATGGATCCCCTTTGGAAATGAAAATCTCGTGGAATATATCATCAATACTTTCAATTCAGTGTTTATAATTGCTTTTCAGATGTCCATCCCGGTTGTGGCAACATTGTTTTTGGTTGACGTAGCACTGGGCATCGTTGCAAGGACTGTACCGCAGTTAAATATTTTCGTTGTTGGTTTTCCTATTAAAATAGCAGTGAGCTTTCTTGTGTTATTCATTGTGCTTGGTGTGATGATGGCTTTGATGCAGCAGATGTTTGAATTGATGATGTTTACAATGAGAGATTTAATGAAAATTATCGGAGGCGCTTAATGTGAAATTGCTTTCCCTTGATCTGCAGTTTTTTGCAGGTGAGAAAACTGAAAAGGCCACCCCGAAAAAACGGCAGGATTCAAGGAAGAAAGGTCAGACAGCCAAGAGTCAGGATGTCAATACAGCCATCATTTTGCTTGCTGTATTTTTATTTTTGACTTTTAGTGCTTCTTTTTTTGGAAATATCATTTTTGATTTATTCCGTGTCTCTTTTCAGGATTACATGATGATGGATTTGACTGAGGAATCCTTTATGTTGATTGTCATCGAGGTTCTCAAAGAAGTTGCTATTCTGCTTGGCCCCATCATGCTGGTAGCTTTGCTGGCTGGAATCTTTTCGAATTACATCCAAGTGGGCATCATGTTCACGGCAGAGCCTTTGCAGCCAAAATTAGAAAAGATCGATCCCATCAAAGGGGCAAAGAGGATATTCTCTATAAGAGCGATCGTAGAATTATTGAAATCGATATTGAAAATCGGATTTGTCGGAGCAGTTACATTTGTTATATTGTGGCTGAACATCGATGAGGTGCTTGGTCTGTCTTTCAAGACGATCCATGACTCATTAGCAGCGATGGCATCATTGACAGTCCAGATGGGGATCGCAGCTTCATTGGCGCTGCTATTTTTATCCGTTTTTGACTATCTATATCAGAAATATGATTTCGAAAAAAATATCCGGATGTCCAAGCAGGATATTAAAGATGAACACAAAAACATGGAAGGCGATCCGCTGATCAAATCCAAAATTAAGCAAAGGCAGCGGGAGATGGCGATGAGAAGGATGATGCAGGAAGTTCCTGATGCAGATGTGGTCATCACCAACCCTACCCATTTCGCAATTGCTTTGAAGTATGATGAGAATAAATCTGAAGCTCCTTATGTTGTTGCCAAAGGAGTGGATTACCTGGCGCAGAAAATTAAATTCATCGCCGGTGAAAATGACATCATCATGGTTGAAAACAGGCCGTTGGCAAGGTCGTTATATGACAGTGCAGAAATCGGTGATGCCATACCGGAGGAATTCTTTAAGGCCGTCGCTGAAATACTGGCATATGTTTACCGGATGAAAAATCAGCTGTAGCAGCTTATGTTAGGGGGAATGCAATTGTCAGCAAGAGATTTATCTGTATTATTCAGCGTCATCCTTATAGTAGCCATGCTAATCATTCCTTTTCCGCCTTGGCTGTTAAGTGTACTGATCATCATAAATATTTCCTTGGCTCTTCTAGTGCTTCTTACATCCATGAATATGAATGAACCGCTTCAATTTGCGATTTTCCCATCCTTGCTCTTGTTATTGACTTTATTCAGGCTTGGCCTGAATGTATCAACTACACGTTCCATCCTGAGCAACGGTGAAGCAGGAGATGTGGTGGAAACATTCGGGACCTTCGTGGTTGGCGGAAATGTCCTGGTAGGTCTGGTCGTTTTTATTATTTTAATCATTATTCAATTTATTGTTATAACAAAGGGTTCAGAGCGTGTTTCCGAAGTTGCTGCAAGATTTACCCTTGATGCGATGCCGGGTAAACAAATGAGCATTGATGCAGATCTTAATGCAGGCATCATCTCTGAACATGAAGCCAGGGACCGCAGAGAAAAAGTAAGCCGTGAAGCCGATTTTTACGGGGCAATGGATGGTGCATCAAAGTTTGTTAAAGGAGATGCGATTGCCGGAATCATAATAGTATTGATGAACTTAATATTCGGCATCATCATCGGAATGACCCAGCAGGGACTTCCGATCGGGGAAGCAGCGACAAGGTACTCATTATTGACAGTCGGTGATGGGATTGTCAGCCAGATACCTGCGTTGCTGATTTCGACAGCGACAGGTATTGTCGTAACCAGAGCGGCATCCGATGGAAATCTCGGAAAGGACATCATAGATCAGCTGCTTGCCTTTCCGCCAATGTTATATGTGGCGGGGGGAACTATCTTCCTTCTCGGGTTATTTACGCCAATAAATGATATCCTGACGATCCCAGTAGCGGCAGCTCTCGGTGTCGGGGGCTTCATGCTCTCGCGGGCTCCTCAAGAAGATGAGGAAGACCTTATTGAAATGGAAGAAGAGAGAGAGCAGGATGAAATGAAAAGCCCAGAAAGCGTTGTTAATCTGCTGAATGTGGATCCAATAGAATTTGAGTTTGGTTACGGCCTGATACCTTTGGCTGATGCCAATCAAGGCGGAGACCTTCTGGACAGGGTAGTCATGATCCGCAGACAGCTTGCGATTGAACTTGGGTTAGTCATCCCTGTTGTGCGGATCAGGGATAATATTCAGTTGCAGCCAAACGAATACAGGTTGAAGATCAAAGGCAATGAAATGGCAAGGGGTGAATTGCTGCTTGATCATTATCTGGCCATGAGCCCGGGAGTGGAAGATGAGTCTATTGAAGGAATCGATACGATTGAACCATCATTTGGACTGCCGGCAAAATGGATAGGCGAAGACATGAAGGAACAAGCGGAAATCTTCGGTTACACCGTGGTTGACCCTCCTTCTGTCGTTTCCACGCACATCACGGAGGTAATCAAGAACAATGCCCATGAACTGCTCGGAAGGCAGGAAACAAAACAGCTTATTGATCACCTTCAGGAAACGTATCCAATCCTGGTCGAAGAGGTGACACCCAATCCATTGTCAGTCGGTGAAGTACAAAAAGTCCTTGCTAAGCTTCTGCGTGAGAATGTTTCTATCCGGAATCTGCCGATCATATTTGAAACGCTGGCTGATTATGGAAAGATGAGTACTGACACTGATTTACTTGCTGAATATGTCCGTCAATCTCTGGCAAGACAGATTACTTCTCAATATGTAGATCAGGGAGGCACCCTGAAGGTCATCACCTTATCCGGAAGGGTGGAAAAATTGATTGCCGACTCTGTGCAGCAGACTGATCATGGAAATTATTTATCCATGGATCCAAATGATTCCCAACGGATCCTTGAAGCTCTTGCTTCACAGATTGAGCAGCTTTCCCTTATGGAAGAGTCACCTGTGATTCTGTGTTCCCCTGCTGTCAGAATGTACCTGCGTCAATTGATTGATCGGTATTTTCCTCAAGTGCCGGCTCTTTCATATAACGAATTAGAAGCAAATGTCGAAGTTCAAAGTTTAGGGTTGGTGAATATAGAATGAAGGTAAAAAAATATACAGCGCCTACGATGCCTGAAGCCATGAAGAAAATTCGAGCTGAACTGGGCGAGGGTGCAGTCATACTGAATTCAAAGATGATCTATACAGGTGGATTTCTCGGTTTATTCAAAAAGAAAAACATCGAAGTGATTGCTGCTATCGATCCAAACCCAAAACAAAACCCCAGGGAGAAACGGGAGACACCATATCAGCCTAAGGTTCAGGAGCAGGCGGACCCCCCAGTTATGAAGAAACAGGCTGATTCAGCGGAAGGGAAGAATACACTGCAATTCAGAAAAGAGATCGCTGAACTAAGGTCCATCGTTCAACAGATGAAAACGAATAACGGATATGAATATTATCCAGAGAGTGTCCGGAAACTCCTATTGAAACTGAAGGATCAGGAATTGGCTGATAAATATATCAATGAGGCAGCTGATCACCTGATGAATATCAGTGAAATCAACGGCACCTTCTCTTCTGAGGAGCTGAAGGCTGAAGTATCGGTTTATCTAAAAAAAGAACTTGGTGCGTTTGCTTTTGGAGGAATCAGTTATAAGAAGAAGTATGTGAATGTAATTGGTCCTACTGGAGTCGGAAAGACTACCACACTGGCGAAAATTGCCTCGGAAGCGGTTTTGGAAAAACGGAAAAAGATTGCATTCATCACTACTGACACATACAGAATTGCTGCTATTGAACAATTGAAAACATATGCCCAGCTCTTGAATGTACCTTTGGAGGTGGTTTATAAACTGGCTGATTTTCAAAAGGCTATTGAAAAGTTCAATGATTACGATGTCGTTTTCATTGATACAGCCGGAAGGAACTTCAGGGATGCAAAGTATGTGGAAGATCTCAAAAAAATGATCGACTTCAAAAATGATATGGAAACCTTCCTAGTATTATCAGTGACAGCCAAGGAAAAGGATTTAAATGAGATAATAAGTAACTTCTCGACACTTCCAATAGAAAAATTCATCTTTTCCAAAGCAGATGAAACATCAAGTTATGGAACAATGTATAACATTTTGAGGAATGAGGGCAAAGGGGCCGCTTATATTACAGCGGGACAGAGCGTGCCAGAGGATATATCCGAGGCATCCCCTGAAGGCATTGTCGACTTAGTGATGGAAGGTATTGAAAAATGACAGATCAAGCGCAGGGCCTGCGAAAGAAAATTCTTGAAGTGCAGTCCAGGAATGCCAAGACAATTGCTGTGGTCAGCGGAAAGGGAGGCGTAGGCAAATCGAATTTTGCCGTGAATTTCTCCCTGGCTTTGCAGCAAAAGGGAAAAAAAGTCCTATTGTTTGATATGGATATCGGGATGGGGAATATTCACATCATCCTGGGCAGACAGCCTGACAGGACGATTGCCGACTTTATGAACCATCGTGATACAGGGATAGACGATATTATCTTCAGGGATGGTGAAGGAACATCCTATATTAGTGCCGGAAATGGACTTCAGAACATTGTAGAATGGGCCGATACTGATATAGAGAGGTTCCTAAATGCCCTCTCAGAGCTTGTCCATTCCTTTGACTATATTGTTTTTGATATGGGGGCGGGTGCAGCCCGCCATACGTTGGAAATCCTGATGTCGGTAGATGATATTTTCGTTGTGACAACACCTGAACCGACAGCAGTGACAGATGCTTATTCAATGATGAAATACATCTACATGAGAGACGAGTGTAAGGAGTTTTATCTGATTTGCAATAGAGCTGAAAATGAAAGAGAGGGTCTTGAAACACTAAGCCGCTTGAAGCAGGCGATGGGTAAATTCCTGAATAAAGAGGTTTACCTTTTCGGAGTTCTCCCTGAAGATTCTTCAGTCAGGAAAGCGGTGACCCTCCAAGTACCATTACTGCTTTCTTTCCCGGACTCGGCCATTGCATCGTCCTTGCAGCGCTTACTCAAACAGTACCTGTCGGGAATTACAACATTCACCCCGGCAGAGAAAAAAGGATTCGTTTCAAATTTGAAGAAGATCTTGTTCAGGAGGAATGGCAGATGAAACGAAAAAAAGTCCTGGTGGTTGACGATTCTGCTTTCATGAGAAAGCTCATTAGCGACTTCCTCTCAAGTTCACCTCTTTTAGAAGTGGTGGGTACAGCCAGGAACGGAAGGGATGCCCTGGATAAAATCGAGATGTATCTCCCCGATGTACTGACCCTGGATGTGGAAATGCCGGAAATGAATGGAATAGAAGCTCTAAAGGCCATTATGGAATTGAATCCCCTTCCGGTAGTCATGCTTTCTTCCACAACAAAAGAAGGAGCTGAAAACACCATAACTGCGATGAATATGGGTGCTGTGGATTTCGTCCCTAAGCCATCAGGAGCCATTTCATTGGACTTGCATAAAGTCAAAGAAGATTTGATTGCCAAGGTGCTGAATGCCAGCGAGGTGCCGGTTAGACATCTTAAGAAAGCAGAAAGGCCATTCCAGGGAATCACCCGTCCGGCTGCAAGCAGCCAGCAAAGCGGCAGGAACCAAATGGCTGCATGGAACAGTCATTCCGAGAAAATCATTTGCATTGGAACCTCCACAGGAGGGCCAAGAGCTCTGCAGCAGGTTGTGACCGCCATTCCAGAGAATGTTCAGGCTCCGATCCTGATTGTACAGCATATGCCTCCAGGCTTTACAAAGTCGCTTGCTAACCGCCTTGACTCACTTTCCCGTATTTCAGTAAAGGAAGCAGAAAATGGGGAACTCCTCAAAAAGGGTACAGCTTATATTGCACCAGGCGGATTCCATCTGAAAGTCAAGGAAAAGAGCTCGGGTCTCATTGCTGTTCTGGATGTGGATGAACCTCCGCGGAGCGGTCATCGGCCGGCGGTGGACGTTATGTTCGAATCAATCAGTAATATCAGCAGTTATGATAAAATCGCCGTCATCATGACAGGAATGGGGACGGATGGTTCTAAAGGTTTGTTGGAATTAAAGGAAAAAGGCAATGTCAAAGCAATTGCCGAAGCAGAAGAATCCTGCATCGTCTACGGTATGCCGAAAGCTGCCATATCTACTAATCTGGTAGATGATATCCAATCAGTAGAAAATATTGCAGGATGTATAATGAAGTATTTGCCAAGAGAGGTGTGAAACCCATGGAAATGAATCAGTATTTAGAAGTTTTTATTGAGGAAAGTAAGGAACATCTGCAAACCTGTAACGTTCAATTGCTTGAACTTGAGAAAAATCCTGAGAATCTGTCAATCGTTAACGAAATTTTTAGATCCGCCCATACGCTGAAGGGCATGGCTGCCACAATGGGCTACGAAGACCTCGCCAGTTTGACGCATCAGATGGAGAATGTACTGGATGCAATCAGAAACAGCAAGTTACAGGTTTCGTCACTCATCCTGGATGTTGTATTTATGGCAGTGGACGATTTGGAGGCAATGGTCATGTCCATTGCCGAAGGCGGTGACGGTAAACGTGATGTAACGGAGATTGTCCGTAAGCTTTCACTTATAGAAAAAGGTGAGTCTCCAGAAAGCCTCAATGCCCATGATGAAGCTGCTGCAGCTGTATCGGCCCCGGCCGATTCCCAAACGCGGACAGCCGAGTATGATCAGTTTGAACAAACAGTCATTGAGCAATCAAAAGAGCAAGGTTTTCAATGTTTTGAAGTATCGGTCTCTTTAAGGGATGACTGCCTTTTAAAAGCTGCAAGGGTATTTATGGTCTTTGAAGTTCTCGAAAAGTGCGGTGAAGTAATTAAATCCGTGCCGGCAGTGGATGTTTTAGAAGAAGAGGATTTTGATCAGGACTTCCTTGTCAGCATCGTTACGAAAGAAACCCAGGAAGATATCAAGAAAAAGGTCATGAAAGTTTCTGAGGTACATAAGGTAAAGATTGGTCTTGTAGATCTGGGCAAAGCTGGAGAAAAACCTTCTCAAGATCTTGAACTGACAGGGTCAGCGGCGAATGGTTCACTTGAACAACAGCAGAAAGTACAGGAAAAGCCTTCCGTAAATCAGGCAGCCAGGAAAGAAGATAAGAAAGAGGCTCCTCCTTCCAAACAAGCAGGCGCAGGGAATAAGACAATCAGGGTGAATATTGAACGACTGGATATTTTGATGAATCTGTTTGAAGAGCTCGTTATAGACAGGGGGAGGCTGGAGCAAATTTCAAAGGACCTTGACCACCCTGAATTAAATGAAACTGTCGAAAGAATGTCCAGAATATCAGGAGACTTGCAGAATATTATCCTGAATATGCGGATGGTCCCTGTAGAAACAGTGTTCAATAGATTTCCACGAATGATCAGGCAGCTGGCAAGAGATTTGAATAAAAAAATTGAATTGGACATCATCGGTGCCGAGACAGAGCTAGACAGGACAGTCATTGATGAAATCGGCGATCCGCTTGTTCATTTACTAAGAAATGCCATTGACCATGGCATTGAAACCCCGGAACACCGCAGCCAGAATGGTAAACCTGAAGAAGGTACGGTCACACTGAAAGCGTATCACAGCGGAAACCACGTCTTTATTGAGATTTCAGATGACGGCGGCGGAATCAGCAGGGAAAAAGTGCTGCAAAAAGCAATTTCAAAAGGGGTCGTCTCTGAAGAAACGGCTTCAGCATTATCCGACCGCCAAGTGTATGAGCTGATACTGGCATCTGGTTTCTCCACAGCAGAAACTATCTCTGATATCTCTGGAAGGGGTGTAGGTCTGGATGTCGTAAAAGCAACAATAGAATCCCTTGGAGGCTCTATAACGATCGATTCTGTTTTAGGAGAAGGAAGCACATTCTCCATACAGCTTCCGCTTACATTATCTATCATCTCGGTTATGCTGGTTGAAGTGAATCTGGAAAAGTATGCAATCCCGTTATCATCCATAATAGAGACAGCAATCATTAAAAAAGAAGATATCATGAACGCACATAACCAAAAAGTGATTGATTTCAGAGGGAAAGTTGTTCCATTGCTATTCCTGGAAGATGTATTTGAAGTTCCTAAACAAGAAGAGGATGAATTCTATTCTGTTGTCATTGTCCGAAAAGGGGACAGAATGGCTGGCCTTGTAGTGGATTCATTCATCGGCCAGCAGGAAGTGGTCCTGAAATCACTTGGAAATTATCTCACAGATGTATTTGCAATTTCCGGAGCAACAATCCTGGGTGACGGTCAGGTTGCTTTGATTATCGATTGCAATGCATTGATTAAATGACAGGAGGCCGAGACATGATGGAAAATACAGCAGCTGCTTCAGAATTAAAAGTGATTGTGTTTCAATTAATGGAAAAAGAGTATGCAATTCCTGTGAGCCAGGTGCGTTCCATTGAAAAAGTCGAATATATAACCCGTGTTCCCAAAGCTGCACCTTATGTAAAAGGGGTAATCAACCTCCGGGGAGTAGTGACACCTGTGATTGATTTAAGGAGCAGATTCTCACTTCCCAAAGAGGAACATACAGAGGATACAAGAATCATCATTGCCGGTATCAATGATATGGAAGTCGGCCTGGTCGTGGATGCAGCAAATGATGTCCTTGACATTCATTCAGATGGAATTGAATCGCAGCCTGAAGTTGTAGGAAGCGTCGAGGCTGGATATATCAGCGGGGTTGCAAAAATTGAAAAGAGACTGCTTGTTCTTCTGAACTTGGAAGAAGTCCTGAACTAAAGTGTTACCGGACCAGGGGGAAGGGCGGCTTACCCGCCTTTCCCGGTATTCTTCAAAACTATAAATCGGGGTATATAATTTATGAGATTCGACCAAAAGGTTTCCAGCCTTCATCTGGATATACTGAAAGAAATCGGGAATATTGGTGCAGGGCATGCTGCGACAGCCCTGTCCACTCTGCTTAATAAAAAAATCGATATGAAAGTTCCTCAAGTAAGGGTGGTATCCTTTGATGAGATGATGGAGATGGCGGGAGGGCCGGATAATGTGGTTGTCAGTGTTTTCCTCCGTATTGAAGGCGATGCTCCAGGAAGCATGTTCTTCGTTCTCCCTCTATCACAAGGTTCCCGTTTCATTCACCAGATGACTGGGGAGACAGGGTTTTCATTTGAAAGGCCTCCTTATTCTGAACTTGGATTATCAGCAATGCAGGAACTTGGAAACATTCTTTCAGGCTCTTACCTTTCTTCTTTAAGTGACTTCACCAATTTAAACCTTTATCCTTCAGTCCCTGCCCTGACAGTGGATATGGCAGGAGCCATAATAAGTTTCGGGCTTTTGGAGCTCTCTCAAATCAGCGATCATGCGATTGTCATAGACACAGCCCTTAAAGAAGATGATATGGCAGAATCAGAAAGTGTAAAGGGACATTTCTTCCTGCTTCCCGACCCTGAATCCTTTGAAATCATTTTTAAATCACTGGGAGTAGTGTCGTGAACCTGTTACAAGAAGTTATCAAAGTAGGCATTGCGGATATGAAAATCATTGAAGGCTCGCGAACAATCCGTACGTCAGGGCTTGGTTCTTGTGTAGGGGTAGTCATTTTTGATGAGGCTGTCAGGCTGGCGGGGATGGTCCATGTCATGCTGCCTGAATCCAGCATCGCCAAAGGTAATGACTTTAAAGCGGCTAAATTTGCAGATACGGGGGTACGGGAGTTAGTAAGACTTTTGATTCTTCAAGGGGGAAGGATGAACCGTTTCAAAGCAAAGATTGCCGGCGGGGCTCAGATGTTCCAGTTTACTTCAGGGAATGAATTAACAAGGATCGGTCCGAGAAATACCGAGGCGGTCAAACAAGCATTGTCAGGTTTGAAGATCCCTTTACTGGCTGAAGATACCGGCGGGAGCAATGGCAGGACGATTGAATTCAACCTGGATACCTTCCTGCTGAATGTCAGGACCGTAAATATGGGGATCAAGGATATATAAAGATATTTGATGAAATTTCTTACAGTCAAAATGATATCATAATTAATTACACCTTAATTAAACAGCCAATCAATAAAATGGGAGGAGGAGTACTATGTCTCAGCCCTCTGCAGCAGATGAGCAAAAATACTGGGATCTCTGGAAGAAGTCCAAAGACCCATATGCTGGAGATATGCTAGTCAAAAAATATTTGCCGCTTGTTTCTTATCACGTCCAAAGAATCTCAGTGGGACTGCCGAAGAATGTTTCCCGGGAAGACTTGAAAAGCCTGGGCTTGATGGGCCTTTTGGATGCACTTGAAAAATTCGACCCTTCAAGGGATTTGAAGTTCGATACCTACGCATCTTTCAGAGTAAGGGGTTCCATCATTGATGGTCTCAGAAAAGAAGATTGGCTGCCGCGTTCAACAAGGGAAAGAGCCAAGAGGATTGAAGCGAAGATAGAATCAATGGAACAGCAGATGCTCCGTCATGTCACACCTGAAGAAATCGCTGGTGAAATGCAGATGCAGGAAGGTGAAGTATACCAGACAATGAATGAATACTTCCTGGCCAATGTCCTCTCAATAGATGAACAGGTTTCGGATGATGACAGCGATGGAAACCATTCTTTTTCTATAAGAGATGACCAGACCATCATGCCTGAAGTTCAGCTGCTCAAAAACGAAAACATAGCGGAATTGACAGAAACGATCCGTTCTTTATCGGAAAAGGAACAGATGGTACTAAGCTTGTTCTATTATGAAGAGCTGACTTTGACAGAAATCGGGGAAGTCATGAGTTTGTCGACATCCCGCATCTCGCAAATTCATTCAAAAGCAATCTTCAAACTTCGCACTTTATTATCATAATGAACCTGCGGCGGCGGAATCGGGCAACAATACTTTGAAAAAAGGAATCTTGGTGAGCAGATGCAAACATTTTTAATTCTTATTTCTTTTATTTTGAACATAGCAGCACTTCTGGCAATTGTCATTCTTTATACCAGGCAGAACCGGCTGCTGGAGATAGAAAAACAACAAGGGAAAACCGTTAAGGAGATGGAAGATTTGATATCTTCTTATCTGCTTGAAATGAAAGAGGATAATGATCGGTTCATCCGGCAGTTCGAGGCGGTAAAAGAAAGTAAAACTGAAGATGAAACTGAACACCGGCAGGAAAAAGTCGAAAAGATCAGACAAGCTGCAGCGAAGGTTCTGCAGAATGAAAGTCTCCCTTCAGAACCGGATGAAGATAACGATTTGCACCGCAGCCAGTCATACATGCGCCTGAATGCAGTGAAAGCATACTCCTTAAAGAACAAGAACGGGCAGGCTTCCAATGTGGCTGATAATTCCTCTGAACTCATTCATTCGGATGAAGACCCGCTGTTGGCCCAGGTCCAGTCCCTTCAAGAAAAGGGGTACACGGTGGAGGAAGCAGCCAGGGAATTGGGCAGGGGAGTCACGGAAATTGAACTGTTATTGAAGTTTCGACAAAATCAAAAATAAATTTCTTGATTGCTGTTATTGATTGTGCTATATTAATTAACGGTGTGATTACACACGCTTATAGGATCCTGGCGGAAGGTGCTTTAAACAAGTTTCTGCCTGGAGATGATCATGAGCGGAGGAAAATAAAAACCAATTAGGAGGAAACACACATGTCAGTAATTTCTATGAAACAATTGCTAGAAGCTGGTGTTCATTTCGGCCACCAAACTCGCCGATGGAACCCAAAAATGAAGAAATACATCTTCACAGAGCGTAACGGCATCTACATCATCGACCTTCAAAAGACAGTCAAGAAGGTTGAGGAAGCTTATAACTTCGTTAAGGAACTGGCTGGCAACGGCGGAAAAGTTCTTTTCGTAGGTACAAAGAAACAAGCACAGGAATCTGTGAAAGAAGAAGCAGAACGTGCTGGAATGTACTTCATTAACCAACGCTGGTTAGGTGGTACACTGACTAACTTCGAAACAATTCAAAAGCGTATCTCCCGTCTTAAGCAAATCGAAAAGATGGAAGAAGACGGAACTTTTGAAGTTCTTCCGAAGAAAGAAGTAGTCCAACTTAAAAAAGAACATGAGCGTCTAGTCAAATTCCTAGGCGGAATTAAAGATATGCAAGAACTTCCTGATGCACTGTTCATCATTGATCCTCGTAAAGAGCGCATCGCAGTTGCGGAAGCACGCAAATTGAACATCCCTATCGTTGGTATCGTTGATACAAACTGTGATCCGGATGAAATCGATGTTGTTATCCCTGCAAATGATGATGCAATCCGTGCGGTTAAACTTCTTACTTCAAAAATGGCTGACGCTATCCTTGAAGCTAAGCAAGGCGAAGAAGCAGCTGTTCCTGCTGCTGAGTAATTAAAAGCATTAAAAGACCGGCTTATATGGAAGACAGATAATCTGCACCTTACTTTAGCAGAAACTGCTGTGGATCATACTTGGTACGGTTGATCTGAAAAGGTGATGAGTGGATAACCCTTATCACCTTTTTTTAAAAACCAGAGTACAAGCATACCTATGCTTACATAATATAACTAAAGGAGGACTATCATTATGGCAATTACTGCGCAAATGGTAAAAGAACTTCGTGAAAAAACTGGCGCTGGAATGATGGATTGTAAAAAAGCTTTACAAGAAACTGATGGCGACATGGACAAAGCAATTGATTTTCTTCGTGAGAAAGGTATCGCAAAGGCAGCCAAAAAGGCTGACCGTATTGCAGCAGAAGGTTCAACTTTCATTCAAAGCGAAGGAAACACTGCAGTTATTCTTGAAGTGAACGCTGAAACGGATTTCGTTGCAAAGAACGAAAACTTCCAAAATGTTGTTAAAGATCTTTCTCATCACCTGCTGACAAACAAGCCGGCTGATGTTGAAGAAGCTCTTGACCAAAAAATGGACAACGGAAGCACGGTAGGCGAGTACATCAACTCCGCTATCGCTAAAATTGGTGAAAAGATCACTCTTCGCCGCTTCGCAATCCGCACTAAAACAGATGCTGACGCTTTTGGCGAGTACCTGCACATGGGCGGAAGAATCGGTGTATTGACTGTTGTGGAAGGTACTACCGATGCTGATGCTGCAAAAGATGTTGCAATGCATGCAGCTGCTTTGAACCCTAAGTATGTTTCCCGCGACCAGGTTTCTGAAGAGGAAGTTGAGCGTGAGCGTGAAGTTCTTACTCAGCAAGCTCTTAATGAAGGGAAACCTGAAAATATCGTAGCTAAAATGGTTGAAGGACGCCTTGGCAAGTTCTTTGAAGATGTGTGTATCCTTGATCAGCCTTTCGTTAAGAATCCTGATCAAAAAGTACGCCAATTCCTTGAATCTAAAGGTGCTGTACTAAAAGACTTCGTACGCTATGAAGTTGGGGAAGGCCTTGAAAAACGCCAGGAAAACTTTGCTGATGAAGTAATGAGCCAAGTAAATAAGAAGTAACCCACAGGGTCTGCTTTATACAAAAAAGGGAACACACTGTGTGTTCCCTCTTTTTCAAAGCCTTGAACACCAGAGTCAAAAAAATCAACTACATATGGAGGTTCAAATGGGCATTCCAAAGTACAAAAGAGTAGTATTAAAATTAAGTGGTGAAGCATTAGCCGGTGAACAAGGGTTCGGCCTTAGCCCGGCAATCATCAAAAGTGTGGCGGAAGATGTAAAGGAGATTGCTGAACTGGATGTTGAAGTTGCCGTCGTAGTAGGCGGAGGAAACATCTGGCGAGGCAAGGTCGGCAGTGAAATGGGAATGGACCGTGCCTCTGCGGATTATATGGGAATGCTTGCAACAGTCATGAATTCCTTGGCGCTTCAGGACAGCCTGGAACAACTTGGTGTAGAAACAAGGGTCCAGACCTCCATTGATATGCGCCAGGTTGCCGAACCTTATATCCGACGCAGGGCGATTCGCCATCTGGAGAAAAAACGAGTTGTCATATTTGCTGCCGGAACAGGAAATCCTTACTTCTCAACTGATACGACTGCTGCCTTAAGAGCTGCGGAAATTGAAGCGGAAGTCATCCTTATGGCTAAAAACAATGTGGATGGGGT
Organism: Bacillus salacetis; assembly: GCF_003581585.1. Taxonomy (GTDB): domain Bacteria; phylum Bacillota; class Bacilli; order Bacillales; family Bacillaceae_B; genus Rossellomorea; species Rossellomorea salacetis. The sequence goes on from NZ_QXIR01000005.1 coordinate 147,957, forward strand.
TTATACTGCTGATCCTAAAATGGATGAAAATGCTGTGAAATACGATGAATTGTCTTACCTTGAAGTGATTAAAGAAGGTCTGGCAGTCATGGATTCCACTGCTTCGTCCTTATGCATGGACAATGATATTCCACTGATTGTCTTCTCGATTGCAGAAGATGGTAACATTAAACGAGCTGTTATGGGTGAATCAATCGGAACAATAGTTAGGGGGAAAGTATAATGCCAAGTCAAACCATGTCCAATACAAAAGAACGAATGACAAAAGCAATCCAAACTTTCACGAGAGAGCTGGCTTCTATCCGTGCGGGAAGAGCTAATGCATCTCTTCTTGACAAGATCAATGTAGACTATTACGGAGCTCCTACCCCGGTTAACCAATTAGCCGGCATTTCCGTTCCTGAAGCAAGGATGCTGGTCATCCAGCCTTACGATAAATCTGCTTTGGGAGATATCGAAAAAGCAATCATGAAATCCGATTTGGGAATCACTCCTACCAGCGATGGAAACATCCTGCGCATAGTGATTCCACAGCTTACTGAAGAGCGTCGTAAAGATCTTGTGAAACTTGTAAAGAAAGAGTCTGAAGACGCGAAGGTTGCCATCCGCAATATCCGCCGCGATGCCAATGATGACCTGAAGAAATTGGAGAAGAATGGCGAAATCACAGAGGATGACCTTCGTGGTTACTCTGACGACGTTCAGAAGATGACGGATGAACATATCAGCCAGATCGATTCCATTGCCAAAGATAAAGAAAAGGAAATCCTGGAAGTCTGATTCCGTTTATTCAGTTAAAAACCCTCTGCCCAGGGGGTTTTTTTCATCTTATGGAATCCAGCATACTTATATGTGCAGCTTACAGTGGATGAAAGCAGGATTAATAGTCCAATGAATATTTTGAATTAAATACATAACTCCAATGGAACAGAGTATTTCCTGTTTTTTAAAGATAAATATACATATTTTTGATATGATAGTAGGGAAAAAAGTATTTCGAATCAATTTCATAGTTGTTTGAACTGGCGAAACAGGCCATGCTAAGGGATAGGTCTGTCTAAAACATCATAGAAATGAAATTGATACTAATGTTTTGTGGAGGATCAATTATGTTAAATAAAATGAAATTATGGAAAAGTCAAAAGGATAAGACAGAGTTTGACGAAAAATTTCATGAAGTCTTAAAGCATCGAATCCCTAATCATATCGCAATAATCATGGATGGCAATGGCAGGTGGGCAAAGAAGAGGGCTCTCCCAAGGATTGCTGGCCATCATGAAGGCATGAAAGTAGTGCGTAAAATCACAAGAATGGCAAATTCACTTGGAGTCAAGACGCTGACTTTATATGCTTTCTCTACAGAAAATTGGAAAAGACCCAAATTGGAAGTGGATTATCTGATGAAGCTTCCCGAGGAGTTTCTCGGTACCTTCCTGCCTGAACTCATTGAAGAGAACGTTAAAGTTACAATGATGGGCTACGAGGACAAACTGCCAGCACATACAGCAAATGCAATTAAAAAAGCAATGAAGGAAACAGAGCATAATGATGGACTGATTTTGAACTTTGCTTTGAATTACGGAAGCCGTTTTGAAATCATCGAAGCTGTCAAAGATGTCTTAAATGATGTCAGCAATGGTATAATAGATAAAAATCAATTAAATGAAGAAACATTTTCAAATTATTTAATGACCAAGGACCTTTCAGACCCCGACTTGTTGATACGGACAAGCGGTGAAATCCGCTTGAGTAATTTCATGTTATGGCAGCTCGCCTACACAGAATTCTGGTTTACGCCGGTGCTTTGGCCTGATTTTCAGGAGGAACATCTGCTCGAAGCCATAGAGACTTATCAGGGAAGATCCAGAAGGTTCGGCGGTATACAAAGCGAGGAATTAGAATGAAACAAAGAATACTTACCGGTGTTGTAGCAGCGGCGGTGTTTTTGCCAATCGTCCTGTTTGGGGGCACTCCCTTCCTTATATTGACATACTTGATAGCCACAATCGGCTTGTATGAAGCGCTGAAAATGAGGAACCTGAAATTAGTATCAATACCAGGATTCATTTCTATTGCACTTTTATGGATTTTTTTACTTCCTGATCAATATATTGATGTTATAGAGGATATCGGTTATAGCAAAATTGAACTTGCCCTGTTAGCGGTCCTGTTGTTCTTGACCTATACTGTGGCAGCAAAGAATCGGTTTTCGTTCGATGATGTTGCGTTTTCCATCCTTGCGACTTTATATGTTGGAATAGGGTTTTACTATTTTATCGAAACAAGGAATGCGGAAGCCGGAGTCCAGTTTGTCTTTTATTCGCTGTTCTTGATTTGGGCAACGGATTCAGGGGCTTATTTTATTGGACGGGCCTATGGAAAGAGAAAGCTGTGGCCTGATATCAGCCCTAACAAAACCATCGAAGGCTCTATAGGCGGAGTGGTATGTGCAATGATCGTTGCCATCATCTTCACCTTTGTTGCAGATGTTGATATTTCAATACCCAAGTTATTGATCGTATCTGCGGTTTTATCTGTTTTCGGACAAATAGGCGATTTAGTGGAATCAGCCTTAAAACGGCATTATGATGTTAAGGATTCAGGTCAACTGCTGCCGGGCCATGGTGGTATTCTTGATCGATTCGATAGTTTGTTATTCGTACTTCCCCTTCTTCATTTCTTAAATGTGCTTTAGAACAATGATGCAGGGATTCAACACAGACCAGAATGGCAATTTGCAGGGGTGATGATAATGAAGAAAATCAGTTTAATGGGTGCAACAGGATCCATCGGATTACAGACCCTGGATGTTATCAAGGAAAATAAGGAACAGTTTAAACTTACAGCGATTTCGGCGGGCAGGAACATTGCCGAAACAAAAAAGATTATTACGGAATTCCAGCCTCAATTGGTTTCCGTTCAATTGAAGGAAGATGCCCTTTCTTTGAGAAATGAGGTGCCATCAGGAACAAAAATTGTATGGGGTGAAGAAGGGCTGCTTGAAGTTGCCTGCCATCAGGATGCAGATATATTAGTCAATGCCGTTCTCGGGAGTGTCGGACTGTATCCGACACTCCAGGCAATAGAGGCGGGGAAAACCATTGCGATTGCAAACAAGGAAACCCTTGTTACTGCAGGCCATATAGTCATGGAAGCCGCCAAGAAACATGGTGTGGATCTCTTGCCTGTTGATAGCGAGCATTCAGCCATTTTCCAATGTCTCCAGGGAGAAAACCAGAAGGATATAGAATCCCTTATCATCACGGCTTCCGGGGGCAGTTTCAGGGACCGGGCCAGATCAGAACTGGAAGGCGTCACAGTGAAAGATGCTCTTAACCACCCGAATTGGTCCATGGGAGCCAAGATTACAATCGATTCAGCCACCATGATGAATAAAGGGCTGGAAGTCATTGAGGCTCATTGGTTATTCAACATTCCGTTTGAGGGTATCAAAGTCTTATTGCATAGAGAAAGTATTATCCATTCCATGGTTGAATTCCATGACAGTTCAGTAATGGCACAACTTGGCACACCTGATATGAGGGTGCCGATCCAATATGCGCTTACTTATCCTGAACGGCTCGAAAGGCCAAAGGCTGGAAGATTGAATTTGGCCGAGATTGGAAAGCTTCACTTTGAGGATATGGATTTTGAACGGTTTCGATGTTTAAAATATGCATTTGAAGCAGGGGAGGCAGGAGGTTCACTGCCGGCTGTGCTGAATGCTGCAAATGAAGCAGCTGTATCAAGGTTTCTGAATGGGGAAATTTCTTTCTTGCAGATCGAGGCTTTGATAGAAAAAGCCCTCGAAAAGCATGAGTTGATTAAGCAGCCTGATCTGGATACAATCAAACTCATTGACTCAGAAACGAGGAATTTCATTAAGAAAGTCAGCTTCAATTAAGCATTTTATACTTGGAGCAGTGAGCCCTGAATAAAGCAAAGACAGACTCATTGTTCCGGTCTGTTTCAAAAAGGCATTACTGAGAAATGGCATTATTTTGTTTCACAATGATTTCATCTATATATCATTACAAAGGTGGTTTTTTATTTGCAGACAGTGATAGCCTTTATTGTGATTTTTGGCGCACTTGTTTTCTTCCATGAGTTAGGGCATTTAATCTTTGCAAAGAGGGCGGGAATCATGTGCCGGGAATTTGCAATCGGTTTCGGTCCGAAAGTATTTTCTTATAAAAAATCGGAAACGACCTATACAATCCGCCTGCTCCCGCTTGGAGGGTTTGTACGTATGGCGGGCGAAGATCCGGAGATGGTGGATATTAAGCCTGGCTACCGGGTAGGATTGGTCCTGAATGAAGATGAAACCATTCAAAAGATCATTCTGAATAACAAGGACAAATATCCAAACCTGCGGGTATTGGAAGTAGAAGAAAGCGATCTAGAACATAACCTTTTCATAAAGGGCTTTGAAGACGGGGAGGAAGAGACAAAGACTTTCCCGATCAGCAGAGATGCTGTAATCATCGAGGATGGAGTCGAAACCCAGGTTGCTCCATGGGACCGCCAATTCGCTTCAAAAACACTTGGCCAAAGAGCAATGGCTATTTTTGCAGGACCGCTTTTCAACTTTATCCTTGCATTTGTCATCTTTTTATTGGTCGGGTTACTGCAAGGTGTTCCGGTAAATGAACCTCTGCTTGGAAAGCTCACCGAAGACGGTGCGGCGCGGGAAGCCGGTTTGCAGCAGGGAGATGAAGTGGTGAGCATAGATGGCAACGAAATTTCCACTTGGGAAGACATCGTTGCCATCATTCAAAAGCATCCTGGCGACCAGCTGTTGTTTACAGTAGACAGAAACGGTAACACGGAAGAAGTGTCCGTCACTCCGAAGCCGCAGGTGATCGAGGATCAGGAAATCGGCATCATCGGGGTTCACAGCCCGGTTGAAAAATCCCCTTTGAAAGTGATCAGCAATGGTTTCGAACAAACGTATGAATGGACTAAGTTGATATTCGTCATGCTTGGCAAACTGGTCACAGGACAGTTCTCAATTGATGCTTTATCAGGCCCTGTCGGCATTTATCAATCAACTGATATTGTTGCCCAATCGGGTATTTATTACCTGATGAGGTGGGGCGCCATTCTCAGCATCAACTTGGGAATAATGAACCTGCTTCCGATACCTGCCCTGGACGGGGGGAGGTTGATGTTTTTTGCAGTGGAAGCTGTAAGGGGAAAACCGGTCGACCGCCAGAAAGAAGGTATGGTCCATTTCATCGGGTTCGCTCTTCTCATGGTATTGATGCTGGTAGTTACCTGGAATGATATACAGAGGTTCTTCCTGTAGGAATTGTTAAAGAGCAAGAAGAGAGAATGAACCTGTTCGTTCTCTTTTCTTTTTAAAATTTTGTGCATGGTTACACCAATTCTTTAACGAACAGTGCACCAACCAAATAATAAATGAGGTGGTAGGATATGAAACAAAGTATGACGCTGATCCCGACTTTAAGGGAAGTCCCTGCAGATGCGGACGTGAAGAGTCACCAGCAGTTATTGAGGGCAGGTTTTATCAGACAAAATGCCAGCGGAATTTACAGTTTTCTTCCGCTTGGACGAAAAGTCCTTCAGAAAGTCGAAGAGATAATACGTGAAGAAATGGTGAATGCAGGCGGAGCCGAATTATTAATGCCTGCATTGCAGCAAGCAGAATTATGGCAGGAATCAGGAAGATGGAATACATATGGACCGGAATTGATGAGATTGGAAGATAGACATAACCGGAACTTTGCTTTGGGGGCGACTCACGAAGAGGTTATCACGTCCCTTGTGCGCGATGAAATCAAATCTTATAAAAAGCTGCCATTGACATTGTTCCAGATTCAGACCAAATTCCGTGATGAGAAACGGCCGCGCTTTGGGCTCTTGAGGGGCAGGGAGTTCATTATGAAGGATGCATACTCCTTCCACTCTTCTTACGAAAGCCTGGATGAAACGTATGAAAAGATTTTTCAAGCATACCAGAATGTTTTCCGCCGTTGCGGGTTGAATTTCAGGGCTGTCATTGCTGATTCGGGAGCAATGGGAGGAAAGGATACTCATGAATTCATGGTCCTTTCTGATATTGGGGAAGACACGATTGCCTACTCTGATACCTCCCAGTATGCGGCAAACATTGAGATGGCGCCAGTTGTTACAAAGTATAAAGAGTCAACGGAAGCAAAGAAAGACTTAGAGAAGGTTGAAACTCCAGGGAAGAAGACCATTGAAGAGGTCAGCAGCCATTTACAGACTGGAAAAGATAAGTGTATCAAGTCGCTCTTGTTCAAAGCGGATGAAGAATTTGTGCTTGTCATTGTACGCGGTGACCACGAAGTAAATGATATCAAGGTCAAAAATCTCCTTGATGCTTCAGTTGTTGAATTGGCGACTGCTGAAGAAACAAAGGAAATATTGGATGCTCCATTTGGCTCGATTGGACCAGTAAATAGTAAAGCTGGTGTGAAGATCATAGCGGATGAAGCAATAAAATATCTTATTAATGCAGTGTGTGGCGCTAATCAAGAAGGGTTACATTATACGAATGTAAATATCGAGAGAGACTTCAAAGTGGATCAATTTGCCGATTTAAGATTCATTCAGGAAGGCGACCCGTCCCCTGATGGTGAAGGGACAATTCAATTTGCCAAGGGAATCGAGGTAGGGCACGTCTTTAAATTAGGAACAAGATACAGTGATGCTATGGGTGCGCAGTACCTCGATGAAAATGGCAGGGCTCAATCGATGATTATGGGCTGCTATGGAATTGGTGTTTCCCGTACTCTTGCAGCGGTAGCTGAACAGTATAGTGACGAAAGCGGGCTGCAATGGCCGGCAAGCCTGACGCCTTTTGATCTGCACATCATTCCTGTCAACATCAAGAATGATGAGCAAAGAGAGCTGGCGGATCAGCTTTATAAAGAGCTGAAGGATCAGCGTTTCGACGTCCTGCTTGATGACCGCCAGGAGCGTCCGGGAGTTAAATTCACTGATTCCGATCTTATCGGACTGCCTTTCAGGGTGACAGTAGGCAAGAAAGCTTCAGAAGGTATCGTGGAAGTGAAAGTTAGAAAAACAGGCGACGTCATCGAAGTCCATAAAGATGAACTCGCAGCAAGACTGCAGGAATTATTTCGCAATCAATAAATAAGGATTTTATGATAAGATAGTAAGTAATTCGTAGAATTCCTGAAGACAACAGGGTCTGATCATGTGGTCAGCCCCTGTTGTTCTATATAAAGCGGAACGGCCCCGTTCAGCGCCGTACAGATTGGAGGGCTTTCGCATGAGATATAGGAATCACGAAGAGCGAAAGCGATTCGATGATGACTTATCATTAAAAAGTGGAAAGGTCCGGTCAACTGCGTACAGACTGGACTGGCTCCGCATGAGATAAAGGAAACACAACAAAACGAAGTGAGTTGATGTTGACCAATCGTAAGGAGGAGTCTGGAAGTCTGCTAGCAGTTGGGCCTTGGAACTGGATTCGGAAGGAGAAAAACCGAAATCTGCCAGGCGTTGGGGATGTTGAGCTGGATTGAGTTTAATGCGAAAGCCGCAGTTAAGGGGCTTACGGATTGGGGTTCCGGCATGAAACGGAGTAAACCCGGTAAGCGCAGTGAGCTGATGTTGACTTATTGCAGGGAAAAAGACCAAAACCCGCCAGGAGCCGGCCGCTGGGGATCCAGACGGTTCAAATAGTGAAAGTGAAATTGTGACCTTTACAACGGGCAGCAATATTCTTAAATAGAGAAAGAAAAAAAGATTGGGGGAGAATTGATTTGCGAGACAATCCCGCCGGTAAAAAAGAAAGATTCCAAGTCCTGCTTATGCAGCTGGGGTTGACCGAAGATGCCGTAGTGAAGCATTTTCAATCAGCACAGATTGATAAGCTTCTGGTAGATCGCCAGGAAAAGAAATGGCATTTTCATTTTACACTTGAAAAACTGGTGCCATGCCAAGTGTGGAATGCATTTTCTGTGAGGCTTCATCAAGCGTTCCAACATATAGCCAAAGTTCAGTTTTCTATTAAACTGCTGGATGATTCTCACACACAGGAGGAACTACTTGAATATTGGAGTGAATGCATCAAAGAAATAGATGGTATTTCCCCCCCTCTTCTAGCGCTGTTGAACCAGCAGGTGCCGACAATCAAAGGCAATAGAATTGTGGTTCAAACTTCCAATGAAACGGAAGCTACCGCCCTTAAGAGAAAGTATTCGGGTTTTATTTCCTCTGTCTTTCAGAACTATGGATTTCCTGCTTATACAATTGACGCTGAAGTAAAGCAGTCAGAAAGCGGGAATGATGATTATCAGAAATTCCTGGAAGCAAAAAGGCTGGAGGATGAGGAGAGGGCGAAACAGGCGGTCATCGAGATGCAGAAACAGGCGAGTGAAAACAATCAGGATGCAGCTCCTTCAGGTCCAGTCAGTATCGGCCTGACCATTAAGGATGATGCAGAATTCAGGAAGATCGAACAAATATATGATGAAGAAAGAAGAATAGCCTTGGAAGGTTACGTCTTTGCTGCCGAAACCAAGGAACTCCGCAGCGGGCGGACTTTACTGACCTTTAAAATCACCGATTATACAAGTTCGATCATGGTCAAAATGTTTTCTCGTGATAAAGAAGATGCAGCCGTGATGGGAAGATTGAAAAAAGGAATGTGGGTACGATGCAGGGGAAGCATTCAGAATGACACCTTTGTAAGGGACCTGGTCATGATTGCCAATGATGTCAATGAAATCACGCCTGTACTGCGGAAGGACACTGCTCCAGAAGATGAGAAAAGGGTGGAACTTCACCTCCATACACCGATGAGCCAGATGGATGCCGTGTCTTCAGTAGCCGATTTGGTTGGACAAGCTAGTAAATGGGGACATAAAGCAGTGGCCATAACAGATCATGCCGTAGTCCAGTCGTTCCCAGAGGCATTTAATGCCAGTAAAAAACATGGCATTAAAATTTTGTATGGACTTGAAGCAAACCTTGTGGATGACGGTGTGCCGATTGCCTATAACGACGCCCATCGAAATCTCGAAGAAGATACTTATGTAGTATTTGATGTGGAGACCACAGGCCTGTCAGCAATGTATAACACGATCATTGAATTGGCCGCGGTAAAGATTCATGAGGGGGAAATCATCGACAGATTCGAATCGTTCGCCAACCCCCATCATCCCTTATCAGCCACTACCATCGACCTGACAGGTATCACAGATGACATGGTGCAGGATGCCCCGGAGGTGGAAGAAGCACTGAGATCGTTCAGGGAATGGGCAGGGGATTCCGTTCTAGTTGCTCATAATGCTTCTTTTGATATGGGATTCCTTAATGTCGGCTATGGAAAGGCAGGTTTTGAAAAAGCAGTAAATCCTGTCATAGATACACTCGAACTTGCAAGGCTGCTATACCCTGAGATGAAGAATCACCGCTTGAACACTCTTGCCAAGAAGTTTGATGTAGAACTTACTCAGCATCACAGGGCCATCTATGATGCAGAAGCAACCGGCTACCTGCTGCTTAAAATGCTGAAGGATGCCAACGAAAAGGGAATTCTTTATCATGACCAATTCAATGATTACATGGGGAAAGGCGATGCTTATAAACGCTCCCGCCCTTCTCATGTAACGCTGCTTGCCCAAACCGAGGAAGGTCTTAAGAACTTGTTCAAGCTTGTCACTGTTTCGCATCTTAATTACTTCTTCCGTGTGCCTCGTATCCCAAGGTCATTGCTTCAAAAATACCGCGGCGGTATCCTGGTCGGTTCTGGCTGTGATAAAGGCGAGGTATTTGAAGGAATGATGCAGAAGGCCCCCGCGGAAGTTGAGGAATTGGCACGCTTCTATGATTATCTGGAGGTACATCCAAAAGAGGTATATCAGCATTTGATTGAATTGGATTTGATCCAGACAGAACAGAATCTTGAAGAAATCATCAGCAATATAGTGAAAATGGGTGAGAAATTGGACCTTCCTGTTGTAGCAACGGGTAACGTCCACTATATAAACCCAACAGATAAAATCCATCGGGAAATCCTTGTAGGATCTCAAGGCGGTGCTAACCCGCTCAATCGTCATAAACTGCCGGATGTTCATTTCAGGACAACAAATGAGATGCTCGATTGCTTCTCTTTCCTCGGGAAAGAAAAAGCTAAAGAAATTGTGGTAACGAACTCAAACAAGATTGCCGATTTAATAGAAGAGATCAAGCCCATAAAAGATGACCTCTATACACCTAAAATCGAAGGTGCCGACGAAGAAATGCGCCGAATGAGTTACGCAATGGCGAAAAGCATCTATGGTGATGAACTTCCTGAAATCGTTGAGGCAAGGCTTGAAAAAGAATTAAAGAGCATCATCGGCCATGGATTTGCGGTCATCTACCTGATCTCAGCAAAGCTTGTTAAGAAATCTCTGAGCGACGGGTATCTGGTGGGGTCACGTGGATCAGTTGGTTCATCTTTAGTGGCGACAATGACGGAAATAACGGAAGTAAATCCGCTCCCTCCTCATTATGTCTGTCCTGAGTGTAAACATTCCGAGTTCTTTGATGACGGGTCGGTCGGTTCAGGTTTCGACCTTCCCAACAAAAACTGTCCTGAATGTGGCACAGTTTTCAAGAAAGATGGACATGATATTCCGTTTGAAACCTTCCTTGGGTTCAAAGGGGACAAAGTTCCGGATATTGATTTGAACTTCTCTGGAGAATATCAGCCTCAAGCCCATGATTATACAAAGGTATTGTTTGGAGAGGACAACGTATACCGTGCAGGTACAATTGGTACTGTTGCTGATAAAACGGCATTTGGATATGTAAAGGGCTATGCCTCCGATAATAACCTTCAAATCAGGGGAGCCGAAGTAGACAGGCTGGCCCAGGGCTGTACAGGGGTAAAGAGAACGACCGGGCAGCATCCCGGGGGGATCATTGTTGTTCCGGATTATATGGATATATTTGATTTTTCGCCTATCCAATTTCCGGCGGATGATAAGAACTCAGAGTGGAAAACGACTCACTTTGACTTTCATTCCATACATGATAACCTTTTGAAACTGGATATCCTTGGCCACGATGATCCAACAGTTATCCGTATGCTTCAAGACCTATCTGGAATCGACCCTAAAACGATTCCTACAGATGACCCTGAAGTAATGAAAATCTTCAGCGGAACAGAATCGCTTGGTGTGACGGAAGAGCAGATCATGTGCAAGACAGGCACCCTTGGAATCCCTGAGTTTGGAACCCGGTTTGTAAGGCAGATGCTCGAGGATACAAAGCCGACCACATTTTCTGAACTAGTACAGATTTCCGGGCTTTCACATGGCACGGATGTATGGCTTGGGAATGCCCAGGAACTGATCCATAACAATATCTGTAACTTGAGTGAAGTGATCGGTTGCCGTGACGATATTATGGTTTACTTGATTTACCAGGGGCTAGAGCCTTCTTTAGCCTTTAAAATCATGGAGTTCGTCCGAAAAGGAAAAGGACTGCAGCCTGAGTGGGAAGAAGAAATGGCCAAGAATGGAGTTCCAGGATGGTATGTAGATTCGTGCAAGAAAATCAAATACATGTTCCCGAAAGCCCATGCCGCCGCTTACGTATTGATGGCTGTAAGAATTGCGTATTTCAAAGTCCATCATGCATTGCTTTACTATTCTGCCTACTTTACTGTACGAGCTGAAGATTTTGATATCGAAGCGATGGTAAGGGGAAGCCAGGCAATCAGGGCTAAGATAGAAGACATCAATCACAAGGGGCTCGATGCTTCCCCAAAAGAGAAAAATACATTGACAGTACTTGAACTCGCATTGGAGATGTGCGAAAGAGGCTACAAACTCCAAAAAGTAGACTTATATCGTTCATCTGCTACCGAATTCATCATCGATGGCGACTCCCTCATTCCTCCTTTCAATGCTATTCCGGGACTGGGAACAAATGCTGCCATCAATATCGTGAATGCAAGGAAAGAAGGAGAGTTCCTCTCCAAAGAAGATCTACAGCAGAGAGGCAGGGTGTCAAAAACCATCATCGAGTATTTGACGAATCACGGGTGCCTTGATGCGCTCCCTGACCAAAACCAGCTGTCCTTATTCTGATCAGGAGGCAGGCTGTCAAGGGTTATATTTGCAAAAAAATGTTGGTTATGGTATATTTTTATTGGAAATACTAATGATAACTCTGAAGGAAAGAGTGGGGCGCCCCCACTCTTTCGTTTGTTGATTAGGGATTTTTGCTTGACTGGATTCTATTTGTTCATCTTTAACAGAAACGAATCTTGCTCTGCCTTTCATCCCTCAAGCCGAAAGTCATCTTGCAGCAGGAATGATAAAATATCTTTCAAGTTATTTCAGGCTTGTACCAGACTAACGGGAGTTCATGCGATAGACAGGGATTACGGCTGGTTCTGTAATGCTGCCTGTCTATATTACTAGGCGGTCCGATATTTTATTAGCTGGGAATGATTATTCCTGGTCCAAGATTTCTTTTATAATCCAGGAGGTATGTATGAGTAAAATCACTGAACTCGTAGATGAACTCGTGACACCGATTTTAGATGACATGTCACTTGAATTGGTAGATGTTGAATATGTTAAGGAAGGCTCCAACTGGTTCCTGCGTGTATTTGTCGACAAAGAAACAGGAGTCGATATTGAGGAATGCGGGATTGTCAGCGAACGGCTGAGTGAAAAGCTGGATGAACTCGATCCGATCACCCATAATTATTTTCTTGAAGTTTCTTCACCGGGTGCAGAACGCCCGCTTAAAAAGGAACGGGACTTCGAGAAAGCGGTCGGCAAGACGGTCCATGTGAAAACATATGAACCTATCAATGGCGAAAAAACGATTGAAGGGAAGCTTCTGTCTTATGATGGAAACTCTTTATCAATAGAAATGACAATTAAGACTAGGAGAAAACAGGTAGACATTCCGATGGAAAAAGTAGCTAAGGCCCGCCTGGCTGTCACTTTTTCATAAGACGGAAGGGCCTTTACTAGAAGGGGGATGACATAACAATGAGTTCTCAATTACTTGAAGCTCTAAATGTACTTGAAAAAGAAAAAGGCATCTCTAGAGATGTAATTATTGAAGCGATTGAGGCAGCGCTCGTTTCTGCGTATAAGCGAAACTTTAACCAGGCGCAGAACGTAAGGGTTGACCTGAACCTGGAAACAGGGTCCATGCGGGTATTCGCCAGAAAAGAGATCGTGGATGAAGTCTTTGATTCCCGCTTGGAAATTTCCCTGGATGACGCAAAAGAAATCAATCCGGGATATGACACGGGCGATGTTGTGGAACTTGAAGTCACTCCAAAAGACTTTGGCAGAATCGCTGCACAGACAGCAAAGCAGGTTGTCACCCAGCGTGTCAGGGAAGCAGAACGCGGAATCATTTATTCTGAATTTGCGGACAGAGAAGAAGACATCATGACCGGCATTGTCCAAAGACAGGACGGCCGCTTCATATATGTTGCCCTGGGCAAAATTGAGGCACTCCTTCCGGTGAACGAGCAAATGCCGAATGAATCCTATAAACCGCATGACAGGATTAAAGTATTTATTACGAAGGTCGAAAAGACCACCAAGGGTCCTCAGATTTTCGTATCAAGAACCCATCCCGGGCTTCTAAAAAGATTGTTCGAGATTGAAGTGCCGGAAATCTTCGATGGCACAGTTGAAATTAAGTCGGTAGCCAGGGAAGCAGGCGACCGCTCAAAGATTTCGGTAGCTGCCGCCAATGAAGAGATCGATCCTGTTGGTGCTTGTGTAGGGACAAGAGGTGCCCGCGTCCAGGCAATCGTGAACGAACTAAAAGGTGAGAAAATCGACATCGTCCACTGGTCGGAAGATCCTGTAACGTTTGTTGCTAATGCTTTAAGTCCTTCCAAAGTGCTTGATGTTCAGGTCGATGAAGGAGCAAAAGCAACCACAGTTGTCGTACCGGATTATCAATTGTCGCTCGCCATTGGAAAAAGAGGGCAGAATGCACGCCTTGCAGCAAAGCTGACAGGCTGGAAGATCGATATCAAAAGTGAAACAGATGCACGTGAACTGGGCATCTATCCAAGGGCAGATGAACCTCTTCTTCCGGTGAATGATGAAGATGACTATGAAGATAATCCTTCAGAAGATCTGGAATAAGGTGATAAGCTATGAGTGCGAAGAAGAAAATCCCTTTAAGAAAATGCTTGGCCACCGGGGAAATGAAGCCCAAAAAAGAAATGATAAGAATTGTGCGGTCCAAGGAAGGCGAAGTATCCGTCGACCAGACTGGTAAAAAATCAGGGAGAGGGGCATACCTTTCTAAAACGGAAGATGCCATCCTGACAGCAAAAAAGAAAAATGCAATAGCCAATCAACTCCAGGCGAAAGTGGATGAGTCAATTTATGATGAACTCTTTTCGTTAGTGGAAAAGGAGTAGTTCTCGATTATATGAATCAGCAAAATCGATGGATGTCTCTGCTAGGATTGGCAAATCGGGCACGCAAGGTGATTTCAGGCGAAGAGCTTGTCATTAAGGAAATCCGCAGCAATAAGGCAAAGGTCGTCATTATGGCACGTGATGCATCTGAAAACACCAGAAAGAAAATCACTGATAAATGCAGTTACTACAATGTTCCTGTTTATCAAGTGGCAGACAGAGGTGTTCTCGGACAAGCAATCGGCAAAGAAGCCCGGGTGACTATTGCAGTATTGGATGCCGGTTTTGCAGCGAAGATTTCCGAGCTGCTCGATGAATCTCAATGGGGGTGAACATATGAGCAAAGTACGTGTATACGAATACGCGAAGAAACATAACGTTTCAAGTAAAGACGTTATTTCAAAATTAAAAGAAATGAATATTGAGGTATCAAATCATATGGCAACACTAGAAGACGACACCGTTAAGAAGCTGGATAAATCTTATGGCGGCAATGCCGGCAATTCTGCGGACAAAGCGCCAAAGAATGAAAAGGCGGACACTTCAGCACCGAAAAACCGCGACGGTAAGAAGCCTGCACAGCAAAACCAGCAGAACCAGCAGAAAAAAGGGTTTAATAATAATAAAAAAGGTAAAAGCAACAATAGGCCCAACAACAATAACAAATCAAACAAGAACAACAGAAATCAACAGTCCAATAATCAGCCACAGAAGAAGAAGGAAAAAGAGCTTCCTGAAAAGATCACTTTCTCTGAGTCTTTGACCGTCGCTGAATTGGGCAGGAAGCTTCACCGTGAACCTTCAGAAATCATCAAGAAGCTGTTCATGCTTGGTGTTATGGCGACTATTAACCAGGAGCTTGAAAAAGAAGCGATTGAACTTGTTGCCGCTGAGTATGGAGTGGAAGTTGAGGAAGAAATCCTTGTCGATAAATCCGATTTGGAAGTATATTTCACGGAAGATGAAGAAGCAGATCAAGTTGAACGTCCTTCTGTTGTGACGATAATGGGTCACGTTGACCATGGTAAAACAACCCTGCTTGATTCCATCAGGAACACAAAAGTGACTGAAGGTGAAGCTGGCGGTATTACACAGCACATCGGTGCCTATCAGATTGTCGAAAACGATAAGAAAATCACATTCCTTGATACACCGGGACATGCTGCGTTTACAACGATGCGTGCACGAGGAGCGCAGGTGACGGATATTGCGATTATCGTAGTTGCCGCTGATGATGGTGTCATGCCTCAGACCGTTGAAGCAATCAACCATGCTAAAGCAGCAGAGGTGCCGATCATCATTGCTGTTAACAAAATGGATAAAGAAGCAGCAAATCCTGACCGTGTCATGCAGGAACTTACCGAGTATCAGCTTGTTCCGGAAGCGTGGGGCGGAGATACGATCTTCGTACCGCTGTCTGCACTCAAAGGTGAAGGAATCGATGACCTTCTTGAAATGATTCTGCTTGTAAGTGAAGTGGAAGAGCTGAAGGCTAATCCAAACCGTCTGGCACAAGGTACTGTCATCGAGGCAGAGCTGGATAAAGGGCGCGGTTCAGTTGCAACCCTCCTTGTTCAGAATGGTACATTGAAAGTCGGTGATCCGATTGTAGTCGGAACTACTTTCGGGCGAGTCCGTGCCATGGTCAATGATCTGGGACGCAGAGTCAAGGAGGCAGGCCCTTCAACCCCTGTCGAAATTACAGGGTTAAATGATGTTCCTCAAGCAGGCGACAGATTCGTTGTATTTGAGGATGAAAAGACTGCCCGCTCTGTTGGAGAAACTCGAGCACAGCAGGCTCTTCAGGCACAGCGTGGAGAAAAATCCCGCGTCAGCCTTGAAAATTTATTCGAACAGATGAAACAAGGCGAAATGAAAGACTTGAATATCGTTATGAAAGCAGATGTTCAGGGGTCTGTGGAAGCATTGGCTGCTTCACTTCAAAAGATTGAAGTGGAAGGTGTAAATGTGAAAATCATCCACACAGGTGTCGGGGCATTGAATGAGTCAGACATCACACTTGCCGCTGCTTCAAATGCTATCGTCATCGGTTTCAATGTCAGACCTGATGTCAATGCTAAACGTGCTGCTGAAGCAGAAGGTGTGGAAATCCGCCTTCACCGCATAATTTATAATGTCATCGAAGAAATCGAATCTGCCATGAAAGGCATGCTTGATCCAGAGTTTGAAGAGAAGATCATCGGCCAGGCAGAGGTGCGCCAAACATTTAAAGTGTCTAAAGTCGGGACAATTGCGGGAAGCTATGTAACAGACGGGAAAATCACACGTGACAGCGGTGTTCGTGTGATTCGTGATGGAGTTGTCATCTATGAAGGTGAACTCGATGTTTTGAAACGCTTTAAAGATGATGTGAAAGAAGTTGCTACCAACTATGAGTGTGGTATCACAATCAAGAATTTCAACGATATCAAAGAAGGAGATATCATTGAAGCGTTCGTGATGGAGGAAATCAAAAGATAATGATTGCTTATGTGGAATGTGAGTTTATCATTCATGATTCTCATTCTCTTAAGGACAAAAGAGCTGTGCTTCAGCGGGTATTGACCCGGCTGAAGCAGAAATACAATGTGGCGGTATCAGAAATTGACCATCAAGATGTATGGCAGCGGACAAGGATAGCCCTTGTCACTGTCTCATCTTCAAGTCAATCCGCCAAATCTGTCATTGACAGTGCTTTGAAGCTTACTGACTCTTTCCCTGAATGGGAAAGAGGCGAAACAGTTCACGAACTTCTTTAGTTCAACAAGCTTCAGAGGTATCCACAAGGAAGTTAAGAGGTGATATTGATGAGCCATCGTTCTAACCGTGTTGGCGAGCAGATGAAAAAGGAGCTCAGCGATATTATCGGACGAAAAATCAAAGACCCTAGAGTCGGCTTTGTGACAGTGACTGATGTAGAAGTATCAGGCGATCTGCAGCAAGCCAAAGTATATATCACTGTTCTGGGTGATGAAGAGCAGAGAGAAGATACATTGAAGGGACTTGCAAAAGCTAAAGGATTTATTCGTTCGGAAATCGGACAGAGGGTTCGTTTGCGCAAAACACCTGAACTCATTTTTGAATTTGATGAATCGATTGATTATGGTAACCGGATCGAGTCATTGCTGAAAAAGATTCAAGATGACCCTGAAGAAAAGCAAGACTGATCTTTCCAGCTGGAATTCAGAAGCTTTCTTCATACATGAACAAAGGCTGACCAAGAGATTGGGTCAGCCTTTTTCATTGAGAGTAAATATTGAAACCAGTAGCTCTTCCACATTGATTGGAGCGGAAGGTGTGAGACCTCCTGAGGGATTAGCGGGACAGGTGAGACCCCGCCGGCGCAGCGGAGGAGGCTCACCTGTCCGCCCCGCGGAGTCGCGCACCTGGAGCGGAAATCATTGCTTCATCTGTATTTTCATCATCTTAAATTAAAATTAACTATTATTAAGCGGTGCATTTTGGTGAAACATTTTAAAAACAAGTCTTTCAAGAACCTAATTATAGAAAGAAAGGCAGGGACTAAACATGAATGGCATTCTGCCACTATGGAAGCCAAGAGGGATGACATCCCATGATTGTGTATTCAAGGTCAGGAAACTGCTGAGGACCAAAAAGGTGGGACATACAGGTACACTTGATCCAGAAGTGACCGGTGTCCTTCCCCTCTGTATCGGCAGGGCAACCAAAGTTGCTGAATATATCACGAATGGCGGAAAAGCCTATGAGGGGGAAGTAACGATCGGCAGGTCAACCACCACTGAAGATGCCTGGGGAGAGACAGTCGAAGAGACGGGGGTTGCGGAATCGTATACCCGGAAGCAGATCTCGGACATGCTGGCCACTTTTAAAGGGGAAATCACTCAGACCCCCCCGATGTTCTCAGCAGTAAAGGTGAACGGCAAACGCTTATATGAGTATGCCAGAGAAGGGAAAACGATAGAACGTCCCAGCAGGAAGGTGATAATACATGATATCGAACTTCTTGATGACCGGGAAATCTTTGAAGGAGAAACTATCAGCTTCAAATTTCGTGTTTCATGCAGCAAAGGGACTTACATTAGAACACTCGCAGTCGAAATGGGAGAAAAAATGGGTTATCCTGCGCACATGTCAGAGCTGAAAAGGATCCGCTCTGCGGCATTTGAAGAAAAGGACTGTATCACCTTCGAAGAACTGGAAGGACTCATTGAAACGGAGCAAGTCGCCGAGACATTATACCCTATAGAAACGGGTATCTCTCATTTGCCCAAATGGGATATAAGTGATACATTAGCTATGAAGGTAAAGAACGGTGCAGTGCTCGATATGCCGAAGGAGTGGCCGGGGGATCAGGTAGCTATGAACCATGAAGGAAAGACACTGGCGATTTATCAGGCCCATCCAGAGAAACAAGGCATCATTAAGCCTGTGAAAGTACTGTTTAATGATTAGCGGAAATAGGTGAGATAACATGAAGGTTATTACGGTGCATCATCCCCACACATTCAGCCCTGAGGATTTCCCTCCTCTTTCCATGGCACTGGGTTATTTTGACGGAGTGCATAAAGGCCACCAAAGAGTGATTGGAACAGCTGTATCAGAAGCGGAGAAACGCAGCTTGAAGAGCGCTGTCATGACATTTGACCCCCATCCATCCGTGGTATTGGGACAAAAGCATAAACACGTCCGGTATATAACACCGCTTCAGGACAAAATTGAACTGATTGAAAATCTTAAAGTGGATTACTTATTCATTGTCCGATTCACTTCAGATTTTGCAAATTTGCTTCCTCAGGAATATGTGGACCAATATATCATCAATTTGAATGTCAAACATGTATCAGCAGGCTTTGATTTTACATATGGAAAGCTTGGAAAAGGCAATATGGAAACACTTCCGTTCCATTCCAGAAATGAGTTTAACCATACTACGGTGAAAAAGCTCGCGGAGAGTGAAGAAAAGATCAGTTCGAGTGCAATAAGGCAGTCCCTTAGTGAAGGGGCAGCTTCAAAAGCTGAAAGGCTCCTGGGCCGCTTTTATACCACATCAGGGACTGTAATACACGGTGACAAGAGGGGCAGGAAAATCGGCTTCCCGACAGCCAATATTGAACTGTCTGATGATTACATCATTCCGAAAATCGGTGTCTATGCTGTGAGGATATATGTCCAGAACAAATGGCATAACGGCGTGGCTAATCTTGGCTACAAACCGACTTTCAATAATCCTGATGATAAGGCACTGTCCATTGAGGTTCATATTTTTAATTATGATTCTTCCATTTACGGTGAAGAAGTGAAGGTTGAATGGCATAAATATATCAGGTCTGAGCAGAAGTTCAATGGGATCGAGCAATTAATAGCCCAGATTGAAAAAGATAAACATCAGGCTATTGAATACTTTCAAAAAATATTTGTTTAGACTTGATTTAATTTTAAAAAAGTAGTATTCTAATTAACGTATGACAATGAACCTTTACTTGGCAGCACGATTCACCAACGTTTGCTGGGTCTCAGGGGATTTTGAAAAGATATTAGGAGGTGAAATGGATGGCTATCACACAAACACGTAAAAACGAACTAATCAACGAGTTCAAAACTCACGAGAACGATACTGGTTCTGCAGAAGTTCAAATTGCTATCCTTACGGAAGAAATTAATACTTTGAACGACCATTTGCGTACTCATAAGAAAGACCACCACTCTCGTCGCGGTCTTTTGAAAATGGTAGGACGCCGTCGTAATCTTTTAACGTACCTACGTAATAAAGATGTTGCGCGCTACCGTGATTTGATCAACAAACTAGGTTTACGCCGATAAGTGACTCAGAAGCGGGATTTATTCCCGCTTTTTATTTAGGTTTAAGGTATGCGGCCCAAGGGACATACTGCTAATCAAACAATCAAGAATGAAGCAGCAAAAAGCGTTTGCTTTTTCATTTTTGATTGTTGACTTTCAATCCCATTTGAAAGTTTGCGGATTTTTCCGCTGGCGGGCATGTTCCAGGGCGGTGCCGTTGACTTTATAATTCTGGAAAGGGCCACTTTAGGGAATATTCCTTTGCAGAGCTAGTCAAAATACATATAAAAGTCGCTTATTTCAATTAAATGTATATATCAGCTTCAAGGGTATGAGAGAAACCGAATACTCTTAATTGAGAAGTAAAGGAAGGGGTTCATTATGGAACAAGAAACAAGAGAGTTTTCCATAGATTGGGCAGGCAGGAAGTTAACAGTAGAATACGGTCAGCTGGCAAAGCAGGCAAATGGTGCGGTGTTAATCCGCTATGGTGATACGGCTGTATTGAGTTCAGCTACAGCATCAAAACAACCAAAGCCGCTTGACTTCTTCCCGTTGACTGTCAACTATGAAGAACGTTTGTACGCAGTAGGCAAGATACCTGGAGGTTTCATCAAACGTGAAGGACGTCCAAGTGAAAGAGCCATTTTGGCCAGCCGCTTGATCGATCGTCCGATCCGTCCTTTGTTCGCTGACGGATTCAGGAATGAAGTCCAGGTCATCAGCATGGTCATGAGTGTCGATCAGGATTGTTCATCCGAAATGGCTGCAATGTTCGGGTCTTCCCTTGCATTGACGGTTTCTGACATTCCTTTTGAAGGGCCGATTGCAGGTGTCCAGGTCGGTTTGGTTGAAGGCGAATTCATCATCAACCCAAATGTTGAACAGCTGGAAAAAAGTGAAATCAACTTGATTGTTGCCGGTACAAAAGACGCAATCAACATGGTTGAAGCAGGTGCCGATGAAGTACCTGAAGAAACAATGCTTGAAGCAATCATGTTCGGACATGAAGAAATCAAGAGGCTGATCTCCTTCCAGGAGGAAATTGCTGCTCAAGTCGGTAAAGAAAAGATGGAAGTCGAGCTATATCAGATCGACCAGGATATAGAGGCTGAAGTTCGTGGACTGTGCGAAGAAGATATGATCAAAGCGATTCAAGTGCAGGAAAAACACGCGCGTGAGAATGCAATCAAGAAGGTAAAAGATGAGGTCATTGCTAAATTTGAAGAAAAGGAAGCAGAAGATGACCAGATTAAGCAGGTCAAGCAGGTACTGGACAAGCTTGTCAAAGGAGAAGTCCGCCGTTTGATCACTGAGGACAAAGTCCGTCCGGATGGACGCGGCCTGGACGAAATCCGTCCGCTTGCATCACAGGTTGGACTGCTTCCAAGAACCCATGGTTCCGGATTGTTCACACGCGGCCAAACCCAGGCATTGAGCATTTGTACACTTGGCGCCCTTGGCGATGTCCAAGTGTTGGACGGATTAGGGCTTGAAGAGTCCAAACGATTCATGCATCACTATAACTTCCCGTTATTCAGTGTAGGTGAAACCGGTCCTATCCGCGGACCTGGACGCCGCGAAATCGGACATGGTGCACTAGGTGAAAGAGCGCTTGAACCCATCATTCCTAATGAGAAGGATTTCCCTTATACAATCCGCCTGGTATCAGAAGTATTGGAATCCAATGGTTCAACTTCTCAGGCAAGTATATGTGCAAGTACCCTGGCAATGATGGATGCGGGCGTGCCGATCAAAGCTCCTGTCGCAGGTATCGCAATGGGTCTGATCCAGTCTGGTGAGCATTATTCGATCCTTACTGATATTCAAGGAATGGAAGATCACCTTGGCGACATGGACTTTAAAGTTGCTGGAACAGCTAAAGGTGTAACAGCACTGCAAATGGATATCAAAATCGAAGGACTTTCAAGGAATATCCTTGAAGAAGCACTGCAACAGGCTAAGAGCGGCCGTATGCATATCCTGGACAGCATGCTTTCGACCATTTCGGAATCCCGTGAGCAATTGTCTCAATATGCACCAAAGATTGTTACAATGACTATTAATCCTGATAAAATCAGGGATGTCATTGGACCGAGCGGTAAACAAATCAACAAGATCATTGAAGAAACCGGCGTGAAGATTGACATAGAGCAAGATGGCACAGTATTTATTTCTTCCACTGATGAAGAGATGATCAAGAAAGCCAAAAAGATCATCGAGGATATTGTCCGTGAAGTGGAAGTCGGCCAGATGTACCTTGGTAAAGTAAAACGTATTGAAAAGTTCGGTGCTTTTGTTGAAATCTTCAATGGAAAAGATGGCCTTGTCCATATTTCCGAATTAGCTGAGGAAAGAATCGGTAAAGTTGAAGATGTAGTCAGCATCGGCGATGAACTGCTGGTAAAAGTGACTGAAATCGATAGACAGGGCCGTGTGAATCTTTCTCGTAAAGCAGTATTGAAAGAGCAGCGCGAAAAAGAAGAGCAGGCTCAAAAATAAAGGATAAGACAGACAAGAAAAAGGAGCCAGCTGGAAGTCAGCATGGCTTCTTTTTTCTTGATCTTTGTTGGCTTTCAGGAAGGAACGGCCATAGCTGAAAAAGGACTGCCATCTATTTTTCCCGGGTTCTACCTTGTCCAGCCGCATCATAAGATGGTAGGGATAAGAAAGGGTGGGTTAAGGATGAACCTTAAGGTACTGACCGGGATGACCATCTGTGTTGTTGCTGCTGTCATGACAGTCAGCAATCCCATGACTTCACAATATGTATTAAGCCTGAAGGGAAAAACCGTTACAGTTGCAGCCAAGCCTGAAAAGCTGGAGGCTGTTATAAAGAAAGAAGCTGAAAACCTCGAAGTTCCTCCAATAGATGCTAAGAATGATCCTGTTTGGAAAGGAACACCCGGATATAATGGGTTAAAGGTGGACATTAAGAGTTCATATGAGAAAATGAAGGACGAAGGGATCTTTGACAGGGAGAGAATCGTTTTTGATCAAGTATCACCAGATATTCACTTGTCAGACCTGCCGCCGATGCCAATATACCGAGGCAACCCGGAAAAACCAATGGCTTCGTTGATCATTAACGTAGCTTGGGGAAATGAATACATACCGGATATGCTGGCCACCCTGAAAAAGCATCAGGTTTATGCCACTTTCTTTTTAGAAGGCAGGTGGGTCAAGGAGAACCCTGAACTGGCCAAAATGATTGCGGATTCCGGCCATGAAATCGGGAACCACTCCTATTCACATCCGAAGATGGAGACACTAACAGGGGAGAGAATCAGGGAGGAAATCCTGAAGACAAACGATATCATTGAAGCGACAACAGGGAAGAGAGTAAAATTATTTGGACCGCCCAGCGGGGGCTTCAATGATGAAGTCGTCAAAATTGCGGGTGAGTACAAAATGAAAACAATTTTATGGAGCGTCGATACTATTGACTGGCAAAAACCGGCACCAAGTGTCATAGTAGAGAGGGTGACGTCAAAACTCCACAAAGGAGCACTCATCTTAATGCATCCGACCGCATCAACTTCATCTGCTTTGCCTGCACTTATTGCTGCTATAAAAAAAGATGACTTAAGGATTGGAACAGTCTCTAGTTTACTGAAGGAAGAAAGAATTATCGAAAAAGGAAATAATTCTCTCCTAAAAGGAAAAAGTAATGATAAGGACTAGTAGATGTTGACAACATGAACAGGAGGAATTTTTTTGATTAAAAAATATACATGCTCAAACGGCCTGAGAATAGTTCTGGAAGAAATTCCGACTGTCCGTTCAGTCGCAATTGGGATATGGATCGGAACTGGATCGCGTCATGAGAACAAAGAAAATAACGGTATTTCACATTTCCTGGAACATATGTTTTTCAAAGGAACAGAAACAAAGAGTGCCCGTGAAATAGCTGAATCCTTCGACAGTATCGGAGGCCAGGTAAATGCTTTTACATCAAAAGAATACACATGCTATTATGCTAAGGTTCTTGATAACCATGCACAGTATGCATTGGAAACCTTGGCCGACATGTTCTTTAATTCAGCGTTTGATGAGGAAGAATTAAAGAAGGAAAAGAATGTGGTTTACGAAGAGATTAAGATGTACGAAGACACCCCGGATGACATTGTGCACGATGTACTGAGCAAAGCGGTATATGAAAATCATCCTTTAGGCTATCCTATTCTGGGGACTGAAGAAACTCTGGATACTTTCAACGGCCAAACGTTAAGAGACTACATGCATGACATGTACACACCGGATGAAGTAGTCGTATCCGTAGCGGGAAATGTAGATGAATCATTCATTAAGAAGGTAGAAAAGCTGTTTGGTCAGTTTGAAGGTGGAAAAGGCCATGAACAGCATGCGAGCCCTTCTTTTCACCATGACAAGGTGTCCAGAAAAAAAGAGACGGAACAGGCTCATTTATGCCTTGGTTATCCTGGATTGCAGATCGGTCATGATGAAATCTACAGCTTGATCGTTTTAAATAACGTACTGGGTGGAAGCATGTCATCCCGTTTATTCCAGGAAGTCAGGGAACAAAGGGGATTGGCTTATTCCGTTTTCTCTTATCATTCTGCATATGAGGACAGTGGAATGCTTACAATATACGGCGGAACGGGAGCCAGGCAATTGAACCAGTTGTATGACACCATTCAGTCTACCCTTGAAGTCCTCAAGGCAGACGGGATATCTTCCAAAGAACTGGCAAATAGTAAAGAACAGCTCAAAGGGAATCTTATGCTCAGCCTGGAAAGCACCAACAGCAGGATGAGCCGTAATGGCAAAAACGAGTTGTTATTGAAAAAACACCGCTCTCTCGATGAAATCGTCGACGAAATTGATGGGGTGACAATTGACAGGGTTAACAATCTTGGCAAGGAAATTTTCAGTAATGATTTTTCCGCAGCTTTAATCAGTCCTGACGGGAAAATGCCGGAAAATATCCGTAATTCGTAAAAAGAAGCTTCGGACCGCTGGTCTGAAGCTTTTTTCATTTCCCCTTTTTCGGAACTGTTCCAGTTTTAAAAATTGGTACACAACGATTCCAAAAAAACCCGTTTTGTAAGAAAAGAAAGAATGGCCTCTGTTGTTCAAAGATTGTCCAAAAACAACATTTCACAAATAAATATCAAACTTTCACAGGTGATTTGTTAATCTCTGCTTCTAAAATGGAAAAGTACTATATACATTAATTATAAAGATACATTCAGCTGTGGGCTGAAATGCCAATATTCCATATTAACCATGAGCGGAGGATTTGTATGCGTCTTAGTGAACTGAGCGGCAAAGAAATAGTCGATTTCAAAAAAGCAGAAAGACTGGGTGTACTCGGCCAGACTGACCTGGAGTTCAATGAGAGGACAGGGCAGATCAACGCCCTGGTCATCCCAACCGGTAAATGGATGCGCAAGCAAAACAGCGAGATCAGAGTGCCGTGGCATCATATCCGTACCATCGGCTCTGATATGATCATCCTGGAGGTGGCAGAAGATTAGTCAGCTCTTCGAGGTGCTCTTCGAGGTGCGGCTGCAGGTCTCCAAGGAACCTGTTGAATAAGATAATCTGGTGGACGAAATCGCAAACGATTTCGTCTTTTTTCTTTGGCTGCCCTTAAAGGTTCCTTGACTCATGGGGGATTGTAACACTGGTATTGTGAACAGATTAATAAATCAATGTCCGGCATTAAAGTAAGTTGGAACCCCGTTAAGGGACTTAATCTCTTTTTGAATTTACAATAGCCTGTTTTCCGTAAATTGTTGCTTTGGGATAAATCCCAGGTACTGGATTTTTCCCGTTTA
>NZ_QXIR01000050.1 GCF_003581585.1 Bacillus salacetis
CTTAAAGAACTGGCAGACTGAGTATTAAATAGCTTTGCCTTCAACTATAATAACGGTTTTGTCGAGGGATTAAACAATCAAACGAAGGTCATTAAAAGAAATGCCTTTGGGTTTAGACGATACGATCGTTTTAGACTTAGAGTACTATTGCATCACCAATTTAAATCAAAAGGAATCAATGTGGGATAAGGAGCAAGTGCTCCTACCCCAACATTTGACGTAGAACCTCTTTTCGTAAGCTTTGTTGCTATTCACAATGAATTTCAAATAAAGTCCTGGAAAATCTCCGTAAAACCCCCGGTGAGCAGGGAAGAAAAGAGCTGCTCGTTCTTTTTCGAGAGTAAAACCTTTGAAATCCGAAAGCAGCAATATATGCGAAAACAGCCTTTTTTATAGAGAGATTCAATATCTGTCTCAAGGGGGTCATCGAATGCAGGCTTCCGCTTTTCACAGTCCAGCTCCAGCGGCCGGGGGTCCGTACCCACTGGAACGGGCTTAGCGCCCAGCGGATTTCGGTCTCTCTCCTTGCGATTAGTCATCATCGAATCGCTGCCGCTCTTCGTGATTCCTATATCTCATGCGAGAGCCCTTCAATCCGTACGTCGCTAAACGGCTGCTTCCGCTTTTCACAGTCCAGCTCCAGCGGCCGGGGGTCCGTACCCACTGGAACGGGCTTAGCGCCTAGCGGATTTCGGTCTCTCTCCTTGCGATTAGTCATCATCGAATCGCTGCCGCTCTTCGTGATTCCTATATCTCATGCGAGAGCCCTTCAATCCGTACGTCGCTAAACGGCCGCTTCCGTTTTTCTTCCTATTCTGCTACTTTTTCAAGGTTTCCGTTGCGGTCCATTTTGAACCTTGGTGCTTTGCCTTCTTCGTCTTCGAACAAGACAAGCTTTCTAGCGCGGTTCATGATCTGCATCAATGTTTCGTAGTCTTCCTGCATGGTCACTGTATTCTTCTCGAGCTGGGCGATCTGCTTTTCTAGTTCGGCATTTTGGCGTCTGATTTCAGCGTTCTCATGTTTCAATCTCTGATTCTCACTTTTTAGAATGTCAGAACTGAAGTTAGAGTGCGCAAGGCTTTGCAGGTAAGCAATGACTTTTTCAAGCGACATTTCCACCTTGCCTTGAACCGGGATGCGCTGTGCTGCCGGTGCTTGTTCCGGCGGTGCTGAAACTGAAGGGCTGCTGACTTCCTTTTTTTCAAGTGCTTCTTCTGCAAATTCGGTGTCAGCTGCCTCTGAGGCTTCCATCATTTCCAGTGATTCCATTACCGGACTAGTATACTCTTCTTTTTCTTCGTCCATTTCCGTCGACATCGATAGAGACATAGCATCAATTTCATCATAAGAAGGTGAAGGCGGCTGGTAAAGCAACTTTTTCTTGCCGCCCTGGTCTTTGCCGAGCAGGCGCTGGCGCTGCTTTCGCTGTTTCTTCGCAAGGCTGAGTGCTTTTTCGTATTGGTGGCGGACAACGGCATTCCATCTGAAGCCGCAAGCTGCAGAAGTACGGTTCAATTTATCTCCTACTTCTTCAAAAGCGTTCAACTGTGTGCTGCCTTCTCTTACGTGCCGCAAAACCGTTTCGGCCAGTAACAAATCATCTTCTTCCGTCCATGCATCCTGTCTGGATTTCATGATTTCCAACTCCCTTTTTTAGTAACTTTTCTTACTAGAAGTCTGTACAAAAAAATGGGAATCTATACGAATATGTTAAAATTATTTTTTTCTAATAGTTTCGTTGTCATGACGCCGGGGAAGGATATTTAGGGACTGTCAAGAGTCTCTGCTGGCAAGAAAAAAATTTTGGTTTTCCAAGCCTTGAAGTATAAACATTTTTCATCATTTCTATTTATTTTTCGACATACTTCGAGATGTTTTTATGATAAAAACCGTCTATAATAGAAATAAGTTAGACAGGAAGAGGGTAAAGAATGGAATATTCCAAATTGAAGCTGAATGAGGAAAAAGTTTTTAAAGACCCTGTTCATCGTTATGTGCACGTAAAGGATCAGGTCATTTGGGATTTAATCGGGACGAAGGAGTTCCAGCGGTTGAGGCGGATCAGGCAGCTTGGAACCACATATCTGACGTTCCATGGAGCGGAGCACAGCCGGCTGAATCATTCTCTCGGTGTCTACGAGATCGTGCGCCGGATCGTAGATGATGTTTTTCAGGGTCGGCCCGAATGGAGCCAGGGCGAAAGGCTGCTGTCTTTATGTGCTGCACTGCTGCATGATCTGGGTCATGGGCCGTTTTCCCATTCATTTGAAAAGGTCTTCCATCTGGATCATGAGCATTTCACACAGGAAATCATCCTGGGGGATACAGAGGTCAACCAGGTCCTTTCAAAAGTGGGCAGTGATTTTCCCAAGCATGTTGCCGAGGTCATCGCCAAAACCTATGCAAACAAGCAGGTGGTCAGCTTGATTTCGAGCCAGATTGATGCCGACCGAATGGATTACCTGCAGCGTGATGCCTACTTTACGGGCGTCAGCTACGGACACTTCGATATGGAACGGATACTGCGGGTCATGAGGCCGCGGGAAGACCAGGTGGTCATCAAATCCAGCGGAATGCATGCCGTCGAGGATTACATAATGAGCAGGTATCAGATGTATTGGCAGGTGTATTTTCACCCGGTGACAAGAAGTGCCGAGGTCATCCTGACAAAGATTCTTCATCGTGCAAAAGAACTTCATGAACAATCGTATTCTTTCAAATATGATCCTCTCCATTTCTACTCCCTCTTTGAAGGAAACGTATTGCTTGCCGACTATTTGAAGCTGGATGAAGCAGTCATCATGTTCTACTTCCAGACGTGGGAAGAGGAAGATGACCCTGTGCTCAGCGATCTCTGCCGCCGTTTCATGAATAGGAATCTATTCAAATATGCAGAGTTTGATCCTGCGAAAGAGTATAAGAAACACAGCGAGCTTGAGGGCTTATTCAAAAAAGCCGGAATCGACCCGGAATATTACCTGGTCGTCGATTCATCATCCGATCTCCCGTACGATTTCTACCGGCCGGGTGAAGAGGAGGAGCGCCTCCCGATTCACTTGCAGATGCCGAACAATGAACTGAGGGAATTGTCCAGGCAGTCGGATATCGTCGATGCGATCTCAGGAAAGAGAAGGACGGACCACAAACTCTATTATCCTGCCGACTTCTTATATGATGAATCATCCAAAAGAAATATTAAAAGACAAATTCGTTCGATTTTAGAACTCGACTGACATAACTCGAGGCTGTCTCAAAGCTTATGGCCAGCAATCTTCCGGCCGCACCTTCTGAGGCAGCCTTCCTGCACCCAATGGCGGAGCATAATGTAATTTTTTGAAGTAGGAGATGAAGGAACGTGTTAAAGGATCACGCTAAACTAATGAGTGCTTTTTTGGCTTCTGGTGAAATCACGGGCAGAAAGAAACTGCAGAAAATGATTTATATCGCAAAGAAATTATCTTTTCCTTTTCAAGAAAAATTCCAGTTTCATTTCTACGGTCCATACTCCGAGGAATTGACCCTCCGTGTGGAAGAGCTCTGCAACATGGGCTTCATCAGCGAACTGAAGGAGAAAAAAGGCGGGTACTTCCAATATCGCTATACTGTGACTGAAGAAGGCCAGGGCTTTCTGAAAATGTACGAAACGGAAATGCCGTTTCTGAAGGACTGCCTCGATGACATGAATGAGCAGCCTTCCCGTTTTCTTGAACTGGTGTCGACAGTATTGTATTTCGATAATCTTTCCCGCGAAGAAGTGGAAGAAAAAATCTTCACATTGAAAAGCAAGCAGAAGTATACAGTGGAAGAAATCGATGCTGCCTATGAATATATAGAAGGTTTGAAGCAAAAGATCTTGAATTAATAGAGAAGCCTGCCACTAGCTGTGGCGGGTTTTTGTTTTTAAGAGGGCAGGGTGAGGGCTTCTTTACAGAGGGTCCCTGTCGAATTAAGTCGTTTGGTCGATAAATTCGGAAAATCGCTGATAAAATGAGAAAATCGCCGATAAATCTCAGGAATCGCTGATAAAGCAGTAAAATCGCTGATAAATCACAAAAATCGCCGATACACCCGTCTGCTACTGCCCACAAAGAAAGCCGCCAATCAAATACGATTGGCGGCACCGGCCGAACGCGGGGCAAGAGAGGACTACTCTTCGTCACTCAATCGCTTTCCGCCAACAGCATAATGATTTTTGCTCATTTCTTCTATGAATACGACGATTTTGTCTTCAGAGGCACCTGTCGTCTCACTGACAGCCGATGTGACTTTTTCAACTAATGCTTTCTTTTGGTCTTCGCTTCGTCCTTCAAGCATCTTCACAGTTACATAAGGCATGGATTTCGCTCCTGTTCTATAATTTTGTTACAATCATAAGGAAGGTAAAGTGGATACAGCCTTCCAGTTTAAATTTTATCGTATTTTCCGGAAGGAGCAAGTCCGGACGATAGAGAATATTGATAAATAGACATTAATCATAAAAAAATTCATTTATTATAAGGAGAACAGACATTGAACTTTTTAGCCTTTAATTTAGAAGAGCTGCCATTTGTGGTGATCGCCCTGATTTTGGCGTTTACATTCCATGAATATGCTCATGCCTACGTGGCGCACAAATTCGGTGATGATACCGCCAAAAATCAGGGACGCCTGACGCTGAATCCCATTCAGCATTTGGATCCGATCGGGACGCTCTTTATTTTGATTGCCGGTTTCGGCTGGGCAAGGCCAGTACCGGTCAACCGCTTCAATTTTAAAAACCCGAAGCTTGCCGGAGTGCTTGTTTCAATCGCAGGTCCGCTGAGCAACTTCCTGATTGCCTTCGTTGCCTATGGGTTTCTCTACTTTATCATCACATTCGGATTCGGAATGGTGGTTCCGCAATTTTTCATCGACCTGTTCAATATGATTGTATACCTGAATATCATCTTGTTCATATTTAACCTATTGCCGTTTCCGCCTCTGGATGGCTACCGGATCATCGAGGACCTATCGCCGCCGCGCATACGTTCAAAGATGTCTCAGTATGAACAATATGGTGTCCTGCTGTTCCTGATCCTTGTCATTACCCCGCTTGACCGCTATACGATCTGGCCGTTTATCAACGGTGGAAGAGAAGCTGTAGGGCTGGCGTTCAATACAATCTACTATGGAATCGCATCATTATTCTCATAAACCAAAAGGAGCTGTTATGAAATGGAAGACAAAAAGAAGCAAAGTGTCGGCTTTAATATCATCAAGAGTGACCCGACGGACGGGCACGGCGGCTTCGGAATCGGATCACTCAGCCTGGATAATGTTTCCCCTGTTTTCGTCGATATTGAAGAGGGAGAGGCATTTGTGGACGTTGGCGCCATGCATGCCCGAAGCGCCGTTGAAAAACGGATCAAGTTCACCAATAACCGCGAGGATTCAGAAGGCGGAAAACCTTACTGGCTGGTCTGGGTTACCATCGACCGTAAAGAAGACGGGCCGTATTATGCGGGGGTGACTGCATGCGAAATGGTCGTTAACACGGAGAAGCGCAGAGGCTACAAATCCCTTCCGGAGCATGTGAACAGAATGGATAAGTCCATTAAGCGCCATATCATCGTAGATGTGATGGATGATCGTTCGAAAGACATTCTGAGGAACTTCCTGGTCAACCATGATGAAGGAATGTGGGAACGTTCTGAAGAAAAGCTGAAAGAGGATTTGTCAGTCGGAAAGTAAACTTACAAAAAGTTACAATACTATGAACGAATTGTGACATTTATTAGAAACAATCGTTCATACCTTGCTCAATCTTCTAAAAAAAAGTAAACTTAAATCACAGTTTGCACAAAACAAACTAGGACATGAAAGACCCCGGGTTCGCACAAACCCGGGGTTTTTCGTATACATTTATAGATATTTTCCCTTGGATATGCGGCTCAGCGGCGGCTCGTGGGAATCGCACCTTTGCTTGAATCTCTGGGGCTGATTTGGTGGTAAACACCATGTTACAAAAGTGGATCAGTCGAATAATGGGGTGATTAAGAGAAAAACCCCCTGTTATTAAATGGATTCCTTCGAGTAACAGGGTATTTATTTGTAGTCTCTTATAGGCCAGGATCCCAGCAGGTTTCGGCCTTTCTCCTTGCAGATCAAGTTCCGATGTCCGGCTGCCGGGATGCTTCCCGGCACCTCCTTGCAATAAGTCAACATCAGCTTACTTTGTTCGCTGTGTTTTTTACCAAACGGAAGCCCTCCGATCAGTAAGGCTCTGATCGGAGGGCTTCCGTTTTCTAATTCAAAACCACTCCGTCCACTTTTTATACCACGGTGTTTCTTTCTCTTTTGGCTCCGGGACGGGGTTCTTGGCGGGTTCTTCTTCTGTTAGGTGTTCGTCGCAGTATTCGGTTGGTTCGGTGCCTTTAATGAAATAGGTGAAGCGCTGGACCGGACATCCCTTTGTTGCGAGCTTGCCGTTGTGTGGATTGACGAGGTATCCTTTTACATTCTTGGTCGGTTTGAAGGATTTTACAGGCTCGCCCTTTAATGCTTCTTCCATGAAGTGCACCCAGATATTCTTCGCGTAGTATTTATCCTCAACCAATGATATTTCTTTTCCTTTGTCATATCCCGTCCAGACTCCGGCGGTCAGCTGGGGTGCGTAGCCGATCATCCAGTTATCCGAATTGGTTGTCCCTGACTTGCCTGCGTAAGGCCGTGTAGCATGTTTTCTGATGGTGATACCGGTGACTGTCGAATAATCGTTCAGCTTCGGGTCGAATATCCCGCTCAGCATATGTGTCATGACGTATGCTGCATCCGGGTCCAGCACCTGCTCTTTTTCATGCTTCTTTTCATAGATGATCTCCCCGCCGAATCCTTCTACCTTTGTAATGAAGACAGGGCTGATTTTGTATCCGCCGTTGGCAAACATTCCGTAGGCATTGACCATATCGACGACCCGGGCACCTGAAGTTCCAAGAGCGGAAGAAGGGACTTTCTTGATGGGTGTCGAGAGACCGAACTTCTTTGCCGTATTCACAAGTGCTTCCTGGCCGAGGAAGAGGTGGGTCTTCACGGCATAGACATTGTCCGAAATGGCAATGGCCTGGGCCAGCGTGATATCGTCTTCGGCATACTTGTTATTGAAGTTATGAGGAGTGTATTCACTTTGGTCTTCATCAAATTTAAAAGTCGTCAGTTCGCTTCTCATAGTTGTGGAAGGGGTGAAACCTTTTTCAACGGCTGCGTAGTAAAGCAGCGGCTTGATGGTCGAGCCCGGCTGCCTGACAGCCTGGACGGCACGGTTGAAGGGGCTCTCCTCATAGTTCCGGCCTCCGACCATGGCGGTTACATACCCGTTCTTTGGATTGATGGCTGTAAATCCGACCTGAATATCTGATTCAGGCTTGATTTCCCGTTCAATCACTTCTTCGGCAGCTTTCTGATGTTTCGGATTCAAAGTGGTATACACTTTCAGCCCGCCCAGCTCGATTGTCCGATCGTCGATACCAAGCTGGTTCCGCAGGATCTTTTTTACCACATCCTGAAAGTAAGGAGCGGTTTCAATGGATTGGTGAGGGTATTCTCCAACGATATTCAGGCTTTCGGCTTTTCCTTTTGCAGCGTCTTTTTCAGAAATCATCTTTTCTTTTTTCATGGCGTTCAGAATGATTTCCTGACGGTCTTTGGCTGCCTGGTAGGAATCGAGCGGTGAGTACAGACTCGGCCCTTTCGGAATTCCGGCAAGCATCGCGGATTCACCAGTCGTCAGTTCGGCAGCGTCCTTTCCAAAGTAAAACTGGCTTGCGGCCTGGACGCCGTAAGCCCCGTGGCCATAGTAGATTGTATTCAAATAGCCTTCGAGGATCTCTTCTTTTGTATAGTTCATCTCAAGCCTTAAGGTGTAAAGTGCTTCTGAGATTTTTCTCTTCCAGGTTTTATCATGGGTCAAAAACAGGTTTCTGGAATATTGCTGAGAAATGGTCGAAGCTCCCTGGACTTTTGCCATGGCCTTCATATCTGCAAGGGCAGCCGCTGTAATTCTCTTAAAATCAAAACCGTGATGAGAATAGAATCCCTTGTCTTCTATGGAAAGGGTCGCGTCGATCAAGTCAGGGGAGATATCTTCAAGGTGGACCCAGTATCTCTTTTCGCCGCTGTTGCTTTCGCCGATAATGGATCCGTCTGCTCCATAGAAAAGAGTGGATTGAGGAACAGCAAGCGGCGGCGGTCCCTGTATTTTGGCATATGTTAACAGGCCGGCAAGCCCCATCAGGATCGCCAGGGTGAAAAACAGGCCGAGGATGATGGCGGCACGAACATATTTTTTTGTTTTTTGTAAACGGGAACTTGTGATCACTTCCAAGCCAATCCCTCTTTTCCTATAATTCTAGTTTATTTATTAATAATGAAAGTAAATACAAGGGCAATAGTATCCAGCTACTGCGGCCAGCGGACTTGCCGTGTTTCCTTGTCTCATGCATAAGCCTTCAAACCGTGGAGCCGCCTTCGCTTTTCTAATAGTATTCATTATGGAAAGAGGATGAATTTTTTAAACGTATAGGAAGAAATTAAAATTTATTCTTGTATTTTTGCCAAATTAGACTATACTTTTTCTCATGTTTGTATTTATGTTGTTGGGGAAGGATATTTATGATGAGATTTGTCCCTGGCCGCGAGAATTAATGAGAAAAGGAATGAAGATAAAATGGGTGGATTCTGGTTTACAGAGAAACAAACGGAAAACTTCGGAATTACAATGAGAATCAACAAAACTTTACATACAGAGCAAACGGAATTTCAAAAGCTTGATATGGTCAAGACGGAAGAGTGGGGGAACATGCTGCTTCTTGATGACATGGTCATGACCTCTCAAAAGGATGAGTTCGTCTACCATGAGATGGTGGCACACGTGCCGTTGTTCACGCATCCAAATCCTGAAACGGTCCTTGTAGTGGGCGGGGGAGACGGAGGCGTCATCCGCGAAGTACTGAAGCACCCTTCAGTGAAAAAAGCGGTCCTTGCTGAGATTGACGGCAAAGTAATCGAGTACTCCAAGAAGTATCTTCCGGAGATTGCAGGCGAGCTTGAGAATGAGAGAGTCGAAGTCCAGGTGGGCGACGGCTTCATGCATATCGCGAAAAGCGAAAACGAATATGACGTGATAATGGTTGATTCCACTGAGCCTGTCGGACCGGCGGTCAACCTGTTCACAAAAGGCTTCTATGCGGGAATCTCCAAAGCGTTGAAAGAAGATGGGATCTTTGTTGCGCAAAGTGACAACCCTTGGTTCAAATCGGATCTTATCCGCCAGGTGCAAAGCGATGTAAAAGAAATCTTCCCGATCACCCGCCTGTATCTTGCCAACATCCCGACGTACCCAAGCGGCCTTTGGGCGTTCACAGTAGGTTCCAAAAAGCATGATCCGCTTGAAGTGAGCGAAGACCGTTTCCATGACATCGAAACGAAATACTATACAAAGGAACTTCACAAAGCCAGCTTCGTACTGCCTAAATTTGTTAAGGATCTGACAGAATAAATTTGTTAAGAAAGCGTGGGTGATTTCCGCTACAGGTGCACGACTCCGCGGGGCGGGCGGTGAGCCTCCTCGGCTTCATAAAAAGCGGAAGGGGCCGTTTAGCGACGTACAGATTGGAGGGCTCTCGTATGAGATATAGGAAACACGACGAACGAAAGTGAGTCGATGTTGACTTATCGCAAGAAGAGAGACCGAAATCTGCTAGGCGCTGGCCGCTGGAGCTGGATTCGCCTCCGGGGTTACGTTCCGGTGGGTACGTAACCTTGGTCTCACCTGTCCCGCTAGTCCCGCAGGAGATCGTACACCTTCCGCTCCAATCAAACTTTTTCAACCTGGCAAAATCAACAGATATGAGTGCAGGTTTGATACCTTGCTCGCTAAGTCAGGACTTAAATAATTTTTTAAAAGGAGTCATGAAAAATGCGCTTTGATGAAGCTTATTCTGGTAATGTTTTTATCGGCAGCCATCCTTCTTACGAGGAAAGCCGGGTTGTGCTTTACGGTATGCCGATGGACTGGACGGTGAGCTACCGACCGGGTTCCCGTTTCGGCCCTGCCCGCATCCGCGAGGTTTCCATCGGGCTTGAAGAATACAGCCCTTATCTGGACAGGGAGCTGGAAGAAATCAATTACTTCGATGCAGGGGATATCCCGCTTCCGTTCGGTAATCCGCAAAAAAGCATCGATACTATTGAAGGATACATTGATGGATTGATGAAAGATAACAAAATTCCTTTAGGCATGGGCGGGGAGCACTTGGTTTCCTGGCCGGTCATGAAGGCTGTCTATAAAAAATACAAAGACTTGGCGGTCATTCATATGGATGCCCATACAGACCTTCGCGAGCACTATGAAGGAGAGCCCTTGTCCCACTCCACACCAATCAGGAAGATTGCCGAGCATATCGGCCCTGAAAATGTGTACTCATTCGGAATCCGTTCCGGCATGAAAGAAGAGTTCCAGTGGGCAAAGGAGAACGGTATGCACATCTCCAAGTTTGAAGTACTCGAGCCGCTGAAGGAAATCCTGCCTAAGCTTGCGGGACGTCCGGTATACGTGACGATCGATATAGATGTCCTTGATCCGGCACACGCACCCGGGACGGGCACGGTCGACGCGGGCGGCATAACTTCCCGTGAACTGCTAGCCTCCATCCATGAAATTGCCCGCTCGGAAGTGAATGTTGTCGGCGCCGACCTTGTTGAAGTGGCACCGGTCTATGACGCCTCTGAGCAAACAGCCAACACAGCCAGCAAACTCATCCGTGAAATGATGCTGGGCTGGGTGAAATAACGTTTGATTTGCAACTGCCCCTGGAGAGTTTCAAGCTTCAAGGGGGCAGTTTTTTTTGTTATGGTGCCAGTCACTCCCCGGTATTTGTCGGAATGTGTGGGTCGTTGATAGCCCGGTCATTCTCGACGATAGAAGTACAAAAGTCGATGATAGAACGCGAAAACTCGTCGATAGAAGTACAAAAGTCGATGATAGAACGCGAAAACTCGTCGATAGCCCTAAAAGCGCCACCAAATCTAACTGCAAAATCCTAACTCCCGGAAACCCACCCTCCAAAACAATCTGAAATAACCGAATTCCTGCCGTTTCATTGCATTTTCAGCAGATTATTTTTATACTTAGTTAGTTAAGGATGTACGTTAGGATTACGCAGAAATCTTACAAAGGATGTGAGTGGTTTGAAAGGTGGAGGAACTGAACATACGGATGTCAAAGTTCACTTGAAAACCCGCATACAGCACGGAGGCGAAAAAGACTCTTTTGAATTGTACGCAAATGGCAGATACTATGAAAAAGGAGATTCTTTATATCTGAAATATGATGAAGTACAGGAAGAAGGAACGATACATACGATCTTCAAGCTCAAAAGGGATGAAGAAGCACTGATCCTGCGCAGCGGGGCCGTGAAAATGAGGATGGTTTTTAAAGAAGATGAGGAACATGCGGGTTCATATGAAAGCCAGCTTGGAACCTTGATGATCACGACAAAGACTTCTAAGCTTACACATACTGCAAACCGGACGAAGAATGACGGCGAGATCAATTTATCTTACCGGTTATATATGCAGGGAAGCCCGGTCGGAGAGTATGAGATGGACATTTCGTACAAGGAGGAAGGATTAGAATAATGAATATTGCAGAACAAGTACAAGACAAGTTAAAAGCGGAGATCAGGTCAGCTGTCCTGAAAGCAGGATTGGCGGCAGAAGATCAGATTCCGGATGTGATTCTGGAGACACCTAAGGAAAAGTCACACGGTGACTACTCGACGAACATGGCGATGCAGCTTGCCCGCGTCGCAAAGAAAGCGCCTAGAATGATTGCCGATGATATCGTTGCGAATATTGACCAGGAAGCGGCTTCAGTTGAAAAGATTGATATTGCCGGACCTGGATTCATCAACTTTTTCATGAAAAATGAGTACCTTACAGAACTTGTATCCAATATCCTTGAAGCTGGGGAAGAATATGGCCGCTCGGATGCCGGCAATGGCGAAAGAATCAATGTTGAGTTTGTTTCTGCCAACCCTACAGGCGACCTTCATCTCGGACATGCAAGGGGAGCGTCAGTCGGGGATTCGCTGTGCAATGTATTGGATAAAGCCGGTTACAAAGTCACGCGTGAATACTATATCAATGATGCCGGAAACCAGATCCATAACCTTGCCCTTTCAGTTGAAGCACGGTACTTCCAGGCGCTTGGCCATGATAAGGCAGTTCCGGAGGACGGCTATCAGGGAGCGGATATCATCGGGATCGGCCAGAAGCTTGCTGAGGAATTCGGCGGCAAGTATATTGAAGCACCGGAAGAAGAACGATACCAATTCTTCCGTGAATACGGCTTGAAGTACGAAATGGATAAATTGAAGAAAGACCTTGAGGATTTCCGTGTCCCATTCAATGTCTGGTATTCTGAAACTTCCCTTTATGAGAATGGGAAAATCGATGATGCGCTAAAAGCATTGAAGGACAATAATCATGTGTATGAAGAAGGCGGGGCGACATGGTTCCGTTCTACTGAACTCGGTGATGATAAAGACCGCGTGCTCATCAAAAATGACGGTACGTATACGTATTTGACTCCGGATATCTCCTATCACCGCGATAAATTTGAACGCGGACACGATATCCTGATCAATATCTGGGGTGCTGACCACCACGGCTACATTCCGCGTATGAAAGCAGCCATCGAAGCACTGGGCTATGACCGCGAAAAGCTTGAAGTAGAAGTCATCCAGCTTGTTCACCTGTTCAAGAACGGTGAAAAGATGAAGATGAGTAAACGGACAGGTAAAGCGGTCACGATGCGTGACCTGGTTGACGAGGTTGGCCTGGATGCCGTTCGTTACTTCTTCGCTATGAGAAGTGCCGATACGCATATGGACTTTGACCTTGACCTGGCTGTTTCCCAGTCAAATGAAAACCCGGTTTATTACGCCCAGTATGCGCATGCCCGCATCTGCAGTATTTTGCGGCAGGCGGAAGAACAGGGCATCAGCTTTGATGGGAATGCGGATTACTCCCTCTTGAAAGCGGAAAAAACAATCGAACTCCTGAAAAAGCTTGGGGACTTCCCGGGAGTTGTAGCGGATGCGGCGGCAAAGAGAACGCCTCACCGTGTAGCGAACTATATCAATGAGCTTGCGTCCACCTTCCACAGTTTCTACAATGCTGAAAAGGTGCTGGACAAGGAGAACCTGGAATTGACCAAGGCCCGCTTGTCATTGATCAAAGCAGTCCGAATTACGATGAAAAATGCACTGAAATTGATCGGCGTTTCTGCACCGGATAAAATGTAAGCAGATGAGAAGACGGCTGAAGTACAAACTTCGTCGTCTTTTTTACACCAAAACCTCACAGCATGAAATCGCAGCCAGAGTAAGACTGGAATATAGTTTGCTTTGTAAAGGGTAACCTATAAACAATACGACGATGACATGGGGGTTCTATCATGAAAATGGTATTATTGGCTATTCTGACCGGCTTCATTGCCGGCTTCATTTTCGCTTTATTTAAATTACCGATACCGGCTCCTCCCGCATTCGCGGGAGTCGCTGGCATCATCGGCATCTATCTCGGCTTTAAGGCGTACGCCTGGGTGCAGCCGATGATCGAATCAATGATGAAGTAGGGGCGCGGCTTCATTCCGTTGCCTCTCACAAAACGAGGTCATTTTTTCAGAAAAAAACCGGTTTGTCCCTGGAATAAGCCGGTCAACTGTACCATGCCACATTAAGAAGACGCGAAGAATCCCCGGAAGACGCTCTGTCAGCCGGGGATTTTCCTATTCAATATGCAAATAATGAAACCTCTCATACTTCTTAATGGTTTCCGCTGCCTGATATTTTACCGGCTGCTTAAACAGAGGGCCATCATAGACGAAAGTGTGAAATTCGCCATTTTCACCACAGGGGTCCACTTCCTCAGGCAGGTCCCGCAGCAGGTCATCGTCATACTCCCGTCCAAGGAAGGAAGGGTCAAGCTGGGAACCGTCGACACAAACTAGTACCGCTCTATACCCCTTGTCAATGAATTCCCTGCTTAAGTCAGCTGTGGAAACTCCCCAGAGAGGAAATACAGGCTTGAGGGAGGTATTCTTCATCTGCTCTTCACGGTAAGATTTGATATCTTCCAAAAAAATATCCCCAAAGGCAACCGTTCCTATATGTTGATCCAAAAGAGAACCTAAAGCGGAATGCATTCCGGCTTCATATTCTTCATTGCTTGCCCCCTGTTTCATAAAGACCGGCAGGAGGGGCAGATTCAAAGCTTCCGCCTGCTTTTTTAGCAGAGGCATCGGGACATCATGCATCATGATTCGTTGTTCCTCTTCTGCCAGCGTCGTTAAGAGGGCAGAAGGCTTCCACTCGGTGGAAGAATGGAGGCGGTCGAGCATCACCATGCTGTCACGGCCGCCGCTCCAAGATAGGCATACTTTCTTTTTCATAAACATTCCTTTCTGCTACCAATTCAGAATACCGCCGCTCACCCGTTTGACACCGCGGATCTTTGAAATGTCCTCCGTCAATTTAAGCATTGCGAGATCCTTGTTTTTTGCTTCGATCATAATATCGACGTCCTCATCCAGTTCCTTGAGCATCTTGAGATAAGGAAGGACAAAGTCGATGTCGACATCATCCGCGTGTGAGCGGAAAGCTTTTTCGGATTTAGGGGACGATAAGTGGATTTTCGGCCGCAGGTTTCTATGTTTCCAGGTATCCAGGATTCTCGGCAGATAATTCTCAAGCGGTTCCGTACTCTGGTTCGCTTGATGATGATGGACGTCCAGAATCATGGGGATCCCTTCTTTTTCACAGACTTCGAGTGTTTCTTCGACTGTATAGGTTTTGTCATCATTCTCAAGGGTCATGATTTCTTTGACGTTTGGGGGAAGCTTCAGCAGATTCTCATGAAATCGTCTTAACGCTTCTTCTTTATTCCCGTATGTTCCGCCGATATGAATATTGAGCAGGGACTTTTCAT
Organism: Bacillus salacetis; assembly: GCF_003581585.1. Lineage (GTDB taxonomy): Bacteria > Bacillota > Bacilli > Bacillales > Bacillaceae_B > Rossellomorea > Rossellomorea salacetis. The sequence continues at coordinate 15,010 of NZ_QXIR01000050.1, forward strand.
GGACATCCATTGCCTCAAGCATTTTATAATGAAAGACCATATCTTCTACCGCATTATCCGTAACCGAATCCTTCGGGCTTGTAAACAGGGTGAACTGATTCGGATGATAGCTTGTCCTGATATTGAACTTCTTGATGAGGCGGCCAAGTTCCTCCCATTCCTTTCGAAAAGGCGTGACGAAATCCCATTTCACCTCGGGGTGGGTCGCAAGCGGCACCATGGAACTCGACATCCGATAAAGCGGGATTTCATGGGCTGCGAGATAATAAAGGATGCGCTTGGTATGTTCCAGATTGGCCGATGTGACGTCAAGCAGCTTTTGTTTCCGTTCCTGATCGGGAAGTTCACTATATCGTTTGAATGTCATTGTTTTTGAAGGGCTTGCATCCCACAAAGCAAGGGCATTGGCAACAAATCCTAGTCGTAATTGCATGGTTTCACTCCCGTCAAAAAAAGTATCCCCCCTCAAGTTAAGGGAGGCTATTATAATAATATCGAAATCATCGATGCGATTCCTTCTTTAACTCTGGTGAATATGCTGACAGAGTTAATCTTCTCCAAATCCACTAACGTTGATCCTTCAATATCTTTTTGTACTTCTTTCCGGACTTCATCCACAAAGGATTGGGTATACGTAAAATTATTCAGTTCCAAGTTGACATAGAAACTTCTGAGGTCGAAGTTGGCGGTGCCAAGGTCGCAGAATTCATCGTCAAGAATGATCAGCTTGGAATGATAAAATCCGTTCTGGTAGTGATAGATATCTGCTCCCAAAGGAATGAGTCTCCGGAAGAATTTAAATGCCGCTTCCTTTACGAGCGGGTGATCGGGCCGTTCAGGTGTGACGATTGTCACTTTGATTCCCCGTTTCAGCGCTTTCTCCAGGGCATCCATCACTTCCTTTGAAGGAATGAAATAGGGTGTTCCGATAAAAATGGATTTTCTGGCGTTCGTGATGAAACTGACAAACTGGCTCTCGATCTTGAAGCCTTCCGAAGGGAAGAAGCGGTGTTCAACAGCTCCCTTTTCAAGCTCGGGGAAGTAACTGGGCTTGTTTAAAATCTCTTCGCCAGAAGCACGCTTCCAATCTATACAAAATTCCTTTTGCAGATCTGCTGTGCCTTCCCCAGCGATTCTCATATGATAATCTCTCCATGGAGACAGCTTTGGCTCTTCGTCTATATATGCCTTGCCGACGTTGTAACCGCCGAGGTATCCGATTTTTCCGTCAATCACAGTGATCTTCCGGTGGTTCCGCTGCTGTGTCGAGAAGAATAGAAAAGGAAGCTTTGGTTTTTCTGCGAAGAAAACCTGGATGCCGCATTCCTGAAGTTCTTTTACCTGTTTTGAACGGATTTTGAAACTTCCGATTCTATCCATGAGGAGCCTTACTTCAACACCTTCTTTGGCTTTCTGGATGAGCAGGTCAAAGAACTGCCGTCCAAGGTGGTCGTTTTCCACAATATAAAAGAGGCAGTTGATCGAGGAAGAAGCGTTCTTTATGTCTGAAAACATTCTTTCAAAAAAAGCAGGGCCGGTAGAGATCAACTCCATGTCGCTGTGCCGTTTCTGGTAGTCGCGTCTATAGGCGTTCCTGACAAAGTACCTGCGGCCGAAATGGAAATCGGCGATGCACAATAGGATAATGGCAGCCATTATCAAAAAAATCGTTAAAACCCACATATAATCACTCTTTCTCTACTGGTACTTTATAGTATGCCCAATTATTCCATATTCATCTTTTCCCAAGAAAACCCTATAGAAAACGGAGTGTGGCAGACAGCCATCTTTTTACCGGAAAAGCCATCATGGTCTGTCCGAAATAACGGAAAAAAATAGAGGAAAAAGGATTGACTGAATGCTCATTCAGTATATAATGGAGATAAGGAACATTCTGAATATTATTTCCTTTTTAAAATTTGCAACAAAGGGAGAAATCACGAATAAAGAGGGGAGAGTCTGAACATGGACGTTTTGTTGTGGATAAACTGGATTGCATTCATTCTTGTAACCGCTTACGCAGTCGGTTTATTTGTTTATGTTGTCAAGACAAGAATTGAATATATCAAATTGGGGAAAAAGGCAGAGTTTGATAATAACGTCAAAGAAAGAATGAAGAAAATCGCCGTGAACGTGTTTGGCCAGAAGAAGCTCTTGAAGGATAAGAAGAGCGGTGCCATCCACGTCATGTTCTTCTACGGATTTCTTTTGGTTCAATTCGGGGCAATCGATTTTATCTGGAAGGGGCTTGCACCGGGAACGCACTTGCCTTTGGGACCGCTGTATGCGGGATTCACGTTCTTCCAGGAAATTGTAACCCTTACTATACTGGTAGCAGTCGTGTGGGCTTTCCACCGCCGCTACGTTGAAAAACTTGTCCGCCTGAAGAGGGGTTTCAAATCAGGGCTTGTCCTTCTATTCATTGGAGGGCTTATGCTTTCCGTCCTTGTGGGGAACGGGATGGGACTGATCTGGCACGGGCATGAGCTTGGCTGGTCAGAACCTATCGCCTCACTGATTGCCGGCGGCCTTGGCTGGATTGGCGAGACGGCTTCCATCGTCATTTTCTATGTTGCCTGGTGGATCCACCTGCTGTTCCTGCTGGCATTCCTTGTTTACGTACCGCAGTCCAAGCATGCCCACTTGATTGCAGGGCCTGCCAATGTTTATTTTAACCGTTTGGATAACCCGGGAAAATTAAAGCCGATCGATTTTGAAGATGAATCAGCTGAAAGCTTCGGGGTAGGAAAGATTGAAGAGTTCAACCAGCTGCAGATGATCGACTTTTATGCTTGTGTTGAGTGCGGGCGCTGTACAAATATGTGTCCGGCTACAGGGACAGGGAAAATGCTTTCCCCGATGGACCTGATTGTGAAACTTAGAGACCACCTGACAAATCACGGTGCGGCCGTCACTTCCAAGAAACCCTGGGTGCCGACGATGGCATTCAACAATACGAAAGGCAACCAGCTGGCAATGGCTGCAGCCGGGCAGGGCGCCCAGGAATCCGCAGCAGCTGCGGCCTACAGCCCGAGCCTGATCGGGGATGTCATCACGGAGGAAGAAATCTGGGCATGTACAACGTGCCGTAACTGTGAAGACCAATGTCCGGTCATGAATGAACATGTTGATAAGATCATCGACCTCCGCCGGTACCTTGTGCTGACTGAAGGTAAGATGGATGCCGATGCACAGCGCGCGATGCAGAACATCGAGCGTCAGGGAAATCCTTGGGGGCTTAACCGTAAAGAGCGTGAAAACTGGCGCGAAGGACGTGAAGACGTCCATATCCCGACCGTAAAGGAAATGAAGAAAGCCGGAGAAGAATTTGAATACCTGTTCTGGGTAGGCTCCATGGGTTCATTCGATAACCGAAGCCAGAAGATCGCCCTTTCATTTGCCAAACTTCTGAACGAAGCCGGCGTGAAGTTCGCAATCCTCGGCAATAAAGAAAAGAACTCCGGTGATACACCACGCCGTCTTGGTAACGAATTCTTATTCCAGGAGCTTGCAACAGCAAATATTGCGGAGTTTGAGAAGAATGAAGTCAAGAAGATCATCACAATCGATCCGCATGCTTACAACATTTTCAAGAATGAGTATCCTGACTTTGGCCTTGAAGCAGAAGTCTATCACCACACTGAGGTGCTGGCGGAGCTTGTAAAAGACGGCCGCTTAAAGCCGAAATACGAAGTCAATGAAACGATCACGTTCCATGATTCCTGTTACCTCGGCAGATATAACGAAGTGTACGATCCGCCGCGTGAAATCCTTAAAGCCATTTCAGGTGTCAACCTCATTGAAATGGAACGGAACAGACAGAATGGTATGTGCTGCGGCGCCGGCGGGGGCTTGATGTGGATGGAAGAAGATAAAGGCCACCGCGTCAATGTCGCCAGAACCGAGCAGGCACTGGAAACAAATCCGTCTGTCATCAGCTCCGGCTGTCCTTACTGCCTGACGATGCTTTCCGATGGAACCAAAGCAAAGGAAGTGGAAGACAACGTCTCAACACTGGATGTAGCTGAACTTCTCGAAAAAGCAGTCTGCGGTGATCCAAAAGACACGACAATCGCTTCTTGATCAGCGAAAAGTAATAATTTTCAGTTTAGTCATTCCATTCATACTATTTTTGCATTAAAATAGAATGGTAAAGGCTTACAAAGAGACGTAGTGTTATATTTTTTAGTAAGTTAGATCATTGAAGAAGTTGGAAAGTGTTTTAGTCGATTGGAGCGGAAGGTGTCCGATCTCCTGCGGGAGCAGCGGGACAGGTGAGACCAAGGTTACGTACCCACCGGAACGTAACCCCGCAGGCCAATCCAGCTCCAGCGGCCAGCGCCTAGCAGATTTCGGTCTCTCTCCTTGCGATAAGTCTTCATCGAATCGCTTCGTTCTTCGTGATTCCTTTATCTCATGCGAGAGTCCTCCAATCTGTACGTCACTGAACGGCCGCTTCCGCTTTTTATGAAGCCGAGGAGGCTCAACGCCCGCCCCGCGGAGTCGGACATCTGCAGCGGAAATCAATAGCTTTTTAAGTGTAAAGGGTCTGGTCCCGAATAGTATCGATTCGATGTTATGGCTGCCAGGCCCTTTCTTTACTTAACGAATTCGAGCGAGCGTTCAGTCGAAATTTTGAAAGCGGTAACATTTTTAGAAATGATATAACCATAGAAAAGGAGAGAGTGTAATGGGAAAAACAGTCATTCTGGATGGTGCTCGTACACCTTTTGGTAAATTTGGCGGAAGCTTAAGCACATTTACTGCCTCCGAACTTGGCGGGTTTGCCGTCAAAGAAGCATTGAAAAGAGCCGGGGTAGACGGAAGTGAAGTCGAGGAACTTATCCTTGGTTCCGTTCTTCAGGGCGGCCAGGGCCAGCTTCCATCCCGGCAGGCATCCCGTAATGCGGGACTTCCCTGGAATGTCAGGACGGAAACAATCAACAAAGTCTGCGCTTCCGGAATGCGCAGTGTGACGATGGCCGACCAGATCATCAGGGCAGGAGACGGCGAAGTCATTGTAGCCGGCGGTATGGAATCCATGTCCAATGCGCCGTATATTCTGCCAAAGGCCCGCTGGGGATTGCGCATGGGTGATTCTCCAGTCAAGGATATGATGGTCCATGACGGGTTGACTTGCAGCTTTAACAATGTCCATATGGGTACATATGGAAACAGCACGGCAAAAGAGTTCGAAATCTCCCGTGAGGATCAGGACCGCTGGGCGAAGCGGAGCCACGAGCTGGCAGTCAAGGCGGCTGAAGAAGGAAGACTATCCGAAGAAATCCTTCCTGTCCAGGTACCTCAGCGTAAAGGTGATCCGATAACGGTTGACCGTGATGAAGCACCAAGAAAAGATACATCAGAAGAAAAACTTTCTAAACTGTCCCCTGTTTTTGGCTCCGACGGAACGATTACAGCCGGCAATGCGCCAGGTGTGAACGATGGAGCAGCGGCAATGGTCTTGATGAGTGAAGAACGCGCCTCTAAAGAAGGGAAGGAACCATTAGCTTACATTCTCGGCCATACGGCGATTGCTTTGGAAGCTGAAGATTTCCCGCAGACTCCAGGATTAGTCATCAATGAACTTTTGAAGAAAACAGGAAAAACACTTGAGGAAATCGACTTGTTTGAAATTAATGAAGCCTTTGCAGCAGTGGCATTGACGAGCGGAAAGATTGCCAATCTTGACGAAAGCAAAGTCAATGTCAACGGTGGTGCTGTGGCGATCGGCCATCCAATCGGGGCAAGCGGAGCAAGAATCATCCTGACGCTGGCCTATGAATTGAAGAGACGAGGCGGCGGGATTGGAATTGCCTCCATCTGTTCAGGCGGCGGCCAGGGAGATGCAATCATGATCGAAGTTCCGAAGAGGTAAGGAAGTTGGTGTGACTGATGGCAGCGGGGACGGCTGGAGATGTCGGATTTTGTCGTTTGGTCGATAAAAATTAAAAATCGCCGATAACTTTCTGATTTTCGCCGATAAAAATTAAAAACCG
>NZ_QXIR01000051.1 GCF_003581585.1 Bacillus salacetis
CATCTGTGGACGGGTTCTTTTTCGTTTTTTAAAGGATTCCCACAAGCTTTTATCGAATGTAAAAAGTACGAAAACAACTGACAAAATATAGAAAGGTGGAGCTAAGATGGGACTCATTCCGGTCATCCAAAGTCAGCTCATGCCGCCTCCGGTGAAGGACAGCTTCATGCGGCGCGCGGCTCTTCATAAAAAACTGGCCTCCATTCCCCGATACCCCCTGACACTTCTTCATGCAAGGGCCGGTTACGGTAAAAGCACGGCTCTTACCCTTTTTGCCCATGACATTCATCAGGATTCCTGCTGGTACTCCATTTCCCCGAACGACGATGACATCATCCCATTTTTGACAAAGCTGGTGCACGCGATTAAGGCAAAGTTTCCTTCTTTTGGAAAGAAGGTACAGGCGGAATTGGAGGAGCTTCAGACTCAAATCAGTGATGAACAGCTGTGGTCACTGATTTCCATGTTTGGAAATGAAACGGTGGAGTTGAAGACTCCGATTGTCGTCATCCTGGACGATTATCATCATGTCCAGAAATCAATGGTGATTGAAAAATGGATGAAGCACTTCCTTGAATATATCCCGTCCAATCTGCATCTTGTCATCTCTAGCCGGCGAAAGCCTTCATGGGGAATCCTGACCTCCATGAAAGTAAAAGCAGAGCTTCTTGAAATATCCCAGGATGACCTTGTGCTGAGCATGGAAGAGATAAAACATCTGCTTGAGGATATTTATGAAATTTCGATTGATGCGCATGACCTTCAGCGGATCCACCAGCTGACAGAAGGATGGGCGATCGCTGTGCATATGCTTGTGAGCAATTTGCACAGCAGTGAATTAGCAGGCAGCTTCCTCGATAACCGTTCAGATACACTGCAGGATTTGTTTGATTTCCTGGCTTTGGAGGTTCTGTCCAAACAGCCTTTTGCCATTCAGGATTTCCTCTTAAGGACAAGCATCCTGGAGGAACTGGCACCTGACGTATGTGATGCTCTGTTGGAGAATGGTAAAGCAGAGTTGATCTTACAGAAACTGTCCGAACAAAATGTTTTCATCCAGGAAATTGACGGGTCAAGGTACCGGTACCACGCCCTTTTCAAAGAGTTTTTACAAAACCGGCTGAGGAGGGAGCGGGAAGCTGACTTTGCGGAGCTGAACCGAAATGCAGCCCGTTTTTTTGAAGGAAAGGATACTGAAAATGCATTGTATCACTATTTACAGGTGGGTGAGTATGAGTATGGTGCGAAGGTGATCAGCCTGCATGGCTTGGAGCTTCTGCAAAAAGGCAAGCTCCAGACCCTGCTGGATTATTTGAAGCCGATCCCTGAAAAGTTAAAGAGTGAGTATCCGTTTTTATGGTTTTATCAGGGGGAAATCAGCCGTCTCCGCTCTTCATATGAGTGGGCTGAAGCCTGTTATCAAAGGGCAGTCGACTCCGGGGAGCAAATGGGGGATGATTATTTGGCCAGTATTGCGCTGGAAGGAATAGCGAGGATCTATCTCGATACAATCCAGCCGGATAAAGCCGAACGTGTGCTTCAGAAGGCGATCACTTTAAGGGAAAACGTCAATGGGAGCAAGGAGGAAATGGCCAAGCTGTATCATCTTCTCTCGGAAAACCTGCTTAACTCGGGACAGGCGGTGAAAGCGGAAAAATGGTATAAGCGGGCCGAATCTCTGAATCTCCCATTGGAAGAAGGAAATTTGAAAGCACGAATTTATCTGCGGACAGGAAGACTCGATAAAGCGAGGGACCTTCTTTTAAAAAAGAAAAGCAGAAATGCGGATTTCGAGGGGAGCCACCTCTCGCAGTCCCACCGGGAGACGGACATCCTGTTGTCTATAATCGAAGCCTTCAGGGGAAGCCCGGAGGATAGCAAGAAATTCGCTGAGCAGGGAATGAAGCTCGGCATGGATATCCAATCCCCTTTTGTGGAAGCATGCGGCTGGATGAGAATGGGGCACGCTGTTCAGCTGATTGAACGCTATGAATCTTTTTTGGCGGAAAAATGCTATAAGACATCCCTTGATATAATGGATCATATCGATGTCCCGCGGGGGAAGGCTGAGCCATATATGGGATTGTGCATCCTCCTCGGAAAGCAGGGGCAATATGAAAAGGCGATAGAAGCGGGTCAGAAAGGGTTATACGAGACAGAAAAAGTGAAAGATGTCTGGCTTTCCACACTGATCCAGCTCTGTATGGGGATTGCAGCGGTTTATTGTGAAAAATATGAATCTGCTTATGAGGTGCTGGTGGAAGCCAGGAATCAGTTTGAAGGCTGCGGCGACAGGTATGGAATGATGCTGGCTTCATTTTGGAAAGCGTTCATTTATTATGAAACCGGGCGGGAGGATTCTTTCAACAATGAGATGCGGCAGTTCCTGAATGAATTGCAGGTAGGGGAGTATCACTATTTTTTGACAAGGAGGACCACTTTCGGCCCGGCGGACATCCAAAATTTTGTCCCATTGCTTGTGAAGGCGCAGAAGAACAATATTCACAGCCCGTTTATTTCTGAAATGGGCCTGGGTGTTATGGATAACCATCCTGGATATACGTTGAAGATACAGACGCTGGGGAAGTTCAGGCTTCAGCTGGGAAACCGGTTTGTCAGTGAAAGCGGCTGGCAGCGGGGAAAGGCGAAAGAGCTTTTTGAGTTTTTTATGACGAATAAGAATAAATTGGTGGACAGGGAAGAGATTTTCCGCGAAATCTGGCCGGACCAGGATGAGGACTCGGCAAACCGCAGTTTCAAAGTTTCATTGAATTCCCTTTTGAAGACGATCGAACCGCATCGGAAAGCAAGGGAGGAATCTTACTTCATCAGACGGAATGGTTCCTTTTATGGAGTTAATCCCGATGCGGTCTATCAGTTGGATACGGTTTTGTTCGAAGAATGGGTAACGGAAGGGCTGGGCGAGAAGGACCCGTATCAGGCGAAAGAGCTCCTGGAAAGGGGATTGAAGCTCTATGAAGGGGATTATCTTCCCGACCATCGTTTTGCCGACTGGTGCCTGACGGAAAGGGAGAGGCTGCAGGTCATTTTCCTGCGAGGGGCTGAAATGCTGGCGCAGGTCTCGGTCAGGCTCTCGGATTTTGAAACCTGCATCCATTGGTGTGAACGGATCCTTATGGAGGAGGATACATGGGAAGAGGCATACAGGCTGCTGATGTACTGCTATTATCAGAAGAATAACCGGCCTCAGGCGATCAAGTGGTACAACAAGTGCAAGAAAGTCTTGAGTGCCGAGCTTGGGGTGGAGCCGATGGAACCGACGAAGGCAATGTACAAAATGATAACCGAAGCTGCTGAACTGGACATGTGGTAGCAGGTGCTGTGTGCTGCTTTAACACATTAACGCGCTGGGGGACAGTCCCCCAGCGCGTTAATGCGTTAAAGTCCATAAGTGATCTCCTTCAAAATTCTTATTGCTCTTTTGGGGAAGCTGGGTAACAATAGACGGATGAAGAGTACAAGTTTTAGAGATTAACCCACAGGGGAATAGTAGACACAAATATAAAGGCTGTTTTCACATACATTGTTGCTTTCGGAAAAATCCCAGGTGCCGGGCAGGATATTTCGCCTCTATACAAAGATTTTAATCTCAAAAAGGAACGAGCAGCTCTTTTCTTTCCTGCTCACCGGGTTTTTACGGTGATTTACCAGCACATTATTGGATATTTATATTGAAAAGCAACAAAGTTTACGAAAAGAGCCAATTTAAAAGACTTAAAGGAGTTTTATATGGAGAACTGGCTGACTGAGATTATAAACAACTTTGGTTACGGCGGTATTTTCGTTTTGATTGCACTGGAAAATATTTTTCCGCCGATCCCTTCTGAAGTGATTTTGACGTTTGGCGGTTTCATAACCACGACATCGAAGTTGACGATCATGGGGGTAGTCATAGCTTCAACCCTTGGGTCTGTGATTGGAGCGATGGTGTTATATGGACTGGGCTTGCAGCTCGACGTAGACCGGATGGAGAAAGTCGTGGACAAATGGGGGCATATCCTCCGTTTAACCAAGGATGACATCCATAAAGCCGATGCCTGGTTTGATAAATATGGATATTGGTCTGTCTTTTTCTGCCGCTTCGTGCCGCTGATCAGAAGCTTGATTTCCATTCCTGCGGGTATGTCCAATATGAAATTCGTTCCGTTTCTTGGTTTTACCACAATGGGAACGCTGATTTGGAATACGGTGCTGGTTTATGTGGGAGCGCAGGTGGGTGAATCATGGGAAGATATTGTAGGTTATATGGATATCTACTCAAATATCGCTTACGCGGTTATTGCACTGCTTGTGATGGTGTTTCTGGTCTATTTCTATAGAAGGAAAAGGAAAACATAAGCGTTTGCTTTAGCGCTTTAAAGCACCCGGGGACAGTCCCTCATCGCTTTAAAGGGGTAAAGTGTATCGAACCAAAAAGCAGTGCTGCTCAAGCTTGAGCAGCACTGCTTTTTGGTATGGAAAGAGAGCTCTTGTTTCACGTCCAGTCGAATATATTCATTATGCCTCTCAGCAGATACCAGAGCATGCGGAATGGCAAGACAATCAGTTCCGGCACCCAGATCAGGATGTCGCCCACCATATCCCCAAATGTATAGGAGCCTTCTGCTTTTTTCCTATTGCTGCGTTCCCTTCTTCTTTTGACAAACATTGTCTTCTCCCCAAGCTTGATATAATTTTTCACATATCTTCTTACCTTTATTCTACCTGAAAATGGGATTTTCTTCTACTTTTGTGGTGACTGGCACGGTCCGGTTTTTGTTCAGGTTATTTCCATAACCAAAAAATTCATCTTGGCCCGTCAGGAAGAATCGAGCCGCCATCCTTGAAAGCAAGACAATCTTAAGTACCCTGCAGTATTGGCGACTGAAAATTTCACCTATTTTCGGCTGATTTAATTGACAATTTTTCCAATTTGAAATATTATCTATTTTAAACCCGACATATTAGGTTGGAATAGTGGAGATTAGATGAGCGAAGGAGAGAGATGCAATGAAGTATGGTTTTTGGTTACCCATTTTTGGAGGCTGGCTGAGAAATGTGGACGATGAAAACATGCCGGCTACTTATGAATATGCCGAAAAGGTTGCAGTATCAGCGGAGAAATGGGGTTATTCCACGACGCTGATTGCAGAACTTTATTTAAATGATATAAAAGGCCAGGCGGAGGATTCCCTGGAAGCTTGGACTACGGCAGCTGCACTTGCTGCTGTGACAGATAAACTGGAAATCATGACTGCGATCCGCCCTGGTTTCCATAATCCTGCGATTACGGCCAAAATGGCGGCCAACATCGATCAACTGAGCAAAGGACGCTTCACCTTGAATGTCGTATCCGCCTGGTGGGCGGAAGAAGCCCGTCAATACGGCGGTGTTTTTACGGAACACGACGAGCGATATGACCGCACAAGAGAATTTATCGATGTGATAAAAGGACTGTGGTCAGAGGATTCTTTCTCTTATGATGGGAAGTTTTATCAGCTGAAAGAGACGAAATTATTCCCAAAACCCGTTCAAAGACCGAATCCGATTCTATATGCCGGCGGCGAAAGCGAAAAAGGGAAATCCACAATCGTTGAAAAATGCGATGCGTACGTCATGCATGGTGGAACGGCCGAAGAAATCCAGGCCAAAGTGGCAGAAATGAAAGCAAGAAGAGAGAGGACGGGAAATCCTGAGCTGGGATCCTTCGGCATGGCGGCCTATGTCATCTGCCGTGAGACGGAAGAGGAAGCGATGGAAGAACTGGCAAGGATCACGGATGTAAAGGAATCCGATGCGTATTCAGGGTTCAAGGATTTCACAAGCAAATCACAGCTTGAACAACAGATTCAGCTCCAGGATTACTCGGTATCCAACAGGGGCCTTCGCCCTAATCTTGTAGGTACACCTGAACAAATCGCCAAAAGAATCCTGGAATATGAGAATGCGGGATTGGACTTGCTGCTTCTTCAATTCTCTCCGCAGCTTGAAGAAATGGAACGCTTCTCAAAACAGGTGATGCCATTGGTGGAAGAAAAAAGAAAATCAGCTGAGGGAGTGCATACCGTTGAGTAAAATATATGTCATACACGAAAATAGCGAGTGGACTGTCCATTTGACGAAAAGGTTTGAGGAACTTGGCCTTCCTTACGAAGAGTGGCATTTAAGTGAAGGTACCCTGGATCTTTCCAAAGAACCGCCGGCAGGCATCTTTTACAGCAGGATGAGTGCTTCTTCACATACGAGGGGCCATCGGTTTGCGGCTGAATACACGGGCCAGGTCCTGGCATGGCTTGAAGCGCATGGACGGAAAGTGGTGAATGGGAGCCGCGCGCTGAAACTTGAAGTCAGCAAGGTGAAGCAATATCTTGAGCTGGATAAGCATGGGGTACCGGCGCCGAAAACAACAGCGGCGGTAGGAAGAACGCAGATTGTGAAGGCAGCAGAAGCATTTGAAGGAAAGCCGTTCATTACAAAGCATAACCGCGCAGGTAAAGGACTGGGGGTGCAGTTATTCCAAAATATTGAGAGTTTGAAAGCGTATGTTGAAGGCCCGGAATTTGAAGAGCCGGTTGATGGTGTGACATTGATTCAGGAATATATCCAGGCGCCTGAGAGCTTCATCACCCGGTGTGAGTTTGTCGGCGGGAAATTCATTTATGCGGTCAGGGTGGATACGTCTGAAGGGTTCGAGCTTTGCCCTGCAGACGCCTGCTCGATAGCTGACAACTTCTGCCCTGCAGGCGGGGAACAGGCTGAAGGGGAACCGAAATTTCAGATCCTGGAGGGCTTTGATGATCCCATCCTGGAAAAATACGAGAAGGTTCTGGGTGCAAACGGCATCCAGGTGGCTGGAATAGAGTTCATTTATGACCGGGAAGGCAGCATCTACACCTATGACATTAATACAAATACAAACTACAATTCCGATGCGGAAGCAAAGGCCGACAAATATGGAATGCTTGAACTAGCGGTGTTCCTGGCTCAGGAATTGCAGAAGGTGAATGACAAACAACGCGTTACCATATGAAAAACGGTCCGCCCTGAATTCTCGGGGAGGACCGTTTTTGGGTTGAATACTAATCTTCTTCCAAAACTGGCTTTAACCATCAATAAGGATGCCGGCATTGAGTTCCGCCGGTAGACAGGGCTGTTCTTAGTTTCAAATTCGCAGTTTTCAAATCAAGAATGAAGGTTAGCGGCTAATTAATATAAAGATTCATAGATTCTCGTTTCTATCAATCCGACTCTAGTATTTAGGAAACCGTTTTCTTTATTTTTTAAAAAAAGTGTTGATATTCTGAAAATTAGTGTATATAATCCTAGTAGAAAACGTTTTCAAAGTGGTTGGGCTTAATTTTTTTTACCTTTCAAGGAAACCGGTTTCCTAAAACTGATTTCTCTTGGAAGGACGGACGTGAAATTGACAAACAGGGGGAAATGTTAAATGAAAAGCATGAAGAAATGGATGGCGGTCGGCCTGTCTTCAGTACTTGCACTCTCACTTGCAGCCTGCAGCGGGAATGACGAAGCTTCATCTGAGGGGAAAAGCGGAGACAAAGTCACATTGGACTTTTGGGCTTTTGGTGCAACGAATTATGAAGAATTGGCAAAGGAGTATGAAAAAGAAAATCCGAATGTGAAAATTAAGTTCAGGACAGCAGAGACAGCAGAGCACCATGATGCATTGTTTACAGCTTTATCAGCAGGAAGCGGCGCACCTGATATCGCAGCTCTTGAAGTTGACCAGCTGGATCGCTTTAAAGAAGCTCAGGACCGTTTTGAGAATTTATATGACCTCGGGGCTAAGGAAGTTCAAGATCAATACCTGGATTGGAAATGGAATGCAGGAGCGAACCAGGAGGGTGATTTCTTGTTTGGGTTACCGACGGATATCGGACCGAAAGCACTTTACTACAGGGCAGACTTATTTGAAGAAGCAGGGCTTCCTGTCGAACCGGAAGAAGTATCTGCACTGATTGATTCGCCGGAAGCTTTCAAGGAAGCAGGGGTGAAGGTAAAAGAGGCAACAGGAAAACCATTTGTAGACAGTATGGAGATGGCTTACCGTGCCTATCTTGATGCATCAGTGGAAACGTATTTGAATCCTGAAGGTGAATTGTTATTAGGGAAAGATGGAAATGCCGTTAAGAAGGCATATGATTATGCTGTTGAACTTGATAAAGCAGGCATTGTCGGCAAATTCGATATGTGGACACCTGAATGGGCCAATGCAGTCAATACTGGTGAATTTGCTGCTGAACTTGGTGCCGGCTGGTTAAAAGGCTGGATGGAAGGCAACGCACCGGATGCGTCAGGGAAATGGAGAGTGGCTACATTGCCGACTGATTTTGCAGCGAACTGGGGCGGTTCTTATATCTCCATCCCAAGTGAAACCGATCATCCTCAAGAGGCTTACGACTTTGTTGAATGGCTGGTTTCTCCTGATAATCAATTGAAATCATTCCAAAGCAAAGGCTTATTCCCATCTGCAGAATCTGTATATGATATGGATGAATTTAAATCAAATGAAGATAAGTTTTTTGGAGGCCAGGTAACTGCCTCGGTGTTTGCTGAAGCAGCCCAGGATATTGATGGCGCCGTTTATAAAGGTGTTAAATACTTCCCGATACATCAGGAAGTGTTGAATGCACTCCGAAATGTTCAGGAAGGTGCCGATCCGGAAGCTGAATGGAAAGCGGCAATCAAAAGGGCAGAAGATCTAATCAGCCGCTGATAGTGATTTACTATGGGATATGGTCCATTTCCGGGACCATATCCTACTTCATAAGCGGAAGTGGGGGGAATATGAGCATTCTAAATAGCAAGGGGCAGACGGTCAAAAGTAAAAGGTTTCTGTCTGAAGAAAAGAAGGATATGATATCCGGCTACTTATACGTTGCTCCATTTTTTATCATCTTTGGCATTATCGGGCTGTATCCAGCTGTTTTCAGTATCTATCTGGCATTCCAGAAGTGGAATGGACTGAGCCCAATGACTTTTGCAGGTTTGGATAATTTTAAAGTCGTACTTGAAGATCCGCTTTTTTGGAAGTCTGTCTATAATACGATCATTATGGGGCTGATGGGTACCGCTCCGCAGCTTATCGTGGGAATCATCCTGGCATTTCTATTGAATCTGACGTTTCTCCGTTTCAGGAACTTTTTCAGGGTGACTATCTTTATGCCTTATATTACTTCAATGGTGGCTGTTGCCTTGATATTCAGTGTATTGTTCAGTAATCATGAGTCTTCGCTGGCAAACTATGTTCTGGGATTATTTGGTTTTGACCCGGTGAACTGGGCAACTTCTGAATGGGGGACGAAAATAGCCATTTCCATCATGGTTTTCTGGAGATGGGTCGGGTATAACACAATTATATACCTGGCTGGTATTCAAAGTATTTCGAATGATCTATATGAAGCAGCAACCATTGATGGTGCCAATAAGTTTCAGCAGCTTTTATATATTACAATGCCTCTGCTGAAGCCATTCATTATCTTGACTGTCTTCTTCTCCACAGTCGGTGCGCTGCAATTATTCTCGGAACCTACTGTTTTTCTTGGGACGGGAGCCTTTACAAGGGATGAGGCAATGACAGTGGTCATGTATCTATACCGTGATGCCTTCAAACTACAATCGTTTGGAACAGCATCTGCTACTGCCGTTATCTTGTTATTCATCATCATTATCTTTTCGGCCATCAATACAATGTTTACATCTGGGCTTGGCAGGAAAAGGAGGAGAGTCTGAAGATGGAAAAAATAAAAAAACATAAGAAGCTGTCTTTAAGCAGGTTTTTCATTTACTTGTTTTTATCTTTAGCCTCTCTATTATCCTTATTTCCTTTCTATTGGATGTTCGTCATGGCAACTTCCCCAAGTTCGGCATATAATTCAATTCCGCCGACCATCGTACCTGGAAGTTTAATGGTTTCCAATTTTCAAAAGGTATTGGGGCAGATCGACTTCTTTCAAGCATTATGGAACTCCTTTCTGCTATGTACAATCGTGACATTAGTCGTATTGGCCATAAGCTCACTTGCTGGATTTGCTTTTGCCAAGTTTAAATTTCCAGGAAAAAACATACTGTTCTATGCGATTCTACTCACTATGATCATCCCTCCGCAATTGGGATTGATCCCTCAATACTTCCTCGTGTCCAAAGCCGGGCTGCTCGACACATTGGGAGGCGTCATGATCGTGTTTTTCTTGAATCCGTTGGGAATCTTTTTGATGAGGCAGTATGTCAGTGAGTCTGTTCCGGACGAACTGATCGAAGCGGCGAAGCTGGATGGCTGTTCTAACTTCCGGATATACCGGAGCATCGTGCTTCCGATCATTCTGCCGGCATTTGCAACACTGGGCATCATTGTTTTCACGGCTGTATGGGGGGAGTTCTTATGGCAGTTCACAGTATTGCGCGATCCGGAAACCTATACGATTCAAGTGGCCCTGGCGAATCTAAGCAATACGTTCAACATCGACTTCGGGATGATTTTATCCGGTGTATTCTGGGCGACGGTTCCATTGCTGGTGATATTCCTGATGTTTAACAGGCTTTTCATCTCCAGTATTACCGAGGGGTCTGTTAAATAAGGACCATTGCTGACAGGATTTTCACTTTGTTGATACATTGACTATTTATTAGTAATCTAAAAATAGTGAAATCTACTAAACCAGCAATCGAGGGATAGACATGAACTTGACGATTAAAGATATAGCACAAATGGCGGGCGTTTCCCCTGGAACTGTCTCGAAAATTATAAATAACACCGGCAGCATCAGTGAAGCTACAAAGAAGAAGGTGCTTGATATCATTTCCCAGACGGGATATCAGCCAAACTTTTCAGCAAAATCGCTGGCTACCAAGAAATCGAATTTGATTGGATTAATCTATGCCGGAAAAGTGAACGTGGAATTTACTCACCCTTTTTTCATCGAGGTGGTTACGGCTTTCAAAAGGAATATAGGGATGCTTGGTTATGACATCCTCATGTTCTCAAATGAACATTTTTATCAGGACAATGGCAGCTACTTAGCAAGGTGCAGACACTTTCATGTTGATGGCTGCTTAATTATTACCGGAGAACAGATAGAGGATGCGATCTATGAACTTGTCGAAAGTGATATCCCCTGTATAGGGATAGACCTTGAATTAAATGGTCCTAAATCCAGCTATGTTATGACCGACAATATCAATTTATCCAATAAAGTCGTCCAGCATCTCTACTTGAATTCCTTCAGGGACATCGGCTTCATCGGAGGCAATCCCGAATCAGCCATTACGAAGCTGAGGGAGGAAGGTTTCAGGACAGCCATGAACCAATTCGGTCTTGAAGTTAGAAAGGACTGGGTGAAATATGGCGATTTCCATGAGGATAGCGGTTATGCAGCGATGAAGGCTATGCTGCAGGCTGCCCAGCTTCCGCGAGCAGTCTTTGCAGCATCCGATATGATGGCCATGGGTGCCATGAGGGCAATAAAGGAAGAGGGGCTGAACATCCCCGAGGATATCTGTTTAGTCGGTTGTGACGACATTGATGCCTGCCGCTACAGCGATCCTCAGCTTTCGACTGTCAGGCAGGATAAAGACAAATTAGGAAAACTTGCAGCCCACATGCTTAATGACCTGATCAGCACTAATCAAGAAATGAAGCCGGTTTTCATCGATTCAAAGCTGGTCATCAGGGAATCTTGCGGAGGGAAAACACTATAAAATTTATAACCCGAACAATTAATCGGCACGGTATATGGGAGGTTTAAATGGCTATTATCGAATTTCCACAGGATATGAAATGGGGTGCTGCAACAGCAGCATATCAAATTGAAGGTGCAGCTTTTGAAGGCGGAAGAGGCCCGTCGATATGGGATACTTTTTCCCATACCCCTGGTAAAGTTAAAAATGGAGACAATGGTGATGTGGCATGCGACAGTTATCATCGTTTTGAAGAGGATATTCAATTAATGAAAGAACTTGGCATTGAAATGTATCGTTTCTCTGTCTCATGGCCGCGGATCTTTCCTGAAGGGACAGGTGCAGTGAATCCTGAAGGTGTTCAATATTATCACCAATTTGTGGATGCTTTATTGGCAAATGGAATTGAGCCGATGTGCACCCTTTACCATTGGGATCTGCCGCAGTCCCTTCAGGATCAAGGCGGATGGGAGAAAAGAGAAACAGTTGAAGCATTTGCCGAGTATGCCGCATTCATGTTTAAAGAATTCGGCGGGAAAATCAAGAAATGGATTACAATCAATGAACCTTGGTGTGTATCATTCCTATCTAATTTCATTGGGGTCCATGCACCTGGATACCAAGACCTCCAATTAGCAACAACCATTTCACACCATCTTCTTCTCGCTCACGGCAAAGCAGTTAGGCGTTTCAGGGAGTCGGGGATCGAAGGCGGGATTGGTTATGCGCCTAACACAGAATGGAATGAACCTTTCAGCAGCAAGCAGGAAGATGTTGATGCGTGCAGGAGAGCTACAGGATGGTTCATTGAGTGGTTCTTCGATCCAGTATTCAAAGGCAGTTATCCAGAGTTCATGACGGATTGGCTGAAGCAAAAAGGAGTTACTCTGGCTATTGAAGACGGAGACATGGAAATCATCAGCCAGGAAATTGATTTTCTTGGAATAAATTACTACACAGGCAGTGTGGCAAGGTACAAGGAAAACCACGACCTTTTTGACGTGGAGAAGGTGGATATTGGATACGAAAAAACCGATATTGACTGGAACATCTATCCGGAAGGTTTTTATAAGGTGCTCTGCAAAATCACCGATCAATATGGACGTGTCCCCATCTATATCACTGAAAATGGCGCCTGTTATAATGATGAAGTTGAAAACGGCCGTGTCACGGATGACAGAAGGATTCAATACTTGAAGGGGCATTTGGCCGCGTTGAAACGCAGTATGGATTCAGGCGTGAATATCAAAGGCTACTTAACCTGGTCGCTAATGGATAATTTCGAATGGGCAGAGGGCTATGACAAGCGCTTTGGCTTGATACATGTCGATTTCAATACATTGGTGAGAACGAAGAAGGACAGTTACTATTGGTATAAAAAAATCATAGAAAATGGCTGGTTTGAAATTGGCTGAAATAGAGGAGGCTGTTCCTGATTCCAAGGGAATGGCCTCTTTCATTGTAACTGCTTATTCAATAGCAGGTCCCGCTCGTGGATCGCGAAGCAGAAGACCATTAGAGAAATTCTTCTGACTAAGATGCTTCATGGACGAAAACGACCAGCGCAGAAATCTATATCCATTCCGCAACTCACTTGCTGTGCTTTAACGAATTAACGCGATGAGGGACAGTCCCCGGGTGCTTTAAAGCGTTAAAGTGCCCGGTCATCCTGTCAATGGTTTCAAATTAACAGAATCGAGCAGTTCATTTACATCAATAAGACCAAAGATTTTCTTTTCAAAGCAAAACCGGATGACCAGATCGAATGGATCACTGAAAGACAGAGAATAACCGGCAGTATTCAATAGTTCCTCTGCTTCATCCAGATCGAGCTGCAGTGCCAGGGACAAAGCGATGGCCGGGTTCCTTCCTATCCGGTAATCAGGGTTGGATCTTATTTTGGAAAAATGCTGCCGGTCCATTCCGGCCCTTTTGTAAACCTCGGGATCTTTCAGTCCTTTTTCATCAATATGGCTGAACAGCTCCTGCCTGAACGAAGGCTGCTCGTTTTCTATAATGAATTCCTCTAGGCTGCTGTACTTCGGGAAATCCGCTTCCAACTGCTCGCTGTCTAAACGATAGGACGATTCACAGACATCAGGAAGAGTTAACTCTTCCTGATGAAGATCAATATACTCTTTTAATTCATGTAACAGTGTCTGATCAACCATGGCTTCAGCCTCCTAAAATGTCGCTCATCAAGCGACCAGAAAATGGATGTCGTCAGGTATGATTATATCATCAACTTGATGAAGGAGATGGGAAAATATGAATAAGAATCTGACAGAAGTGGTGTTCCTCCTTGACCGAAGCGGTTCTATGGCGGGACTTGAAGAGGATACGATCGGCGGCTTTAACGGATTTGTCAAAAGGCAGTCTGAGCTGGAAGGGAAAACGCTTGTCACTACCGTCCTGTTTGACGACCGTTACGAGCTGTTGTGGCAGGGAGCAGAGGCTGAGGAAGTAAATTTGACGGAAGAGGAGTATTACGTAAGAGGCTGCACCGCATTGCTGGATGCTGTGGGGAAAACGATTGTGGAAGTTGGACAGAGGCTGGCCCGGACTCCTGAGGACAGCCGTCCTGGCAGTGTGATTTTTGCGATTACAACAGATGGTATGGAAAATGCAAGCCGCGAATTCACTTATGAGAAAATCAAAAAAATGATTCAGCATCAGCGTGAGAAATATAACTGGGAGTTCATCTTCATGGGCGCCAATATTGATGCAGCAGATGAAGCGGACCACTTGGGCATCAGTGCCGAAAATGCCTATGACTTTGAAGCCACCGAAACAGGCGTCGAAAAGATGTACGCAAAAATGAATGAAGCCGTCTCTGAAATCAGAGGGAAATACTGAAATACTTTAGCGCTTTAAAGCAGCCGGGGACTGTCCCCGGCTGCTTTAAAGCGCTAAAGACCTTGTTTACGCCAACCAAGAAAGATAGACTATTTATCAAGGGCAGCTAATTGTTTTTCATTATTTGTCGATATTATATAGTAAGGTCACCTAATCACAAACTTTAACGCGGGAGCATGAATATATTGGACTTTAGAACGAACACCTCATTTATGAACACAGTCTTCATTGTGATTTTCATACAAATACTCCAGTTGATACTTGGGCTGTATTTCCCGATTGATAATCTTGCGAACCTGATTATGCAAATTGCCTTGACGCTCATCACCCTTGCGCTGGTCTATTTTATGCTGAAGGGTGTGTTCCGGACTACCAGCGAACTGAAGGAGAGCAATGCGAAATTAAATAATATCTTCGAGTCCTTGGATGTTGCAATATGGACACATGATCTGAAGACGGATAAGCTCTTTATCACTCCGGGAATCGAAAAACTGTATGGAAGGACGCTGGAGGAATTTTATAAAGATCCTCTTCTGTGGAAAAAAGTGATCCATCCAGATGATCAGCAGATACAAACCGACAGGCGAAGGCTTATCCAAGCCGGTACACCATGCACAAGCACCTACCGGATCATCAAACCGGATGGAAACGTCCGCTGGATTCAGGACAGGGGGATCCCGACCCTTGATGAAAAAGGGAAGATCGTGCATTTTTCAAGTGTGTTGTTTGACATCACCGATCGGAAGGAAAGTGAAGATCAGTATCGCAGCCTTGTGGAACTGTCGCCGGATATCATTGCTGTCACAAGGGATGGCAAATTTATATATATTAACGACACGGGCAGCAGGGTGCTTGGCGCTGAAAGCTCTGAGGAATTGCTGAAAAGTGATGTTTCAAAAATCGTCAATGAAAAAGATGTAAGGATGATCAGGGAATCCATCCATCGATTCAGCGAGCATGATCGGCCTGATAACTTGATGTTCGAAGTGAAAGCAGCATGTTTTGATGGAAAAGTGATAGATGTCGAGGTTTCTGCCATGCCGATCCTTTATGGTGGAAAGCCGGCATTCCAACTGGTGGGCCGTGACATTACCGAGCGGAAGAAATCTGAAGAAACCATCAGGGAAATGGCCTATTTCGATACGCTGACAGGCCTTCCGAACCGTAATATGTTCAAACAGCGGCTTCATAAAAAACTGCAAAGTGCTGAGGCCCATTCCTTTGCCATCCTATTCCTGGACCTTGACCGTTTCAAGGTCATCAATGATACGAAAGGACACTCCACAGGCGATGAATTGCTTGTGGAAGTGTCTCAGCGGTTAAGGAGTGTTGTTACTGGAGAGGGAGAGGTTTTCAGGCAGGGTGGAGATGAATTTATCATTCTGTCAAAAAACATGGACAGAGAAGGGGTCTCTGACCTTTCCAGTCAGATCTTGCAAAGCTTTGTCAAGCCAATCGAATTATCCGGTCAGGAGTTTTTTGTGACACCAAGCATCGGGATCAGCATGTATCCCGGTGACGGCACGGATCAAGAAACGTTGATCAAGCATGCGGATACAGCTATGTATCTGGCGAAAGACCGGGGGAAAAATAATTTCCAATTCTATAATAAGGAATTGAACCGTAATTCCTCGAGAAAGATGGAGCTGGAAAATCAACTCCGAAAATCATTAAAACAAAATCAATTCCGCCTCCATTACCAACCGAAAGTGAATCTTGGAACCGGACATCTCTTAGGAGTGGAAGCATTGCTCCGTTGGGATCATCCAACTTTAGGAACGATATCGCCTGCAGAATTCATCCCTCTGGCAGAAGAAACAGGATTGATTGTGCCAATCGGAAAATGGGTCCTGAAGGAGGCTTGCCGGCAGAGCAAAGCATGGGAGCGGAATGGGGCAGGCTCCATCTCTGTTGCTGTAAATATCTCGGTCAGGCAGATCCAGGATGATGACTTCATAGATTATGTTGAAAGCGTATTGGAAGAAACCGGACTGGACCCTGATTTACTTGAGCTGGAAATCACCGAAAGCATCATGCAGGACTTTGACAGGACCTCCAATATATTGAACAAATTAAAAAAATTAGGGGTAACCATCAGCATTGATGACTTTTGGACAGGATATTCTTCCTTAAATAATTTGAGGTACCTTCCGATCGATCATATCAAAATCGATAAATCATTTGTCGATGACATCATCGACCATTCAAAGCATTCCAAAAAAGGTTCGATAGTGAAAACCATCATTGACCTGGGGATGAATATGAATTTCTCCATCATAGCTGAAGGTGTTGAAGAACAAGAGCAGGTCGATTTCCTGATCCAGAATTCGTGCAGCATCGGGCAAGGTTATTACTACAGCCGTCCTCTCCCGGCTGACCAATTGGAAGCCTATATTGTGGAAAACCGGAAAGGTCCTTCAGTGAATTAACGCATCACCGCAGCCGGGGACAGTCCCCTGATACGCTGCGGTATTAACGCTTTAAAGCGATAGGGGACTGTCCCCAAGGATATTAACGCATTAACGCATGAAAGACACCCTTCAGCTTAACAGGGTGTCTTTCTTCATTTTCACAGGTTTTCCATCAGGCGCTTCGCAATTCTCTCATAGTCATCCCGGTCAATCCCTGGAGCGAATTCCTCAGGCAAATCTTCCAGGTTCGGAATTGGCGCTCCTTTTGGCGCCCCTTCTTTCACAACCAACCTCTGACCGCTTTCGGGGTTCGTGCCTTTCCAGATCTGCCGGATATCTGCGTAATCCCCGACATCATTCCAAGTATAGAGAATGTTTCCTATTCCCTGGTCCTCGAATTTTCTGGCGTGGTCAAACTTACGGTTCGACAGGTTGGGGATCGGAACCATCTTTTTCACGTCCACCCCAGTCACAATCTCCAGTGCCTTGGCATATGCCAGGACATGAGTACCTCCGCGAACCAGTAAATATCCGATCATTTCCCGGGCGGTTTCATTTTCAGTCATCTCGTAGACTCTCATTTTGTGTGTACGGGCACCGACTTCAAGGAAGAAATTATGAAGGAGATCAAGGACCAGGTTCCCGCTTGTAAAAACATTGTCACCGGACCAGGGGCGTCCCATAGAATCGCCGGCTAAGGCCGTTTGTGCAGAGGCAATGAACTGATAGGTATTTCTGCTGTCCTTTCCTTCCCGCAGCGGCGTGACATCAGGATCTCCAGTGTAAAGTGTATTCCCGCGGGATAACAGGTTGATTGTGTTTGAAACAAGCTCAACGTGCCCAAACTCTTCAGCCGTGATACTTGCGACAAGATCATAGAAGGGTTTCAATTTGTCCTTCCTCCTGAAATTGAAGGACTGATACATGTAGTTATTAAGTGTTGACATTTCTCCGAATTTTCCGCCTAAAAGTTCTTGGACTGCAGCCGCTGCGTTCGGGTCACCGTGATCCGGGACAGGCAGGTCTATCAGCAATTTATTTTCACGTTTAAACATACTCCCACTCCTTATCCTTTTGGAATGACCCAGACAATCTGCTGAGTACGGATATAGAATGGCGAGCCGCCTGACTCCACCACAATATGATCAGGAAGGACATTCGCAAGTTTTCCTGAAACAGTTCCGCGTATCGTCTGCACAGCAACCATACTCCCTGTGATTCCTGATAATGTTTCGTAGACATAAGGGTCATAATTAGCCATAAAAGATACTTCCTGCTGCTGATTCATGATGTCATCGCTCCTTTATTAAACGTAAACAATAATATCTATGAAGGTCCTGATGCAGATAGACATAAAATGGATATTTGAACGACAAAGACAATCTAATTTCAACAAAACAATTCCCCTGACACTCCAAGTAAAGTAACATGAAAGCTGAAGGGGGACAGTCCCCGGTTACACTAAAGCATTAACGCATCACCGCAGCCGGGGACTGTCCCCATGTGCGGGGACGCGTTAAAGCACTAAAAGGGACAGTCCCTCTTAGTGCTTTAACGGAATAAAGGAGGTGAGGCAGTGAGGTATATTTATAACTATGCATGGGATAAGAATGAGCGGTCCCTGTGCAAGATGGAGATGCGGGCCCTTTTTGGGAAGGAATCGAACTCCAGCATTCTTGAGAGCCCTTTGAAGGTCGACCCGAGCCGCAGTCCTTTTATCAGGGAGAGGATCGAAGTCCTTTGCGAAGGAGAGACTCTCAATGGATTGGCCGGAAAGGTCAGAGAGCTGCCTGCTCCCGAGTCTGCTTTCAAGGTGATATACGTGAAAGACCCAATTTTTATAAAAGAGGATCGGACAGGCTTTGAAGAACGGCGAAAAGCGGAACGTGAAATCGGTATGAACATCAAAGGAAAAGCCGACCTCCACCATCCGAAAATTCTATATGGGATTAAAAACATGAATGGCCGCTGGATTTTCGGAAAGTATGTTAAAAACGAAGCCATTTGGTTGAAGCATCAGCAAAAGCCCAACAGCTATTCTACAGCTCTCAGCACCCGTGTTGCCAGGGCGGTCGTAAACATTGCAGCGCCGGATCCTGCCGAAAAAAAAGTGATCGATCCCTGCTGCGGAATCGGTACCGTGCTGGTCGAGGCTTTGTCAATGGGAATTGACATCGTTGGCAGTGACATCAATCCCCTCATCATCCCGGGTGCTAAAGAAAACATCAAGCATTTCAATCTGCAAGGACAAGCAGAAGTAAGAGATATCCGGTGTGTAAAGGGAAGCTACGATGCTGCAATCATTGACCTGCCTTACAACCTGTGCTCAGTGATTACCCCCAGCGAGCAGCTGGAAATGCTCCAAAGCGCGCGAAGGTTCACCAAGAGGCTGGTCATCGTGACAGTTGAAGATGTCGATTCCGTCATTGAGCAGGCGGGTTTCAGAATCAGTGACCGCTGCGTGGTGACCAAAGGCAATTTCAGACGCGAAGTCATTTTATGTGTGTGAAATCGGCATCCGCTTTTAGCGGGTGCTTTATTTAATGTCCTGTAAAATTACAGCTGAATGCTGAAAGATCATGAATCGCCGATAAAATGCATGAATCGCTGATAAAATCTGAAAATCGCCGATATATC
>NZ_QXIR01000052.1 GCF_003581585.1 Bacillus salacetis
CCCAGGCAGGAGGGGTTTTTTTTGGTGTTATTAATTCGACAAATACCGGGGCGTGCCTGTCACTTCAGTGGGATTTCAAACAGCCAGACCATTCCTGCCGTAATGATGGCAGAAAGTATATAGGTGACATAGGGACGGGAAAAATGAAGGCGGATCATGCTGTACATGACGATATAAAAGAACAAATCCATCCAGTATTCATACCCGTGCTGCAGGAGAAGCCGGCCGAATAGATAAAAGGGGTATTCAATAGCAAAGGAGGCAAAGGACCAAAACAAGATATATCTGCCTTTCTTTGTATTACTTGAGGAAAATGGATAAAAAGTCAGAAAAAGCAAGGTGACTGCAGGGAGATTGATGAAAGTATAAAGAATCTCCACAATGGCATGTGACTTTGGGAGAAAGTCAGGGTAATATTCCCAAAGCAATTTGTCATGGGCCAGATGGTTATACAGGAGATTACTAATAATCACATAAAAAATTGTCAGATGGTATTTACTCCATTCACGCCAGTTCCCTTTTATAGCTGCGAATAGCAGAAGAAGTGAGGTTAAGATGATATGCATGATTTCACCTGTACTTGTTTTTGAATTTATCTTTACCAATTAATTGGAAATTATGCAAGGAGGATCTCAAGCTGCTGTATCGATATGCAGTAAGCGGCCTTTGAAATCGTTACAGTATAGAAACTCTGCTTGTAAAAAGGATTAGAATCCCTTAAGATTTCATATGGTATAAAGAATAGATTAATAGGTTACATATCGAAAGGAAGTTACAAATGGCTGTAAAAATGAAAGATTCATTACCGCTTTCTCCTGCAAACGATCCGTGGGAAGCTTATATGGATGTGAAAGAGCACGGAAAAATGACATTGTCCAGTGTGGAATTCACGACAACGACACTTTGCAATATGCGCTGCAATCACTGTGCTGTTGGATATACCCTGCAGAACAAAGACCCCGAAGCGCTGCAGATGGACCTGATTTTCAAAAGGCTGGATGAAATCCCGCACTTAAGGACAATCAGCATTACGGGCGGAGAGCCGATGATGTCGAAAAAGTCGGTGGAAAATCACATTCTCCCACTGTTGAAATATGCCCGATCCAGGGGAGTGAAAACACAAATCAACTCCAACCTGACCCTTCCCTATGAGAGATACGAGCCGATTGTTCCTTATCTGGATGTCCTGCATATTTCCCACAATTGGGGAACCGTAAAGGAGTTTGCAGAAACCGGTTTTGCCAGGATGGAAAGAAAACCTTCTGAGAAGCAGAGGGAGGACTATTTCAATCGTATGGTGGAAAATTCGAAAAGACTGTCAAGTGAAGGAGTCATGGTCTCTGCTGAAACTATGTTGAACGGAAGGACGTTCCCTTACCTGGAAAAGATTCATGACCATATCATTGAAATGGGGTGTACACGCCACGAGGTGCATCCCATGTATCCAGTGGATTTCGCAAAGAATTTGGAAACATTGACACTTGATGAAATGCGCCAGGCCATAAAGCGTCTTCTTGACCACCGCAATAAAGATATCTGGATGCTGTTCGGGACATTGCCATTCTATCCTTGCAGCTCATCAGAGGACGAGCTTGAACTGTATCAGCGACTTCTGACAGAAAAGAATGTCACCGTCAGGAATGACCCCGACGGACGTTCCAGACTTAATGTCAATATTTTCTCGGGCGATATCATCGTGACCGACTTTGGCGATGAACCGGGGCTGGGCAATCTTCAGGACACTTCCCTGCCAGCTGCCTACGAACAGTGGAACCAAACGAAGACCGCCGCCTCCTTGAACTGCCATTGTTCTGCCGTCAAATGTCTTGGCCCTAATGTGCTCGTCAAAAACACATACTACCCAGATGAAGACTTCCAAACTAAAGCAGCGAAAATTGGAGGGTGACAGTCATCCCCGGTACCTTATCAAACTCAGCTATAAAAAGAGGATGGGACATGACTATTTTATTAGCGTCTATAGCCGAATGTTCATATCACTTAAGATCTAATTGAATTCAAAAAGCCGAACTAATCTAGAATGCTAAGATAGCATTTCTAAATAGTTCGGCTTTTTTAGTTACTGAAAAGCTTTTGTCCCGGCCCCTTTTATTATTTACTGTCCGACTCTTCGAATTTAGAAAGAATCTCATTCACTCTCGAAAGCAAGGTGCCGCTGAAGAGAATGGTGGCAATGAGACCGAGCAACGAGAAGAAGATCAATACAACAAAATGGTTTTCAGTCCGCATAATTGCACCTCCGAAATAGTGGATGAGGTATATTATGCCAATTCTTCTGTGCTTTTATTCCATGGAATTCCCCTTGGAAAGTTTGCTTGAGACAAAGCCATTGATATAAACCAATAAGAATATAAAAAGATATTTAAAGAAGGAGTATTGAAGCTTCCATCCATCATATTTGATTATGGAGACCCCATGCATACCCCATTCAATCAAGGTAAGGAGAAGGGAGCTGAAAATCAAAAAACAAACCTTTGTGCTGCGTGACCGGTGAACGGGAAACAAGTTCATAAAGATCAGGCAGGTCAATGGATAAAGACCCAGGCGGATGAAAAAATCGATATAGTGCACTCCGCTGTCGTTTCCATAGTAATAAAGATTATATTTTCCTTAGTAATAAAGATTATATTTTCCTTTGAACAAGGCATCAAAAGCAAGGGCGGTATATAGGGAACTGAAGATTGTTGTATACATATCAATGGCCGTAAGTTTCTTGTCAACAAGCAGATAGATGGCCAGCAAACACAAAACGAGTATAAGGAAAAATATCATCAGAATACCTCATCACTTATGCGAAATCAATTTTTTGACAATATGATAGTTGAAAAGCTGCACGATAAATAAGAGTGGATAAATAGGCACGGAATAGATTGTTTTCCAGCATGAGTAAGTGAAAAATGAGGATAGCCCGGCAGATGCCCACTCGTAAATAAGTGAGAATACTGTCCATCCCAGAATATAAAGAAGCTTCCATTTCATTTGTTTTTTAAAAGGAAAGAGATTAAGAAATAGGATGGCCACTGCAGGGTATATTCCAAGTGCCGCTGCGTAATCCATTAATTCCACTCCAGGCTTGAAGTAGGCATATAGCTTATACCTGCCCCCAAGCAATGAATCCGTAAGAAGTGCCAGATAGATTGAAAAAAGTGAACAAGAATACATTTCCAGCCGGGAAAGTTGTTTGGGGATTTTCCATGCCAGGAAAGTCCCAACCAAAATAGTACTCCACATAAATAACATATAAACCATCCTGTTTTTGTTTAGTATCACTATTAACACTGGAGTATATTCGTCTCATATTCCTTCAGTGTATTTCAGAAATCAAACAATATATTTACCTGGGTAACTATTAGTGATATACTGATTTAGGTTTATTTAGAGCGTAGGAATTGAGGTGTTGATATGGAATCTACACATGAGTTATTTCATTCGATCCATCAGCTTTCAAGGCGGCTGACTAAGCATTTGAATGAGGCGCTTGAGCCATATGGGCTCTTTAATGCGCAATGGTCTGTGCTTTTTGTTCTGCGGGAAAAAGGGACTTTGACACAAAAGGAACTGTGTGAATATCTTGCAGTTGAAGCACCGCCGATGACCCGGACTATTCAAAGGCTGTTAAAACAGGGATATATCGAACAGATTTCCTGCAAGGATGATAAACGAAAGAAGTTCATTTCCTTGACCGCTCTGGCAAAGGCTCACTTCCCGTTGTGGGAGAAGGCTGTTCTGGAGAAAAATGAAGAGCTGGTACGGGAACTTCCGGCTTCAATACGCGGAGAATTGAAGAATATCTTAACTGATTGGTTAAAACAGATTTAGAAAGAGGGAATACAGCATGAATGAAACAAGACCTCCGTTATGGACGAGGAACTTTATCGGCATCAGCATCAGTAATTTCTTTTTATTTATGACATTTTATTTTCTGCTTGTGACGGTCCCGATTTTTGTTGTGGATCATTTGGGCGGTGAAAAGTCACAGGCGGGATTGATGATCACGGTCTTCCTGATTTCGGCCATCATCATCCGCCCTTTTTCGGGGAGATGGATTGAAAGATTCGGGAGCAGAGTGATTCTTCTTTGTTCCTTATTATTATTCTTTGGCGCAACATTGCTGTACTTCCTGGCAGACAGTGTTGGAATATTGCTCGTGGTCCGGTTTTTACACGGAATAGGCTTCGGAATGGCAACTACTGCAGCAGGTTCCATAGCAGCTATGACCGTTCCGCACTCAAGACGGGGGGAAGGGATGGGCTACTTCATCCTGTCCACAAACTTTGCGATGGTCATCGGTCCATTTCTTGGGCTGACAGCCTTGCAGAACTGGGGTGTGAACGCCATGCTGCAAATAGCAGCAGGATCGGCATTCATCGGACTTTTATCCGGACTATTGATTTCCCTTAAGGAAGAGAAAAAGATGAGAGGAAATCTTCCGCCTATGAAGCTGAAAGACGCAATCTTCGAGGTGAAGGCGATTCCGATCGCTTTGACCGGTGCGTTTTTTGCGATTGTGTATTCATCGATCCTTTCCTTTGTTTCGGTTTATGCGGGGGAACTTGGACTAAGTCATGTGGCCAGCTATTTCTTTATTGTCTATGCAGTGGTTCTTTTGCTTTCCAGGCCGACTACAGGGAAATGGTATGACCTTCATGGCCCTAACTTCATCGTTTATCCTGCGATTATTTTGTTTGCAGCCGGCATGGTCATCCTCGGTACAGCGGATTCAGCCGTGATGTTCCTGACGGCGGCAGCTTTTGCAGGTCTGGGATGGGGGACCCTTTTTCCGACGTTCCAGACGATTGCAATCCAGGCATCACCTCCAAAGCGTGCAGCCATGGCGACTGCCACGTTCTTATCTGTTTTTGATATAGGAATCGGACTTGGATCCTTCCTTGTCGGGCTCGCTGCTGCAAAGGTAAGTCTCGGGGATCTCTACACATACAGTACGGGTTACGTCTTGGCGGGAATTCTTCTTTACTACTTCTTGCAGGGACGTAAGTTAAGAAAGGAAAAAAGAAAAGAAATCAATGCCGCTTAAAAAAAGTCAGCTTTCACAGCTGGCTTTTTCATTTGGTGAAAGTTACTTCCCGATATTGCTTCGAAATTGATTCTTGTTCGACATATATCGGGGAGTGACTGTCACCTGTTTAAACACCCAAAAAAATCTAGTATTTCATGAATATCCCATTTGAAAGAGGGTATAACATTAAAAGTGAAATTATAAAGGAGGTAGTTTTATTGGGTGATAAGAACAAGGATATGAAGAAATCCAATGAAAACCATGTGGATGATGATACGCTGACAACACGGCAGGGGCATCCTGTCTTTGATAACCAAAACACCCGGACCATCGGCGACCGGGGGCCGGCTACACTCGAAAATTATCATTTCATTGAAAAGATCTCCCACTTTGACAGGGAAGAAGTGCCGGAGCGTGTGGTTCACGCTCGTGGTTCAGGAGCGTTCGGCTACTTTGAGACCTATGGAAAAGCAGGGGATGAGCCAGTAGAAAAGTATACACGCGCGAAGGTCTTTTCAGGTGCTGGAAAGAAAACACCGTTGATGGTCCGTTTCTCCACTGTTGCGGGAGCCAAGGATTCACCGGAAACTGCACGTGATCCCCGCGGCTTTGCTGTAAAAATGTACACGGAAGATGGTAACTGGGATCTTGTCGGGAACAACCTGAAAATCTTCTTTATCCGTGATGCCATGAAATTCCCGGATATGATTCATGCGTTCAAAGCAGACCCGGCCTCCAATGTCCCGAATCCTGAAAGAATGTTTGATTTCGTATCCCGTACACCGGAAGCTACACATATGATCACCTTCCTGTTCTCGCCTTGGGGAATCCCAGCTACATACCGCCACATGCAGGGATCTGGTGTAAACACATACAAATGGGTAAACGCAGAAGGGAAAGCGGTTCTGGTTAAATACCATTGGGAACCGAAGCAAGGGATCCGCAACCTGACACAGGAAGAGGCCGATTCAATCCAGGCTAAGAATGTAGCCCATGCTACGCAGGATTTATATGAATCGATTGAGCGGGGCGATTATCCTGAATGGGAGCTGTTCGTCCAAATCATGGAGGATGGTTACCACGATGAACTTGACTTCGATCCCCTTGATGATACGAAGCTCTGGCCGGAAGACAAGTTCCCATGGCTGCCGGTGGGACGCATGGTCCTTGACCGTAATCCCAAGGATTTTCATGCAGAGATTGAGCAGGCCTCATTTGGTACTGGCGTTCTTGTGGACGGAATGGACTTTTCAGATGATAAAATGCTGCAAGGCCGAACATTCTCTTACTCTGATACCCAGCGTTATCGCGTGGGGGCCAACTACCTGAAACTTCCGGTCAATGCACCGAAATCACCGGTTCACACAAATCAGCAGCGAGGCCAAATGGATGTCCGTGATCCCGGCGAATCCGGAGAAAACCCACATATCAATTATGAACCGTCCATGCTTGGCGGGTTTAAAGAAGCAAGTACGGAAGGAAAGGCACCTCACCGCCCCACTTATAATGCTGCAGCGATGACGGCACCTATTGACCGTCCGAACAACTATGGCCAGGCGGGCGACACATACCGGAGCCTTGAAGACTGGGAGCGGGACGAATTAATCAAGAACCTTTCCGACGCGCTGGCGATATGCGACAAGAAAATCCAGGATGCCATGATCGACCACTTCACCCAAGCAGACAAAGACTACGGGTACCGGGTGAAGGAAGGCATTGAAGCAAAAATGAAGGAAATGAAAGAAATGAAAGATGTCGAACTGGATCAAGTCCCAGGACGTGAATCCGGAAAAACAAGATACGGCCAAGGCTCGCTGGCTGCAAATGAAGCAGCAGAAGGAGCCCCGGATAAAGGGCACAAAGCAGATCCTTATTAATGATTCAGAAACAACCCGCCAGATCACTGGCGGGTTGCTTTTAGGTTCTATAATATTTGTTGGGATTCTTACACAATTCGAATATAAAAAATGCACGAAATCATCCAGTCTTTTATACTTGAGTTGTCGAGAAACAAGTATAGATTGGAGATTCGTGCATAATGAATTCTAACATAATTTTACCTGGTTTTGAAGAAGCAATGGTTACGAAAATGGAGGAAGTGGTAGCGAGACTTTGTATTTATACAGAAATGCCGGTTACACCCCCAGTTGAAAATTCCAGCTGAAACAACGTACCTTTAGGAGGGATGATAAAGTGTTTACAATTATAAAATCATTTTATGAAGAAAAAAAGTCTGATGGAAGCTATACATTTACGGTTGGTGATACCCAAAGATTTATGGAAAAGGATATATTCCCTCAATGGAGGCCAGCAAAATCAGGAACTTTAAGCAATTACAGAGAAAAGCCAGGACGCCAGGATTCATCAGCAGGGGCGTTTTTTTAGGCTATTTTCGTAAACTTTGTTGCTATTCACTATAAATTTCAAATATAGTCCTGATAAACCGTCGTAAAAGTCCCGGTGAGCAGGGAAGAAAAGAGCTGCTCGTTCATTTTCGAGAGTAAAACCCTTGAATACAGGGGGAAAATCCGGCACCTGGGATTTTCCGAAAGCAACAATATATGCGAAAACAGCCTTTTTTTATGAGGAAATAGAGAACGGATGAATAAGAATCATCATTTGTCTTGTATCAGCTTTGAAAATGGAATATAATGGCGTAATATTCATTTTTAGGGGGGAGCCGGTTGAGACAGGAGAACGCAGTACATAGTATTTCGGAAAGCCTGAAGAAAGATGAGCTGGTACAGGCTGTCTTTTTGAAAGGATCCATGGGCAGAGGGGAAAATGACGAGCACTCGGATGTCGATCTCTATGTCCTTGTAAAAGAGGAAGATGAAGAGAGGTTCCTTGATAGAAGGGTCGATCATTTGCAAGCTTATAGGAAACTTATATTCTATGACGATATATTCATTATCGCTCCGCAGATCATTGCGGTGTATGAGGATATGCTTCATGTTGATTTGTTTACGGTCACCGAGAAGAATTTCAAGGAAAAAGACTATTTCAAGGTTGTCTATGATCCGGATAATCTTATGAAGAAGTATGAAGCCACGCAGAACTTGTTATTATCTCCAGAAGAGTTCTATGAACTGGCCATTGATGTTCCTTGGTTTCTGTTCCAATACAGGAAAGCCTATAACAGGGGAAACAGCCTATGGGGTGTGGAGGTTTTGCAGCACTGCATGTTCAAGATGGCGAAGGTGCTCCTTCACAGGTATCATCCTGAAAGGGCCCAGCTGGGAATGAAAGCATTGGGGACGCTGTTGTCTGATGAAAAGCTGAAGGAAATAGGAGCAATCTATAAACACTTGAACCCCGAGGAGCACAAAAAGGCAGCAGACCTCATTGTTGAGATGTATTCCAAGGAATTAAGCTGGATCGAGAAGAATCTTCCTGATGACAAATCTGTATTATTTTTCAGGAAGATGGCGGAAATAATAGATTAAAAGGGAGGAGCCTTATCAAAGGGCTTCTCTTTAAAATTGAAAATACTACTGAAATTTTAAAAAAGATGAAACTTTCAGAGGGGGAAATCCGTGAATTAGTAATAAGATGTTTTATGACTTTACCACCAAAGGGGGAATGGATGAATGTTAAACTTGCTTTTTGGATTTATTTTCATATCCGGCATCTATTATTTGGTCCGTTACCGCCTCAATTTAAGGAAAGCGGCCGAATCGGCACCGGCTGCAGTGTATCCGCAGAGCAAGGAGGAGTTCTCAGGAATCCTCCTTCCGGGAGAGTGGCTGGAAATGGAGCCGCTCAACAAAGAATCAAAATCCTATCGAGTAGTTAACTGGGGGACTTATGCAGCTCTGGCCTTACTGTTCAGCCTGTTAGGTGTCGTCCTTGCTACAGACTGGCTGGATACCCAGTTCATAATGGTTTCCTATCTGTTCTTCATCATTCTGAGTGCCATCCGGCATAGAGGGAATTTTTTTATATTGCCTAATGGGGTCATTTTGAACGCAAGGTACTATCCCTTCTCTGATATTAAAGTCTACGAAACAGAGAGAATCGTCCGCTGGCATGAACTCTATGGTCTTGATGAACGGGCTGACAATGGTTATAAACTGGCCTTTAAAATCAAAAACAAATGGCTCCAGCCCCATTACGTAGTCATCCAGCATAAGGAACAGCTCGATAAGGTCACCGCCCTGCTAAAAAGAAAGGGTGTTACCGGGGTGGAGAACGAGGTTCCTTATGAGTGACAGTCACTACCCGATTTTTGTCGAATCGTGAAAAGGAGAGAGAGAAATTGAATGAAATTGTTTGGACCGTCCTTTTACTTGCGAGCTTGATGGTGTCAGGGATTTATGTGTACAGAAAGAGAAAGGCTGCTGGCATAACAGGGTTCAAAACGGCCCTGACTTCGATTTGTTTTTACCTGATTGCCGTGGTGAATCTGCTTGCGTTTTGGTTTGATTTCATTGGTTTGATCAGCTGGGCCCTCACGTTAATCCTCTTGATTGCAGGAGCCTATTTTACTAAGTATCTCCCTCCGCAGCAGACCGAGGCGAAGTGATCAGGCTTGTATTCTAATATGGGAGCAGGATTCGGACAGAAATCGGTCAGTGTGGCGGAAAAGAGTCCAAATCCCGGGTGGATTCGGACAGAAATCGGTCAGTGTGGCAGAAAAGAGTCCAAATCCCGGGCGGATTCGGACAGAAACCCGACGGTGTGGTGAAAAAGAGTCCGAATCCGGGGTGAATTCGGACAGAAATCCGGCGGAGTGGCAGAAAAGAGTCCGAATCCCGGGTGGATTCGGACAGAAATCCGACGTTGTGGTGAAAAAGAGTCCGAATCCGGGGTGGATTCGGACAGAAATCGGTCAGTGTGGCGGAAAAGAGTCCAAATCCCGGGCGGATTCGGACAGAAATCTGGCGGAGTGGAGAAAAAGAGTCCGAATCCGGGATGGATTCGGACAGAAATCGGTCAGTGTGGCAGAAAAGAGTCCGAATCCGGGGTGAATTCGGACAGAAATCCGGCGGAGTGGCAGAAAAGAGTCCGAATCCGGGGTGGATTCGGACAGAAATCGGTCAGTGTGGCAGAAATGAGTCCGAATCCGGGGTGAATTCGGACAGAAATCCGGCGGAGTGGCAGAAAAGAGTCCGAATCCGGGGTGAATTCGGACAGAAATCGGTCAGTGTGGCAGAAAAGAGTCCGAATCCGGGGTGAATTCGGACAGAAATCGGTCAGTGTGGCAGAAAAGAGTCCGAATCCCGCCGGAGGGGGAAAATCCCGACAGAAATCACATGGACAGCAAAAATTGCCTGAATCACAATCACATTCACCCGCTACCCGCGACAGCATTGCATATTTTACCAATTACCTATATAATATTTTATGAATACATAGTCGAAAGGAGGTTCACCCTGTGATGAATGGTATCCCTGTAAGTAAAACCGCAATGAAAATTTTTGATCTTCTTCTTTTTAACGGGATAAGTCTGTCCGTTTTTAAGTGGAATTCAATAGTTTCATTGCATACCGCACAGGGTGAGCTTATTATAGACGTTTCTTCGTAAGGGTCGATCCGGAGGAAACTTAAAAGCCGAAAGACACCTATCGTGGGGTAGGTGTCTTTTTTATGCCCAAATAGACAAACAGGGATACCGCCTTAAAACATCAAACAGGGGGACCGGTGACAGGAGGAAAAAGGTTATGAAAATGAGTTTATCAATTTTTAAGAATAGAAGCTTCTTGTTTTATTGGATCAGTACGTGGATATCTTCCATTGGAGATTCCGTTTTTGTCATAGCGCTGACATGGTTTCTGGTTGAGGAGACCCATTCACCGTCAGTGGTAGGGACATATCTGTTTATTTTAGGAACAGCGAAGATATTGTTTGTCCTGGTCGGAGGGGTGATTGTCGACCGCATTGATCCAAAGAAACTGCTTATTCATTCTAATCTGCTGAGAGCTGTAATAATATTGCTCGCCTTGGGTGTGTTATTTGTAAATAAAGAAGCATACTGGATTTTCTATATTATCGGAGCAATATTTGGGATGGTAGATTCAATCGCAGAGCCGGCGGGAATATCCTTCAGGACACGAATCATTGAGAAGGAACATTACACTCAGTCAATGGGACTTTTAATGACAGCAGGAAATGTGTCTGCCGTCATCGGACCAATGATAGGAGCCGGGCTCGTAGCGGTTGGCAGCACACATTTTGCCATCATGGTAAACGCAGTTACATTCCTGATTTCTACGCTGCTGCTTCTTCTTGTCAAAACGGAAGAATCAGATGAGGCAGAGGCAGTTAACGAAACCATGTGGAAAAGTGTGAAAAGTGGGTTTCATTACTTTCTGACGACTCCCATCATTATGATAATGGCTGTTTTTGCTTTTTTTGCCAACGCAGCCGTGGGAGCGGCACTTATCAGTATCCCGTTTTTAGCAGAGGACCTTGCCTTTGGTGTTAAAGGTTTTGGATTAATGAACACAGCCATTGGCGCTGGCAGTGTTATTGGCGCGGTATTGTTTTCTGTCATTTCCATAAAAAATCCAAAGCCTTATATGACTCTGTTGACCTGCTTTCTGCAAGGCGCCTTCATCATGCTGATCGGTTTTACAGGGAATCTTTGGGTGATCATCACGTTGATTGCCATCATGGGTCTGCATGAGACTGCTGTCAATGTCATAGCGCCGAGCGTGAACCATACTATTATCCCTCAAAGGATTTTTGGAAGGGTCATCAGCGTCATGATTCTCGTTATGTCTGGATCGATTCCCATCGCCCAGGCAGCAGCTGGGTGGCTGATGGAGTGGACTTCCCCGCAGGAAATTTTCGTTTTCGGTGGGATTGTTGAGATGGGCGCAGCTTTGCTGACATTTTCACTTCCGTTTGTTCGAAATTATGGAAGGAGTCACGTGGTTTCTGCAGAACAATAGAATTGCGGTACCTGTCAGAGGTGAGCAATTGCTGACAGGTGTGTGGGTAGGCAGGATGCTAAACTGAAGAAGCAAGGGGGAGCTGGGATGGAAATACTTCTTAGGATGAATGAGTGTATCGGCCATATTGAAGATCATCTTCAAAATACAATCGAGGTGGAGGAGCTTGCGCAATTCACATATAGCAGCAAATTTCATTTTCAAAGAATGTTCAGCATGCTGACAGGCTTTACAGTGGCAGAGTATATAAGGAAGCGCAGGTTGACTCTGGCTGCACAGGAGCTTTCCAATATGGACGCAAAGGTGATTGATGTCGCCCTTCGTTATGGCTATGAAACACCGGAGTCTTTTTCCAAAGCATTCAAAAAAGCTCATGGCATTCCACCATCTCAGGTGAGGGGGAAGGGAGTCTCCTTAAAGGCGTTCCCCCGAATCTCATTTCAAATTCAACTAAAAGGAGAGAAGGAAATGAATTACAGGATTGTTGAAAAAGAAAGCTTTAAGGTTACTGGAATCGGGAAAAGGATATCGATGTCGAATGGTGAAAACCATAAAGAAATCCCAAAGTTATGGGATGAAGTAAATGGAAGAGGCCTGGACAGGGAAATAGTTGAGGCGGCAGGGGCAAACGATCTCCTCGGTATATGTATGGAGTTTGATCATGCCAGCGAAAAGTTCACTTATTTCATCGGAGCAGAGACAGTTAAAGGCCAAGGGGAATTTGACGTGAAAGAAATTCCTTCTGCCACATATGCCGTTTTTGAATCAATTGGTGCAATGCCTCACGCAATCCAGGATGTATGGCAGCGGATTTTCTCTGAGTGGTTTCCATCCACAGGTTATGAGCATGGAGGAGGACCTGAATTCGAATTATACCCTCCTGGCGACGTGAACAGCGAAGATTACCGTTGTGAAGTCTGGATTCCCATCAAGAAAAAATAGAAGGGTGTTTTCGTATATATTGTTGCTTTTGGGAAAATCCCAGGTGGCGGATTTTTCCCCTGTATTCAAAGGTTTTTCTCTCGAAAAAGAACGAGCAGCTCTTTTCTTTCCTGCTTACAGGGGTTTTTACGACGATTTACCAGGATATTATTTGAAATTTATATTGAATAGCAACAAAGTTTACGAAAAGAAATAAAAAAAGGCTTCTCGAAAGGGGGTAACCCTTAAGAGTAGCCTTTCTTTATTGATTTCTGCGCTGGACCGGATGTCATGCTCTTGACCTATACCGTTTTACCAGTAAATATTTCTGCATACCTTTTGTCAGCTCTATCGCCTTCTCTACATGAGTTTTGGCAGCATCCACCTGTCCCTTTTTAAGATGCAATTCCGCCTTTACTGTTTCCTTCATCCACTCCTTCTGAAGCGAGTGAATCATATCTCCAGCATCCTCCAGCTTTCCTTCCTCGATCTTCAACAGGGCTTCATAATAATGGCGGACGGAAAGGTCTTTGATAAGGAGAATGCTTTCCCTGGCATCGGCCAGGGTATCTTGGTGGGCTGCATGGGCTGCTGTAAAGACTGCTGCCAACTGTGGTGATTTATATTTCTTTTGTAAAATAAGCAGGGCTTTATCCATTTCCACGTCATCTGAATTGGCAAGACTGTAGTAAAAATGGAGGATGGGCTGCCTTGCCCGCTCCTGCAAATATTTCCCGATGCTTTCTATATCGCTGGAAAAATAGATGTACCAGACAAACGGAATATAGACGATGAGAGTCACTGATAAAAAAATCATGATGGCAGTCATCCAAAATGGGATCTGCCAGATGGCTGTCAAAATTCCCAGCAGGACAGCCAGGGTGATGATAAGAATGTATTGCTTCTTGGAAAGCATGACATTGTTCCTCCGCTCCTGTAATTTCCAGATTATTATACTGAAAAAATCACGGACGGGATATAAAATTCATTACAATTTGTTTATTTTTAACAATATGATTTAGTCGAGTACCTGTATTTTTATCTTTCGTCCATATGGTGTTGGAAAAGACCTTATTTTAATGCACCATTCCCACCTTGTCAGTCAATGATGCCTGAATAAACCCAGTTTAACGGCATCATGGCAGTGCGAAATCTGAATGATGTTTCAAACAAACACTGAACGAAAAGGTAATTCTAAGGCGCCTGGTCGTGAGGTTCCAAGCCAGGCTGCTCAATCGGATTTCTTTATTTCTTGGCTGCTTTCCTTTATTCTAAGGGAAAAGTTTTTGGCAAAAGAGGGCTGACTATGAAACAAATCTACAGTGATATCATACAGTTTCGCGGAACACACTATGACTTTGGATATATGCAAGGCGAGAGGATAAAAGACTCCCTGACTGTAATAAACAGGGAAAATCAGTGGAAAGTCCGTAAACCCCGTTTCACAGTGGGGGTTGAAGAAGTGAAACAAGCTGTGACAAAATTTGCGCCAGGTGTCTGGGAAGAACTGCTGGGATTGCAGGAAGCACTTCAATGGCCGATGGAAAGGGTTTTGAAGGAGTTCGGAGGTTACCGGGTTGATTACGTGAAATCAGGCTGTTCAATCATGACGGGTGAGGATTATCTCATCCGGAATTATGATTACCATCCGAAAACCTATGAAGGACGCTACACCTTTTACCAGCCTACTGATAATCAAGGGTATGCCATCATAGGACCGAGCCAGCGGGTGACAGGAAGAATGGATGGGATGAATGAAAAAGGCTTGTCTGTCGGATACAACTTCATGCATCGAAAGAATCCGGGAGAGGGGTTCATCTGCTGTATGATCGGCAGGTTGATTCTTGAATCATGTGCAAATACCGAAGAGGCGGTCTCCATGCTGAAAGAAATTCCGCACCGCCATTCCTTCAGCTATATCGTTCATGATACGAGAGGTGAAACCTTCGTTGTGGAGACATCGCCGCGTGGTGTACACGTCCGGCAGTCCAATGCCTGCACGAACCACTTTGAAATCATGCAGGAGGAAAACCGCAATCACTTGGTTGATTCCAAACGCCGGCTCGAGATCATCCAGCAGAAACAGGATAATGTCACTAATGCATCCGAGGCATTCCGCCTGCTGAATGACAGTGATAAAGGAATCTTTTCCGACCTCTATGGGAGCTGGGCGGGAACGATCCATACTTCGGCTTATTTTCCGAGGGAACTTAAGGCGTGGTTCGCCATTGGCGGTGACCGCGAACCAGTAGAGTTTGATTTCAGGAAGTGGCTGAAAGGCGAAGATATCGAGCTCGGCCGGATTACCGGGGAAGTTGATACAGACATTCCCTTTGTCCATATGGATGAAAATGCAGATTGGAGCAAGAGGAAATGAAGCATTGGAAAATCAGTCTTATCGGCTGATTTTTTTTTTGTGTGTGAAGAAGAATAGCAAAATACAGAATTCGAACATCTGTAGGCTGCAGTCATCTTTCTATGGTTCATCGGTGATTTCAAGAAAACTTCAACAAGCATTCAAGAAGCAAGGTATTTCCGGACTTCGGCGGAATTAAAAGGGGTTACTTTCTTGGAACGGTTTTTCGAGAAGGTTAATCAATAATTTAAGAGAATTGGAAGGATTAGGCCTTTCCTTTTCTCCTGTAAGATAAATCTTAGGAAATAAAGACCTTTTTAATAAAGTATAATGAATCCATGCGATCTCAATACGGGAATGGAGGATCAATCAGTGAAAGATATTTCATCGGAAAAACAAATCGTCAAGGTTTTGGAATACATAGAAGACCGTTTGAGTGAAGAATTGAATCTGGAGCATCTGGCAGGCATAGCAGATTACTCACCGTATCATTTCCAAAGGCTATTCAAGAAGGTCCTGGGGGAAACGCCTGCCGGATATGTAAAAAGGCTGCGGCTCGAAAATGCGGCGCATAAGCTGATCTATGAATCCGGGAGCACGGTTACAGAAATAGCCTTAACCTGCGGCTTTTCTTCGCTCTCTTATTTCACCTATTCTTTCAATGAAAATTTTGGAATCAGTCCTAAGGCATGGAGGGAGGGGGGATATCTGGAGCTTTTTCCGCGCGAGTATCTAGATAGCAAGAATTCTAAAGTCATTCGCAATAATACGAAAGAAAATCCTCAGGGACAGGGATATACTGATTTTACATGGCTGGACCTGGACAGGGTGAAAGTCGTTACCATCCCAGGTGGACGCACGATAAATAGATATCACATTGGATCCTATATTGAGGGGATTCCTTCAGTTTGGGAAGACCTGTATTCCTGGTCCGATTCCAGAGGGCTCCTTAGGGATGACACGATGATGATTGGTGTTCCAAGGAGTAATCCGTATATCACTCCTCCTGAAAAAAGCCGGTATGACTGCATGGTGTCCGTCCCATATTCTGAAATCAAAGACAGCGGGGAAGAGACCGTCCCTCTGAAAGGCGGCCTTCATGTCATATATGAGTTTGAGGAACCGGTTTTATATCAGGAGAGGGGGAAGTTGATTGAATGCTACTCCGAACTTTACAGCTACTGGCTCCCGAAGTCCGGATATAAATATTTGAGCAATCCTGTCGAGTTCATCGATTTAAATAGAGGGAATGCCTTCGACTTTTCCTGCAGGATCCGCGCTATTGGTCTGGCCATAGAACCAAAATGAAGTTAGGGAGGTAGAAAGATTTGTTTGATGCAGGAGAATTGTCTTTCATGGGGATACTGATCGGCGGTATCGTCTATGTAGTGTACGGAGCTGTATATTATTCCTTTACAGTAGGGAAGAAAAAGAGTGAAGGGGACGGGCAGAGTACAGGACCAGCTAAATATATCCTGTCGGTGATTCTGGCATTTATCAGTTCATTTTTTGTTGGTGTATTTGTCCATTCCCTCGATGCAGCAGGTTTGATTGGCGGTGGAGCCATTGGACTGGCTATCGGCATGCTTGTGACTTTGCTTTACTTGAAAAATAGCCTTTTTGGTTTGATATCCAAAAAATCATTTAGTATAGCTGCGGGAGATCACCTTGTGATTTTTACATTGCTTGGTATCCTGCATGGGTTCTTTCAATAGTGCTTTCTGAGAGGCTGGGACAAAAGCTTTTCAGCAACTAAAAAGCCAGACTATTTTAAAAATGCTATCTCAGCATTCTAGAATAGTTCGGCTTTTTGAATTTAATTAGATCTAAAGTGAAATTAGCATTCGACTTTGGATGCTGACAAATTAGTTGTCCCAGCCCCTTTTTTCTTATTAATAGGCTGTTTTCGCATATATAGTCGCTTTCGGAAAATCCCAGGTGCCGGATTTTTCCCCTGCAGTCTTTTCCTCAAAAAAGGGAAAAAAGCTCTTTTCTGTGAATTACCAGTAAATTCATTTTGTGATAGATATTAAATTTCAACAAAGTTTACGAAAGGGCATTATTATATAATCAAATCAAATAATTTACCCAAACTATAAAAAAGATAAACCTTTTTGTGATCCAAACGAACTTTTTCTTCGTTAGCTAAGTAATCAATTGAGTTGCAGCAGCTTGTTGGGTATCCTTAAATCAACGTCAAATATAAATAGAAGGAGCGTTTTATGCCAGAAGAACTTAAGGATATTGATCTTTATCAACAGATTTTACAGAACAAAGATTCCTCTGC
Organism: Bacillus salacetis; assembly: GCF_003581585.1. Taxonomy (GTDB): domain Bacteria; phylum Bacillota; class Bacilli; order Bacillales; family Bacillaceae_B; genus Rossellomorea; species Rossellomorea salacetis. Next base: position 17,496 of record NZ_QXIR01000052.1, read on the forward strand.
ATTGCGGAAGCTTTATCAAAAATATGAAAAATTGGTATACTCGTTTTCATACAAGATGACAGGAGATAAGGAAATCGCAGAAGAAGTCATCCAGGAGGTTTTTCTCAAGCTTTGGAAGAAGCATGCTCCCTATGATGACAGCAAAGGAAAATTTTCATCCTGGCTTTTGACGATGACACGGAATACCAGCCTTGACGCTATACGCAAACGAAACAGGCATGAGTCTGTCGAATATATCGAAAAGGATTCAATGAGGGTGACTCACGAAACGCCGGAGGATATCCTTGAGTGGAAAGAAAAAGGCAGTGCAGTCCGGGAGTGCATCAAGCTGCTGAAAAAAGATCAGCAGCAGATGGTCTATCTTTCTTATTATAAAGGAAAGACGCAGCAGGCTATTTCAAAATCGACCGATACCCCGCTCGGTACAGTGAAAGGAAGAATAAGATTGGCTTTAAAACATCTACACCAATGTCTCCAAGGGAAGGGAGGGGATTTTAAGTGACAGAACAACAATGCGATCAATTGCTGGATTATTACAATGGACATTTAACAGATCTTGATAAGGCACGTTTTGAAAAGCATTTGGCAGACTGCAGTGAATGCAGGGAAGAACTTCAGCAGCTTCGTGAACTTGAAGATTATCTTCCGTATGCATCTGAACCTGTAGCTCCCCCTCCTGGAATGGAAGACAGGGTGTTCGCCGGTATATTGAAGGATGAGGATCAAAACAGTGAGTCTTCCCATCCTGCCGCCCGAAAAAGAAATAAGTGGCTGCTTCCTTCTGCAGCAGCTCTGCTGGCAGTGTCCCTTCTTGGGAATGCATATTTCCTCACCCAGATGGATGAGCAGCGGGATATTGCAGAAGTGGAGGATTCAATTGACCAAGTGATGAAATATGCTGAGCTGGCTGCGGTAGAAGGCAGTGCCAGGGGAACAGCCAGTATCATAAAGCAGGGAGAGGAAACCAAACTTGTCGTCCAGGCTTCAGAACTGCAGCAATTAAAAAATGATGAAGTGTACCAGGTTTGGCTGATCAAGGATGAGAAACCCGAACGGGCCGGTACCTTTACGATAGAAGATGGAAAAGGTTCAGTCGTCTTCAACTTCAATGAAAACTATGAGAACACCGACTGGGATATGGTGGCGGTTTCTCATGAACCAGATCCTGACAGCCAGCTGCCTCAAGGAGAAGTTATCCTGGCATCAGAACTATAGTGGATCATAGCAGAAGGCTGTTTTCGCATATATTGCTGCTTTCGGGACAAAGGTTATAATCTCGAAAAAGAAGAACGAGCAGCTCTTTTCTTTCCTTCTCACCGGGGGTTTTTACGATGATATACCAGGATATTAGTTGAAATTTATATTGAATAGCAGCAAAGTTTACGAAAAGAGCCTTGCAGAAACACAGATAAATAAAATATTTATTAGTGAAAGAACGAAATCAATTATGATTTCGTTCTTTTTATTGTGCGCCTGGCATGGGTGCAATCTATAGGGTGAAAGTCCCGAACTGTGAAGGCAGAT
>NZ_QXIR01000053.1 GCF_003581585.1 Bacillus salacetis
GTCCAGCTCCAGCGGGCAGCGCCTAGCGGATTTCGGTCTTCTTCCTTGCGATAAGTCATCATCGAATCGCTGGCGCTCTTCGTGATTCCTTTATCTCATTCAGAAGCCCTCCAATCCGTACTGTGCTTAACGCCCGCTTCTGCTTTTGAATAGTCCAGCTCCGGGAGCCTAGCGTCTAGCAAACTTCCCTCCTCCTCCTTCCGATAAGTCATCATCGAATCGCTGGCGCTCTTCGTGATTCCTTTATCTCATGCGGAGGCGGTCAAGTTTGTACGCCGCTGGACAGGCTCCCTCCGCTTTTGAATATATATACACCATCTTGTCCGGTTGAGTCATCTTGGTTTTGTTCGTTACAATGGAGGTAGTAATGGATGAGGAGGAACTGATATGAAGAAGAATATTTCAATTATTGGCGTGCCGATGGATTTGGGGCAGATGCGCCGTGGAGTAGATATGGGTCCCAGTGCGATCCGGTACGCAGGGGTGGCAGAGAGATTAGAGAGATTGGGCCATTCAATTAATGATCTGGGTAACATTGAGATTGCCCAGCCGGAGAGAGTACATACATCAGATTCAACATTGAGAAATTTGAAAGCGGTTGCTGAGGGGAACTTGAAACTTGCTGATAAAGTCGATGAGGTGATTGCAAGCAAAGACTTCCCGCTGGTTTTCGGAGGAGATCACAGCATTGCAATCGGAACGCTTGCCGGAGTGTCCAAACACTATGAGAACCTTGGGGTCATTTGGTATGACGCGCACGGAGACCTTAACACTAGTGACACATCACCATCAGGGAATATCCATGGGATGCCCCTAGCCGTATCCTTGGGTATTGGTGATGAAAGCCTGACAAGCATTGGCGGCTATTCACCCAAGGTGAAACCGGAGAACATCGTTATCATTGGAGCCCGCTCTTTGGATGAAGGTGAGAGGGAGTTAATCAAGGAACGCGGGATTAAGGTGTTCACAATGCATGAGGTGGATCGTATGGGCATGACGAAGGTGATGGAGGAAGCGGTTAACTACTTGAAAGATAGAACCGACGGTGTCCACTTGTCACTGGATCTGGATGGGTTAGACCCGAGTGATGCACCTGGTGTCGGGACACCGGTTCTGGGCGGGATCAGTTACCGTGAGAGCCATTTGGCTATGGAGATGCTGGCTGAGTCAAACCTTATCACTTCCGCGGAATTTGTGGAAGTCAATCCGATCCTGGACGACAAGAACAGGACAGCATCAGTTGCTGTTGCGCTGATGGGGTCCCTATTCGGCGAGAAGTTACTATAATAATAAAAGACTGTTTTCGAATATATTGTTGCTTTAGGAAAAAGCGCCTGTATTCAAGATCTTACTCTCGATAAAAGAAAGAACATCTCTTTTAACAGGATATTATTTGAAATTAATATTGAATGGCGAAAAGAGCCTAATAAAAAGCAGCCTCCTTTGGGAAGCTGCTTTTATTGTTTTTCGGCCTTATGCTGAAACGTATTTAACAGATTGTCAAGCTCGCAACTGATTTGCACGACCCGCTCGTTCGCAAATGATGATTGAAGTGCCAACTGTACCATACGGCTTCTATGTTCTTCTATTTGTTTGAGTAATTCAGCTCTCCCCACACTAATTACCTCGTTTCCGGTCTTATTTAGTTCTTTTATACCCTTAATTAAAAAAATCTAAACATTTTATTTCAAAAATTTGTTAGGATAGAATAGATAAAAATAATTGAAACCTTTTTGCTATACGTTCGTATATATGTATAGCCGCATAGAGCGGGGGTATAAAATGGATGCGCTAGTCAATAAAAGAATAAAGCAGGTGCTGAAAGGCGATCAAGACGCATTTGCTGAAGTAATCGAACTTTATAAAGATAAAGTGTTCCAGATTTGTTTCCGTATGCTTGGCAACCGCCATGAAGCCGAGGATATTTCACAGGAAGCTTTCATAAGGGCTTATGTAAATATTCATACATTCAATCAAAAGCGGAAGTTTTCAACATGGCTGTACAGGATTGCGACGAATCTGTGCATCGACCGAATCAGGAAGAAGAAACCGGATTACTATCTCGATGCTGAAGTTACAGGAACAGATGGTTTAACAATGTATTCTCAAATAGCCGCAGACGGGCAGCTGCCGGAAGAAGAAGTGGAAGAAATGGAACTTCAGGCAGAAATCCAACGGCAGATCTTGAAACTGCCGGATAAATACAGGTCAGTCATTGTCCTGAAGTATATTGATGAATTATCACTTCAGGAAATCAGTGAGATTCTTGACCTGCCCCTGGGTACGGTGAAAACGAGGATACATAGAGGGCGGGAAGCTCTCAGAAAACAATTAAGAAACATGTAGGAAAGGGTGTGAAGCCTTTGAAATCTTGTTGTTCTGCAGAATATGAAGAGTATATCCATGAATATTTAGATGGGGAAATTTCACAAGACCATGAAAGAAAATTGAAAGAACATCTTCAAAGGTGTGAGGACTGTCAGCAATTTTTCCATGAAATGAAAAAATCTATAGCACTTGTGCAAAGCACATCACATATACAGGCGCCTGCAGACTTCACGAGCAAGGTCATGGCCAGTCTGCCTAAGGAGAAGAAGAAGGTGGGTGCTCAGCGCTGGCTGAGGCATCATCCGTTATTGACAGCTGCTTCCCTGTTTTTTGTACTGATGATCGGAAGTCTTTTTTCCTCCTGGAACCAAAATGACGAGTTTTCCTTTACTAAGCAGCCTGATTTAATTGTACAAGACCACACGGTAATTGTTCCCAAGGGGAAAGTGATCGATGGGAACATCACTGTGAAAAACGGTGATGTAAAGGTTGAAGGGCAGGTCAATGGGGATATAACCGTCATCAATGGCAGCCAGTACATGGCGTCGGCAGGAAGTGTCACCGGAGAAATTAAAGAAATCGATGCGGCATTTGAATGGTTATGGTATCAAATTAAAAAAGGATTCAAAGAAACGCTGGACTGGTTTGAGGAACAACCTGAGGGTATATAAGGAAAAAGAGGACTTGTTCAAGGGGTATCCCCTTGGGCGGTCCTTTTTTATAAGCATTGCCAGTGGATGGCTGCATCCGCTGAAAAAGCCCAACAACCTGAACCCTTTTTCCTGCTTGCCATGCTTGTTGAATGTTGAAACTCATGGTATAAATCGAATAGCAGCAATCAGCATGAGAGCAAGAGCCTATAAGGTGAGTATGAAAATTAATGATTTTAGGAAAAAATGATTATTGGATGGTAAGCCATTGTTTCTTTATACTTGTATGGTCTCTTATTATTCAGTGTGTATATGTTCTTTGTGATATAATAATAAAGTTACTAATTACATAGCCATTTTCACGGCTATCCCTTTAGATCACTTCTATTGGAGGATACTCTATGCCGTTTTTTGATGTTTACTCAAACTATTCCGTACTGGATTATGCCTCGGACATCGTTGACATACTCCTTGTATGGTTTGTCATCTACAAATTAATAATGCTAATCAAAGGGACAAAAGCCGTTCAGCTGTTGAAAGGTATTTTTGTCATCATAATCGTACGGGTGCTGAGCGGCCTGCTTGGACTGGATACTCTGAGATCTTTGGTTGACCAGGCCATCGACTGGGGGATCCTGGCCATCATCATCATTTTCCAGCCGGAACTCCGGAGAGCACTTGAACAGCTGGGAAGGGGAAGGCTGTTCTCAAGGAGCGGAAACCAGGAGGAAGAAGAGCAGGCCAATATGATCGAAGCGATTGGCAAAGCTGTCAGTTATATGGCCAAGAGGAGAATAGGTGCACTTCTCTCCATCGAAAGGGAAACAGGGTTGAGCGAATACATAGAAACAGGTATTCCGATTCAGTCCAGGATTTCTTCGGAATTGCTGATCAATATCTTCATTCCCAACACTCCGCTTCATGATGGTGCTGTCATCCTGCAAAAGAGAAGGATTGCAGCGGCTGCGTGTTATTTGCCGTTGTCAGAAAGCCCGTTCATCTCAAAGGAACTTGGGACGAGGCACAGGGCAGCATTGGGAATCAGTGAAGTCACTGATAGTATTACAGTCGTTGTTTCAGAAGAAACCGGAAATATTTCGGTCACTTTGAACGGTGATTTGAAGCGGAATGTATCTGTGGAAGACTTGAAATTGATCCTCGGGCATGAGCTGATAGGTGAAAAAGCAAATGCTTCCTCTACAAAATGGAGCTGGAGGGGGAAGAAAGACAATGGATAAATTCTTCGAGAGCCGCTGGTTTATGCGTATTGTAGGATTGCTTTTGGCCTTTGTTCTCTATGCTTCTGTCAACTTTGACGAGCTGGCTGTGCAGAGAAGCGAAAGCAGCAATCCGCAGTCGAACACGGAAACCATCCAAAATGTTCCTGTCGAAGTTTTTTACGACAGTGAGAACTTGTTTGTAAGCGGGGTTCCCGAAACTGTGAATCTAGAGGTGGAAGGGCCCAAGAACCTTGTGACATCCGCAAAGACTTTAAGGGATTTTCATGTCTATGCGGATTTGAATGACCTGGGTATAGGCGATCATCAGGTCGAACTGAAAATTGAAGGCATTTCCGATAAGCTCAAGGTGAAGCTTAATCCTTCTTTTGCCAATGTCTCCATTCAGGAAAAAATCACTGAAGAATTCACAGTGGAACCTGAATTCAACGAAGCTTTCCTGGCTGAAGGGTTTGAAACGGAAAGTGTGACAGTCGAACCAAAGCAAGTTGAAATTACCGGGGCCAAGGATGTCATAGAGCAAATCGCTTATGTCGTTGCCACTCCGGCAGTGGACAGCGGCATTAATGAAACCCTTACAAGGGAAGCCAGGGTCCAGGTGCTTGATAGAGATTATAATAAATTGGATGTTGCGATAGATCCAGAGACAGTTGATGTGACGATTGAGGTTATCAATCCAAGTAAAGAAGTCACAGTCGCAGTCAACCAAAAAGGAGAACTTCCTGACGGTCTGGAATTGGAAGCGATAACCGTTCAACCCAAGAAAGTAACCGTTTTTGGAAGGGATACCCTGCTGCAATCCATAAATGAGTTGACTGCGGAAGTGGACCTAAGCGACGTGAAGAAAGATACTACGATTAAGGTGCCGCTTACACTTCCGGAAGGGGTAAATCAGACGACGCCTGAGGAAGTGGAAGTCAAGATAGATTTGAAAGAAGCAGAAAAGAAGACAGTCATGGGGAATACCATAACGCTTGAAGGTGCAGAGGAGGACATGGAGTACGAGTTCATTGAGCCCGAATCCGGTACAGTCGATATAACCGTTTCGGGTTTTAAGGATCAGCTCGACACCGTGGACTCTGAATCATTCTCGCTGTTTGCAAATGTAACAGGACTGGCCCCCGGTGAGCATGAAATCGAAGTTAAAGCCGAGGGACCTGAAGACATCGAATGGGAATTGACGAACAATAAAGTTACAATCCAAATACAAGAGAAAATACCGGCTTAATTATATATCTTTAAGCCCACTTAAGGAGCGATATCAATGGGAAAGTATTTCGGGACAGATGGTGTAAGAGGAATTGCTAATACAGAGCTGACTCCAGAGTTGGCTTTTAAACTGGGAAGGTTTGGCGGATATGTACTGACCAAGGATGCCGACAGGCCAAAAATCCTGATTGGGCGCGACACAAGGATTTCCGGCCATATGCTGGAAGGCGCTTTGGTAGCCGGATTGCTTTCCATCGGCGCGGAAGTTATGCGCCTTGGAGTCATTTCAACCCCTGGTGTGGCCTACTTGACGAAAGCCCTTGACGCACAGGCAGGGGTCATGATCTCTGCATCGCATAATCCTGTGGGAGATAACGGAATCAAGTTCTTCGGTTCTGATGGCTTCAAACTTTCAGACGACCAAGAGAAAGAAATCGAAGACCTTCTGGATCAGGAGGAAGACAGCCTGCCGCGTCCGATCGGCGCTGATCTGGGACAAGTCAGCGATTACTTTGAAGGCGGTCAAAAGTATCTTCAGTATTTAAAGCAGTCAGTGGATGAAGAATTCGAAGGGCTTACGATTGCCCTCGACTGTGCTCATGGTGCAACATCCTCATTGGCACCCCATCTGTTTGCAGACCTGGATGCAGACCTTGTCACAATGGGAGCTTCTCCTAATGGACTGAATATCAATGATGGAGTTGGGTCCACTCATCCTGAAGCACTGGCACAGCTGATGAAAGAAAAAGGAGCGGATGTCGGCCTTGCCTTTGACGGTGATGGAGACCGCCTGATCGCGATTGATGAAAACGGAGATATCGTAGATGGTGACCAAATCATGTTCATCTGTGCCAAGCACTTGAAATCCGAGGGCCGCTTGAAGCAGTCAACAGTTGTTTCAACTGTCATGAGCAACCTCGGCTTCCACAAAGGGATGGAGTCCAGCGACATCAAGAGTATCCAAACAGCTGTTGGCGACCGTTATGTAGTGGAAGAAATGAAAAAGAACAATTACTCCCTCGGCGGGGAGCAGTCAGGGCATATCATCTTCCTCGACTACAACACGACAGGTGACGGCCTGTTAACAGGGATCCAGTTAGTCAATATTATGAAATTGACTGGAAAACCATTATCTGAACTGGCAGGCGAAATGCAGAAATTCCCGCAGAAGCTGGTCAATGTCAGAGTGACAGATAAGTATCATGTAACTGATAACGCCAAAGTCAAAGAAGTGATCGAGAAGGTCGAAGAGGAAATGAACGGAAACGGAAGAATCCTTGTACGTCCGTCCGGTACGGAACCTCTTGTGAGGGTAATGGCAGAAGCACCTACAGAAGAGCTGTGTGATCAATATGTCGATGAAATTGCCCAGGTTGTTCAGGAAGAGATGGGTCTGAAATAAGATAAAGAATTGGGTATGCATAAGAGGGACCTTTTGGACTTCTTATGCATATTTTCTTACTATACCTCTTTTTTTGCTGCTCATTATGTTTAATCAATCTTGTGTCGGGAAAATGAAGTAAGCATTTGACAAAGAGGCCTTTCTTTTTTTTGTGCAGAAATTTTTGTTGACGGATTCATTCAAGATATTGTATGATTATCCTGTTTTTGATTCTCAAATGGGTAATCTAGAACTATTCATGTACTTAGGAGGATAGATGTTAGTAAAATAATTAAAAAGCGCCAGGACTAGACCGCGAACGAAGGATGGTTTAGTTGACGAGGTGGAGGTTCATCGATGATTCGGCGGATGCCTCCCGGCTTGAAGCAGAGCCGTCAATTTCTTTCTCAAATCACCGAGGCAACTCAGTGGACAAAAGAAAGGAAATGCAAAAATTTATAATCAGAGATAAGGGGGCAAGAGGCCCCCGTGCTTCCTGCCCTCTTGTCAAACAGGGAGGAACTAGAAACTATGTGTGGTATCGTAGGATATATTGGAAATAATGATGCGAAAGAAATTTTATTAAAAGGGCTTGAAAAGCTGGAATACCGCGGATATGATTCTGCAGGAATCGCCGTGAAAAATGCTGATGGGGTCCATGTCTTCAAAGAAAAAGGACGCATTGCGGATCTTCGGGATAATGTGGATGAAACTGTCCTATCCAATACAGGTATCGGCCATACGCGCTGGGCGACTCATGGTCCTCCAAGCAAGGTCAATGCTCATCCACATCAGTCAACGAGTGAGCGTTTCACACTTGTCCATAACGGAGTAATCGAAAACTATTCCGCTTTAAAACGTGAGTATCTTGAAGGATATACTTTAAAAAGCGATACAGATACAGAAATCATCGTTCTATTGATTGAAAAATTAGTGAACGAAGGAAACACTGTAGAAGAAGCGTTCCGTTCAACGCTTAAGCTTCTTAAAGGATCATATGCAATTGCGCTTCTTGATAATCAAAATGACGAAACAATCTTCGTTGCGAAGAACAAAAGCCCGCTGCTTGTTGGCCTTGGAGACGACTTCAATGTTGTAGCAAGTGATGCAATGGCAATGCTTCAGGTGACTGATCAGTATGTTGAATTGATGGATAAAGAAACAGTTATCGTCACAAAAGAAAAAGTGACAATCCATGACCTGGAAGGCAATGAAGTTTCTCGTGAGCCTTACACTGCTGAACTGGATGCAAGCGATATTGAAAAGGGAACATATCCGCACTACATGCTTAAAGAAATTGACGAGCAGCCGGCGGTTATGCGTAAGATCATCAGTGCTTACCGCAACGATGATCAGGAATTGGAAATCAACCAGGATATCCTTTCTGCAATGAATGATTCCGACCGCATCTATATCGTTGCAGCTGGAACAAGCTACCATGCTGGATTGGTTGGCAAACAGTTCATTGAAAATATCGCTGGGATTCCAGTTGAAGTGCATGTAGCAAGTGAATTCAGCTACAACATGCCTTTGCTTTCTGAAAAACCTTTATTCGTCTTCATCTCTCAAAGTGGAGAAACTGCGGACAGCCGTGCGGTTCTTGTGCAAATCAAGGAGCTTGGGCACAAGTCACTTACAATCACAAACGTGCCTGGTTCAACTCTTTCCCGTGAAGCGGATTATACATTGCTGCTTCATGCAGGCCCTGAGATTGCGGTTGCTTCCACAAAAGCATATACTGCCCAAATTGCGGTCCTTTCCATCCTTGCCGATGTAACAGCAAGATCAAAAGGAATCAAGCCGAAGTTTGACTTGATCCATGAACTTGGAATTGTTGGAACAGCTATGGAAGCCCTTTGCGAACAGAAAGAAGAATTCGAAGCGATTGCCCGTGACTACCTGGCTACAACCCGCAACGCATTCTTCATCGGCCGCCACCTTGACTACTATGTTGGTCTGGAAGGAGCTCTTAAGCTGAAAGAGATTTCCTACATCCAGGCAGAAGGTTTTGCCGGCGGAGAATTGAAGCACGGAACCATCGCCCTGATCGAAGAAGGCACACCGGTTATCGCTCTTGCAACACAGGAAGCCGTTAACCTGGGTATCCGCGGTAATGTGAAAGAAGTAGCAGCCCGTGGAGCAAACCCATGCATCATTTCGATGAAGGGACTCCAAGAGGAAGACGACCGTTTCGTCATTCCTGAAGTGAATGAAATTTTAACACCTCTTATCTCTGTAATACCATTGCAGCTGATTTCTTACTATGCTGCACTTCACCGTGACTGTGACGTGGATAAGCCGCGTAACCTTGCGAAGTCAGTTACTGTTGAATAATATAGAAAGGGAAGTTTCCGTCGTCGTGTCTCCCCGCAATGTTACGCTTCCCTATGGAATTAAAACCTTCCATAATGGAATAGTAACCTTCCCTAACGGGAAGAGGGAGCATGGCGATATGTATGTAGACCACTATTATTCTACTGTAAAATTAATCAAGTGAAAGACCGAAGGAACGTTGATTTCGATCAGCAGACCTTCGGTCTTTTTTGCATAGAAAGAGAGCAGGGATGAAAAGAGCGAGGAAGAGCGTGAGGAAATAGGGGATAATCTGTGAATAAAGAAGATGAAGCGGGAAGAAAGCGTGAGAAAAAGAGCGAAATACCAACAGGATATACACAGAGTAGGGAAAAGGGGAAGGAAAAAGAAAGACCATCGGTCTAAAATGGGGATAATCTGTGAGTGAAGCAGGAATAAGTTTTATGATAATCCCTTAATCCTTATTTCTACTCTTTACTTAGCCCTTACATCTACTCTCTATTATGGAAGGTTTTAATTCCAATTTACGTTTGCGAATCCCTTAATTATTGGTGGGTAATTAGAAAAAAAAGGCGTGATTTTAGGGAAGGTTACTATTACAGATGAAAAGTGGGAAAAAGAAGTGGGAAAAGGCGTGAGACTTAGATGGAGAAGGGATTGAGGGGGATTAGAGATGGAATGGAACGATGGAAGAGTAATATTACGGCTATATATAGTAGAGCAAAGGTAGATGGAAAAAAGAGATAAAGCATGAATTTATGAGCTTTGTATATGTAAAAGGGCATATATGTAGTTATCAGAAGGAGAGTCGGAAATGTACCGTTGGTAAGTCATATCGGTTCCTTTTTTTCATCAAATAAAGACCTTAGATCTTATTTAACTAAAAGAGGGGAGAAAGCGAGATTTATCAATGATTTAAGTTGGAAATGATGAATAGAAATTTTTTCTCCAACTTATCCACATATTCTTTTTTAAAAAAGGAACTGTGCAGATGTCCCATTATAATTATGTTCAACATAAACAGAGCCCTTCATGAACTTGTACTTTAATACCAATTTGGGCTACAGTAGATAAAAGGGTGAATAATGTTAATTATCTTATGGTAACGAGACAATTGTTTAAAAAATTTACTGATAGAGAATGGGGGGAAGAGTCGATGAAGGATATAAAACGCCCTAAAAAAATTGTTCCTAAAAAGGTTACTCGTTTTACAGGAGAAACAAAAATGATTAAACGAAATAGGGAAGCGTTGAGAATTATTCGAGCGATTAAAGGTTCACTTGGATGATGTCAAGATGTTTTCTTCTAATATAATTCAAAGTATTAGCAGAGAGTTTGGAGTGACAGTTGGAATATTGAGAGAATGTTTAGGCTCATAAGAAGATCGGGAACGTATCAACCGTACGTCATCTCGATTCTTATTATTATGGAAAAAGGGGGTAAAGCAGGGGTACGACATCTAAGCTATTGCCTTGATCTTATTTCCATTGTATTATAATTACACAAGCGATAGATGAACTTCCTCAAAAGATGTGCTTACCTTCTTCCACGCACTCCCATCTGACGCTTACCACAAACTTAAACCCCAAGGAGACCTCTATTTATGAACAATTCAATATTAGAAAAAGCATCTCAACAACCAGATTTCACTCTTTATCCCAAGTTATTTTCAGCAGTTAAGAACGTTGAAAACGCAGTAAGACTCTTATCGCATGACAACATGATTTTACTACAATCAGCCAACTACTTCTCCACAGTGCCTTCAATTCTTTCAATTCGCCCTTTAAAGATCTTATTAGAAAATTCTACACTTAAATCCAATTTTGATTTCTATTTGACTATAAGTAATCATCTTGATCAATATGAAAGATGTATGGAGTTATTATGGAAGGAGAAGGATCTGCGAGAACTAATCGAGGAGATTTATTTCTTAATTCACCAAGCGTATATGGAACTTGATAAGGCAGATATTCAAACACTTACGAATAAAATAACATCGGAAAATGAAGTGTTTGAAGATTACCTACGGTCACAAATTGGCTGAATAATATAAGAATCGATTAGCGTACAGATGGTACGCCATTCGGTTCTTTTTTAATTTTTGGGGTAAGATAGCCGAATCTTAAAATAATCTTATTCGTTGCAAGATTATACATAAGTAATTCTTTTTTGTTTGTTTCATAACTATATTAGTAAATTTTGTAAAAGATATTTAGAACGAGCGTTCTTAGTTTGGTATAATTGAATCAAATTCATATGTTCCCATTAGAGGAGGATTCTAATGAAACAATTATACTGTATAGCTTATGCTTTATTTAATTGTCCATGTTGTAGGAAAGGTATAGTCGGATATTACTATTTAGATAAAAAAAAGCAGTTCCATCATTGGGGTCAATGTGATAACTGGACCTGCGAAAAACAATACGAATTGAAATTAGTTGAGGAAGCTCCTGATGATCCATTTGAGCTTATCGTAGTTAATGAACCAGGAGCATAAAAATCTAAGTTGGCGACCAATGTCGTGTGACGTTGAATATAAAGTATCAGAGGCAAATAAACAATTACTAAAACATTTAGGAAAAACGAAACCAAGAACCCTATGGAAAAAAGGTCTGTGCATTTTAGTAGATAATAATGATAAGTAACTTCGTTGTGTGAAGTAGTTTACTTAGTTATCAAAAGGTAGAACCGAAATACTTGATGATTAGGAGAAAGTATATGAATCCCAAAATCGAAAAACACAAATTACATAAACGCTTAAAGAAGCTCTTTACAGCACCTAATGTTGGGTGAAAAAAGTGCTTCTTTTTTTGTGGTAATTTATTTTTTACCAAACGCTGAAAAGATGATAGTTCTATTAATTAAAAAATCAGAAATCAAAATAGGGAGATGTCAAAGTGAAATCCAAAGGAAATCCAAAGGGGACAAATAAACCAGATTTTTGGAAAAATGTTAGAAATAGTGCAACTGTTGCAGAAGAATTAAAAGAGAGAGTTTATAATGAGTATTACTCCAGAGATAGCCTTTATGTTTACTGCGATAGCTCGATGAATGTAGATAAAAGGCTTATGGCGGTGGCTTGTACATATGTAAGTAATGCTAATATTATTGTGAAACGACAGTTAGTATATCCAAGTCATCATGTAGCAGATAAAAGCATATATGGTGAACTGAAATCAATCATTTTTGCTTTAACACATTTTCAGAAATATATGGATTATAATTGTAAGAAAGTTCAAGTGTATTCGGATGTTAATCATATTGATAAAATCCTCAATGATGAAATAAAGTTTAGAAAACATCCCTTATTAAAAGAGCTAAAAGATGAGTTGAATAATCTCTATCAAAGTAAGAATGTAGAACATCGAGGGATAGAAATAAATATTTCGTATCTAAATAAAGAACGCCGAATCTACAATCCATTTGCGAAGTGCAGTCATAATAAGGCTAAAAATTTGTTACTGTCTTCTAAATAGGAATTAAAATTATTTTAAATTTCAAAATAATATAAAGGGAGCTGTTAGAGATGTTACTATATCATCCATTACGCAAAACATATGATGATCTTGCCTTTGTTTTTCAATATCGTTTTGATGGGGAGCATGGTACGTTGATAGAAACAGACAGAGAGCTATTTGCAGGACAAATCGTAATATTAAAAGATATAAGTGAATATGCGATTATTGTTGACAAAGTATGGGAGGAAAATGGGGAGAAATACTTTTCACATAAATCCGCAGAAAATGTTATTGTTCGAGCAAGAGTACCAAAGAAGTAACACCATACAGTGTGATATTGATAGGTGTGAAGACAGTTTGTAAAGTCGGAAAATCAAACTGGATATATATTTAAACGCTTCATCCTTCATAAAAGTTGGCAGAATTGTAACCGTATTTAGTTAGTAGTTATTGTTGATGACTATAAATCATAATTGTTTAACCACTAATGATAGCCACTGAATTTGCTAAAACCAGACTGTAAAATCCTGTGTTATTATTTCTTTAGAATGGGAGGGGAACAAATGGCTACTAAAATTGTATTAAGACATGAAGAGGAGTTCAGATCTTATTTAATGAATAAGTCAAATAACCAGAGGGTCATCGCTGATTGTATTTCAAGATGTCGAAGAGTACAAAAACATGAAGGAGATCTTGCAGAACATTTTTGGGATGACAGGGGTAGCTCGCTTATGAAAAGGTTGAGTTATAGCATGGAGGAAGCGAATAAAGGTATAAGTCCTAAACATTCTATTGAAATAAAGGGAAGCAATGGTTTTAAGTCGATGTATGAAGGTACTCACTCTTTACATAATGCTGTAAAACAGTATTTAGATTTTATGAAAAGTAATAGATAGGAGAATAAAATGGCTAAGCATGGAGATGGATTAGGATACGAAATTGTTAAAGGTGTCTTAAATGGTGACATAATCGAACCAATTACATATGAGAAGGTAAAGGCATATTGTAAGAATAATGGGATTGATGCAAGTCAAAATCACATGAGGGTAATTCTATCAAATGCGAGCGAAAATACACATAGTCCAACCTATAAAAGATATTTTGAACGTGTAGGTGGAGGAGAATACGTAATACTCCAAGAGTTTAGACCTAAGAAGAGTTATTACTGGCTCAACGTTGACTCAACTAAGTATGATTGGTCTTTTTCAGACTTGAAGGTTGGTAGAAGCCAAGAATATTCCAATCTGAATCCTAATGGCAATAAGCGAAAGAATGAGAATTGCTTTAAGAGTATAAAGGTAGATGATTTGGTAGTTGCATATGAAACAGGAGATGTAAAAGCTATTACGGCGATTTGTAAAGTCATTGATAAATATGAGGACAATGCAGAATTAATTATTGAATTCGAGAAGATAAAGGACTTTGAGGTCTATTTAACTATCAATTCTATGAAAGGATCCAAAGATTTGGAAGAATGTAATCCAGTAAACTTTCATAGGGGGACACTGTTTGAGTTAGAGGAAGAGCATTATCATATTATAACTAATATGCTTAATGAGTTAAACACAACAGATGATATTTATGGAGATTTATATAAGAAAGTACAAGAGTCTAAGAAGGATAGTGAAATAGAAAGAAGAAAGCGATTAGAGAATCACTTAAACCCCGTTCCAGAGAGTTTTGAAGTGAAGACCAGAGCGTTCAAACGAAATCCAGATGTTATTGCAGAAGTGCTAATTAGGGCAAATGGAGTGTGTGAAAAATGTAATAAAGAAGCTCCTTTCTTTCGAGCATCCGATGGAACTCCTTATCTGGAAGTACATCATATAAAGAGGCTTGCTGACGGGGGAGAGGACACAGTTGAAAATGCTATAGCAGTTTGTCCAAATTGCCATCGTGAGCTTCACTTTGGCTAATACCTAAGAATGAGAAATAGACAAGGTTTGTAAAATATGGTAAGTTAAACTTATCAGAATATCCATAATGGTTCACCGAAGGAAACACTACTTTAATTAGCTATTTGCGGGCTTAGGGTAGTGTTTTCTTTGTTTTATAATCCGTTATTGGGAAAGAGGTGGTAAGGATGAAGAGGCTTTCCATCATTAGACCATATATAAATGTCCTTTATTGGATAGTGTTGATAATAGTTGCGGTTGTAAGTGCATTAATTATTTATAACATATATTCGGTTTTGATTGAAAATTGGTTTGTTACAATTACCAGTATTATTACATTAATAGGGTCAATAGTAACGCTGAAAGATCTATCCAAGAGGTTTCAAAGGTTTTTATATAAATCAAAAGTAATACTTAGAAACAGACAAATTGCGTGGTCCTTAGATGGGAGATATAAAGGTACGTCAATTAATTTATCTACCTTTAGCAATATAAAAGAATTCATAAAGGATATTGGCGAGAACAACACAATAATATCAGAAAATGCTAATGACATCTCTCTAAATATTGATGGTGTGATAATTCAATGTTCTTATAGAGAAGAATTCAATGAGGATATTTATTCAGAAACATCTAATGTTGGTGAAATTACAATTTATATACCAGAGTATCATGCACCATATGTAGAGGCTAACGTTTTATTAGAACAGAGGATTATTCCCATTCTTAATGAGTTAAAACAAAAAGTTGGAGAGTGTAGTGAAGCTTTTACCTTCGATGTTTTCTTTAAAGAGCAACATCCATATTTGGGACTTTATCTTAAAGGATTTGGTAAGAATAGAGATCTTACATTTAATTGTAGCTTTGTGGAAGCTCCAATTACTAAAGGTATAACAGATGAAAGTACAATTATTGTTTCTAAGAAGAAATTATCTGTGAATACTAAGACTCTTTATAACTTGGATCGGCTAATTCATAAGCATTTGTTTCTTTCAGGGGGTTAAATTATTGAGTAAAACATATTACTTTGTGGAGATGGATCAAATAGACATACCAATTGAAGGATTTTCAACTTCTCAACAGATGACATTGGAGGGGACAAAAAAAGATGCTGATCCAATCAGTACATTAAATATAATAAATAAAGATTACTATAGGGGATGGATGCACCTCCAGGCTTTACATGAAACGATTGATAAAACGCCGAGAAGAATGGCAGGAGATCCTGAATATCTACATCATAGTATAGTAGGTGGAGATAGACCGTTTGATTGTTACTATAATGAAAAAGACAAAATGATAATTATGAATACCTCAAAGATGAATGTTATTGGTCTACAACGAAGGCTGATTCAAAACTTTCCAGAGCTATTTAAACCCCACCAAAGAGAATTGGACTTTAAACATCTTTTACAACAATTAAGGCATACGCAAATAGTAAGTTCTTGGTTTAATAATATTCAAGGGAAAGTGAATGCTGTAGGTTTATTTGGACAAAGGGTTAATTTAGATGAAATTTTTAACCACTATAACCAAATAGGAAATCTATCTGCAATTACAGTGGAATGGGTATTAAAAAATGAAGAACAGCCTATGAATGTTATGTTCACAAAGAATTTTGGAGTGGTATTGTACTCAAATTGGGCGGTTGATAAGGATTTAGATTTTTTATTTGAATTGAAAAATTTACTATTCAAAAAGGAAATAATAAATTCCTAACAAATCATGGTGTTAAATCGAGGCTATTATAAGTAGTTAGTAAAATGCATTCAATTTGGTGGACCTTGAAAAAGGTCCTTTTCTTTTTATTTTAGTTAAAAATAGACGGAATGCTTTACTACGTTATGTTACATAAAGTATAATTTATGTATTAATAATGTCACATAATAGAGGTGAGCATTCTGAAGGAATATACAACAGTAAGAATAGACAAGGATAGTATGAAAAAGTTAGAGGAAATTGCAGAGAATTTACAGTCATCTTTGAATATCAACATATCAAAAGCATCAGCCTTAAAATACATAATTAACGAAGAATATGAAAGGTCCATCATAGAGCCACATAAACTCTTTAATAAAATGAAAGAGAAGGAGGAGTAATCACATGGAAACGGCCGATTTGCGAATTGAAATAGAGTTGGGAGATATAGGTGGAGGCATAGCAGATTCCCCAAAGGGACTACCTTCTAACTTCGAAGAAATTGAAGTTGAAGAAGTAATTTGGGATGAAGATGAACTAATAGAAATGAATTCGATTGTTACAATAACAGGTTATTTGAATGAAAAGATTGAGGTCGTAATAAAGTGGAACGAACAATTTTATGAAAAATATAAGGCTAATGAGAAGGTAAAGCAATTAATAGAAGAGGGAGAAAAGATTATAGTCGAGAGCTTAGTTTCGATGGCTAATATGGATTAAGAGGAGGAAAAGTAGATGGAGAAAAGTTGGTTTGAATTAAATGATGTAGATCGTAAAGGAAATGATATAAAAATCAAATGTGAGGGAATAGACGATAAGGAATTGGCTCATTTTGGCGGGCTGGACTTGCATGTAAAGGCTGTAAAAACATTAATAAGCAATGCAAATGGAACCTCTTTCCCTGAAAAAGAAGGAGATTATTCAATTGGTGATAAAGTCGTTGCTCTTTACCTAAATGAAATCGGAGAACTGATTAGAAACCTATCATCAGAACGTGACTATCTTGATGGCTATACAAACATGGAGTTAGTAGAAAATTTCATGGAGCATTGGAAAGAGAATCAAGAGGTATTAAGTGTCGTACAACGAGATGATGCCTTAATAAAACAAGATAATGAGAGAGTGAGAGAAGAAGAGGATGCTATTTGGGATGATATAATGTCAGGCCTGAAAAAATAGTGATTCTTTATCAAATATGGTAACTGCGGAGGAGTGTGAGTATGGATCAGCAACTTTGGAAGTCTATTAACGGTATTTTAAAGCGATTACTTGCACTTACCGTTGGATTGCTGATTGGTGCATCAATTCATTATTTATTATAGAAATAATGAAGAAGAATTAAAGAAGCAATAGACAATTATTATTAAAACTATAATGAAGTATTAATGAGAAATTTTATTTCTATGTATAAAGCTTAAAGAATGTTTGAGGGGAACTTAGTTAGTAATTGATTATCTAAGTCATTTAATTAACGCATGTTCCAATACCCTTATTCCTCGGAAATTTGATTTTCTATCCTGTTTAATTCCAATCTCTATTAAGCAATTTACAGGATAAAAGAAGAGGATATGATCCCATCCCTTTTTAAACAGAACGTATGTTTGACTGTGATCTCTATTTATATTATTATTGTTAGAAAGAGAAACTAAAATGCAGGTGGTAAAAGTGGGTTTTCAACAAAATACAGTTAAAAGAATTGTAGATTATATAAAAGGAAGGCAGTAGCGGTCACACTCGTTATTGCCTTCTTTTTTGTTTGTAAATTATTTTTTACCAAATGCTTAAAAAAGGAGAGGTTGAATATGAAAGATATGCCACAGAAAGTATATCCAGTTTACGATTTAGATATGAGGAGATGGTAGAAGCTTTTTGTAAATCAGGATTTTATTGATATGCTTTCGAGTGTTATAAACAATGATGAAGTGGATGATCATACCATTAGAAAAATAAAGAAAATATTTGAACAAAAAATGGTTGAGGGAGAAATATCTGAAGAGCGTTTACATAATTACAGTCCGTATAAATGATGAAAGCGAGAGATTAAAATGAGTATTTCAGTAGGAGGAATCATAATTTCATATCACCAAAAAGCACTTTGTCCAAAATAGAGACGAAGTGCTTTTTTTGATTCTGTTTAAAAACAATCTCTATTAAATTCGAAGGGAGTATGGTCAATTGTTCAGCTTAATGGATTTAATAAAGTATTATGCATGGAGTTTCAGTAGTCACAATGTTTTCTTGAATTGTAGAAGAAAGTTTGTATTCACTTATGTTATCGCAAAATTAGCCAGAAACAATAAAGATAAATTTGTTCAGAAGGTTTATCGATTAAGTACATTGACAAATATCCATATGTATTTTGGAAGTGTACTCCATGAAGAGATTTATAGTGCTATTAAGGATTACTACAGCTATGCGGTTATTCCAGAT
>NZ_QXIR01000054.1 GCF_003581585.1 Bacillus salacetis
CGCTCTTTCCTTTTATTCTCTTTGGGTTATTTGACATCGAGGGGCTGGGCGCTGAAGCTGGATTGATTATAAAGCGCAAGCGCCCTGATCAGCCCCGACAGGCAAATGTTCCAAAGAGAAAAAAAGGCGCTCTTTCTTTTATTCTCTTTGGGTTATTTGACCCCGAGGGGCTGGGCGCTGAAGCTGGATTGATTATAAAGCGCAAGCGCCCTGATCAGCCCCGACAGGCAAATGTTCCAAAGAGAAAAAAAGGCGCTCTTTCCTTTTATTCTCTTTGGGTTATTTGACCCCGAGGGGCTGGGCGCTGAAGCTGGATTGATTATAAAGCGCAAGCGCCCTGATCAGCCCCGACAGGCAAATGTTCCTATGTGAAGCTGCCGCTCAATACAATGCGGGTAGACGAAATTCTGCATGAGATATACGTAACACCCCTTACGCTTGCAAACCGGCCATTGTATAAAGCAGAAAGGCACAGTTCAGCACAGCCAAAGAAGCAGCTTACAATAAGGCTCTTTACTTCTTAAAAGGTCTTTGGAATAATTAAAGATTGGAGTAGAAATAATTGATTTAATGAGGATTGAAGGGAGCACTTTACATGATTCAGCGTTTTATCGAACTCGGGGAAGGGTATTCCGATTTATATGAACTAATTGAACTTGCACATTATAATGAACAGCGGATACAGCACTTCCTGGCTTTTCATACAGTCGTCAATGACAGGCCCGTGACATCATTGGCCGTTGTCCTTAAACCTGCACGAGAAAAATTTCAGCCCTTATATATTTGCAGGGAAGGGATCCCGGACCCAAATCACGTACCCAACAAAAGATTCGAATTATTTGAACAGGCTGCAAAGGCCCAGGGCCGGGAAGTCATACAGATGGATGTGAAGCCGTCTTCCTTTTTTGCCGAGAAGGACTTATATTATCAGCATCTTATTGCGATATTGAGATTGAATCATTATATTCCGCCAATGCAATAAGAAAAGGCTCTGAACGAACAAAAGCAAACAGGCTCTATCTCCTGTTTGCTTTCTTATTAGACGGACATTTCCACATTTACAGCGTCTCTTTAAATAAATCATTCCAAGAACAGAATCTTACGTTGGTTACGCCGGATCATCTCCCTCGCCAGGAGAAAGAATTTTTCCATTCCAGCCTCTTATGGTTTTTCAAGTGCATCACCCGGATGGTGATAAATGAGGATTGACTCAAAGGCAGGGATTTGTTAAATACCCATTTTATAATCATATTCTTTTGCTTTGTCAGGCTTTGAATTTTCAAATTGTGTCTTTATGAACGGCTTATAGGATGGTTCCACTTTCTTCACATAAGAATAGGACGAAAGTTTTTCGATAATCGAATCCGTTTCACTTTGGCTGCAGTATAATACAACATATTTCAGCTTTCTTGAAACATACTGAACGTTACCGAACCGTCTCATGGATTTGGCATGCTTCAAACTATATAACCATACAGTAATACCTTGTCTTTCGGTAAACATCTTATTTTCCCCTTAGTTTTCACTCTATTTTTCATAAGTCTAGCACATAAAATAACCATAAATCAACAATAGAAAGGATGAACGGAATGGACTTGGCAGTGATTTGGGATAAGTTCGCTGAACATTTGCAATCATTCAAAGCCATCGAGGACTATGAAATGAAAAAGATAGCTGGTATTCCATTCATCTATGTTAAAGCCTCGTGTGCCAAGGAAGAAATCGAAGAAATCATCAAAAAGTCTGCAGCGAAATCCATGCGCGGTAAACGCCTCCATTCAGAAACGGTTTATGTAAGGCCGCAAGCTAATCACTTTGTGTACCGGCACCGTTTCTACGTTCCCCAGGAAAAAATGTTTTGCTGTGGAAATCTTTGTGTAGACTGCATACGGCTGCGAGGATAAAAAAAATGCGGGGGATCCCCGCATTTTTAAGAACAGCCGCAGCTTCCTCCGCTTCCGCAACCGCCTCCACAGGCAGAGCCGGAATCGAAGAAAGGATTTCCGGTTGGTACTTTCACATTTTCAGATACCGATTTGCCAATGATGACACTGACTTGGTCCAATAAATCCTGCAAATCATTTTCAGCACGGCGGAAATTTGCCACGTTATCATCCAGGTCCATATCCCGTTTCAACTGACGGATCTCCATCATTACCCGTTTGTAGTCGGGATGATACCTGCCAAAACGCTGAACTTCTTCATAAAGTTCCTTCATTTTGTTGAATTCCTGGATCTTACGCTGTGTATCTTTACTTCTCTGGAGCTTATATAAACAACGACGATACTCATCTGCAACCTCTGATTGCAGAATTTGAGCAGCCAATTCTTCAACAGATTCCTGTATTTCCAATCCTTCACTTGTAGCAAGCAAAAACGCTCACCTCCATAACGATATTTTACCACGTTTGACGAAAGTAAGCGAATGGTTGATTTTTATGGAATTGTGATATAGAACTGCTTTTGCAATCCCAGTGCAGTATTATCCCTTGATACAACATCGACCTTCACATGATGGACCCCTTTATTCAAACCTTTCATAACGAATGCCGCAGTATGGTACTCATCGAATCTTTTTCCATCCACAGTCACTATGATCTTTCCTTTTCTGCCAGCATTATCGGCATTGAACGTGACGCCCCGAGCGATACATTCCACATAAACCTGGCTCCCCTGCACAACATGTCTGACAGTGATTTCCGCTTTATCCGCTGAACTGACAGATGCCGCCTTTGCTTCAAGCTTCTGCCCAAATGATTCAGGTTCAGGCATATCCTCTTGGCATCCAGCCAATCCCAATATTAAAAGCAATAGCATACACTTTTTCATCTAAACCACTCCTTGCCCTTAGAGTTTACAGACAAGATGGTTTTTAACCAAAAAAATATACATTCACATGTCTGTGCTGTATAAATTTTGATTTTTTGTTCCGTTGATTATTTGGAATCGTTCATGGCCTGGAACATTTGCATCATCATTGAGGCCATCTGGACTCCATTGGAGAATCTCTGGACCTGGTGATGCACTGTCTTTTCAAAGTGGTTGATCGAGGCTGCTTCAAATTTATCCAGCCAATGCGGGTTTTTGCTTAGTATCCTATACCAGACTGGCTGTACTCTTATGAAATCCTTTAAATCCTGTTTGGAGTGAATATATTCAATGACTTCCTTCCTCATGGTTTCACATCCTAATCTTTTCTAATAGAGAATGGGTGCCTTGCCCGCTGTGGTGCTTCACTTTGTTCTGGAGCAGCTGCGGTCGTATTACTACTCGATTGAAATTGTGACAGCACACCCTGCACTGCCCCGATTGCCTGACTCAAGCTGTTTATATGCTGCTGCATTTGATCTGGATCCATGTTCTTCAGCATTCCGCCAATTTGATCCATAAACCCCTTAGAGTCTTTCTTGTCCTGCTGCTGGCCCGTTTTCCCTTCCCGATATTTATCCCAACGGGAATCCTCTTCGCCTAACAGATACCATTCTTCAAATAATTCCTGCCAACTTGCTGACCCTTTTTTCACTTCATTAGATAATTTAGGGTGCTTCTGTACAAACTCCTTGAATTCCTTGACTTTAGGATGCAGCTTTCCGGCCATATCCTTCACCTCCTAGTCAGGGCATATACCTACTATAATTTATGATGGTATATAAAAAATGTGAACTTCCGCTGAGAAATGGAAAAAGCGCAATGCAAAAGATTCCCGGGTAAAATTATTTCATGATATGATTAAATAGTCTGATTAAAAAATGCTGTTTTGGCTTTCTGAGTGAACTTCAACTCTTCAATAAGGGATTCAAGCCGTACTGAAACGCCTCCGGGCAAAGACAGCAAAAGGCAATCTTTTATTCAAATATAGTAAATGGCTGTTACAGAACTAAACAAAAAGAAGGATGTATCATAATGAACGAAGAACTGACAAGACTGCTCAATCAATGTATAGAAAATGGAAATGAAGCGGATATGGAAGTCATAAAGCAAATGCTTCAGGGAGTAAGACGCAAACAGGACAACCATAATGGCTCTTATATAGGTGCTGCGCTCGCAATGGATAGAATAGTAGGAGATGACACAGTTGATGTGTGCATCCCAATCACACCCCTCACATATAATTCACTGGAGATTGTACATGGAGGCATCACTGCTACACTTGTTGATACAGCGATGGGGACGCTGGCAAATATCCTGCTTCCTGAAGGGTTCGGGGCGGTTACGACCAACCTTAATATTCATTACTTGGCACCCGGGACTCATGGAAATCTGACAGCAAAGGCATCCCTGGTACATAAAGGTTCAAAAACGCTGGTCATAGATGGAATAGTGATTTCTGACGAAGGCAGAACAGTAGCACATTGCACAGGATCATTTTTTGTAATTAAAAAAAGATAACAGCACCTTCCCTTAATAAAAGAATACTTTGCTGCTATTTATTATAAGTTTCACTTGTCAGTAAAAACCGGATATGCAGGAATAAAAAAGCCGCTTTTCTAATTCGAGAGTAAAGCTTGGGAATATGCACAGGGAATTTTTCAGAAAGCAATCATAATGGGGAACCGCTTTATAAAAGGCTGTTTTCGCATATATTGCTGCTTTCGGAAAAATCCCAGTTGCCGGATTTTCCCCCTTTATACAAAGGTTTTACTTCCGAAAAAGAACGAGCAGCTCTTTTCTTTCCTTCTCACCGGGGTTTTTACGACAATTTACAAGGATATTATTTGATTATATTGAATAGCAACAAAGTTAACGAAAAGAGCCTTATATAAAAAGCCTGTCACTGGACAGGCTTTCCTGAAGAATGAACGTACAGGAATCAGCCGGTTCATTGCTCGAACCGCTGGATGAAATTCTGGGTATAGTATTTTCTATATACCCCTACGCCGATATGGGTGAAGTCCTGCTCCAACAAAGTTTTACGGTGCCCCTCTGAATTCAGCCAGCCATGGACTGCTGCAGGTCCATCTGCATATTGCGCAGCAATGTTTTCTCCTGCCATGCCAAATGGGATGCCGGCATTCTCCAGCCGGTCTGCCAGTGTCCCAGAAGTTGGTGACTCATGGGAAAAGTAGTCCTCTTCAAACATATCCTTACTATGTTCCTCTGCAACCAATGCTGTTTGCTCGTCCCACTCCACTGGATTTGCATCATAATTTGAGCGAATTATATTGGTGATGTCCAAGATTTGCAGCTCACTGCCCTCAGAAATTTCTTCCCATCTTTCTTCCGGTATCTCTTTTTCTTCCATCAGCTCGCCTCTATACACCATTTCATACGGCCTTTGCTCAACAAGTGTTTCTTTATTGAATAAACGAATGCTCACAAGCTCACCCGTATACTGATCAAGATAAAGCTGGGCATACACATCCCCGATCATGGTGAGCATCCTGGTATACAAATCCTCTTCAGAAAGTTCAAAGCGATATGTGCCTCCGTTGACTTGAACTACAATTTCTGATTCTACGGAAGAATTTTGATAAATCTCTTTGATCGACTGTCCTATCTTAAAAGGTTTAATATCTGAATCTTCACCGGCTGCATAAATAGTGACGACCTTGCTCCTTTCAATGCCGACCTGCAAATATTCCTGATCGGAAATATGATAGATCCACCATTCGTAACTATATGCCGAGGGATCGATCCGATCGGGTTCGCCAAGCTGCGCTACCAGCTCTTCGGCACTCTTGTTGATGAATGAAGCAACTCCTTGTGCAGACACACCCGGGTCTGATTGTTCACCTTTCCCGTCCAGCATGTCCTCTTCATCAACTTGAGGTTCCTTTGTTCCGGGACCTTTTAGGATGGGTGTATCATCTTGTTTACCATTTGAATAAATACCTACAAAAATTATAATTGCTAAAATCGTTAATATCCTAAGTAAGGTTTTCAGAAATTATCCTCCTTTCTTTTTAATATGCTGATATAAAATAAATCACTATTTCAGGAGGCATTCCACTGTATAAAACCGGTAAATATCTGGCCATATGTAGCTTGAACTATTATTAGTATAGCATTACTCCTAACCGCTTTTACAGTAAGAGCTTTTAGAAATTTCGTATATTTCCCATCAATATAGTATTAGTTTATTCATGCTTCATTCATTTATATACGTCAATTTATCTTATGTTGGACTGTTTGAATCATAGAATTTATTCTTATGGAAAAAGAAATCCATTTCACTTAAGCAGCCGGTTGTAGAAAATCAGCTTCATCAACAGAGCAATTAGATCAAATAAAAGGTGGTTTTCACACTTATTGCTGCTTTCGGGAATATCCCACGGAGCCGGATTCCTCCCCTGTATTCCACGTTTTTGTCCGGGAAAAGAAAAGAGCATACTAAAAAGACTGCCTGAGGAGAACACATCCGTCCCCTGCGATCATGACGCCTTTTAAATGGCTGATCATATACAGGATTGATGACTCTCATAAATCAGGCAGTCACATGCGGACGGCAGTTCTTCAGATAGGTTTATTGGCGCCTATCTCATGTTCGGAGATTTTTTCAATTGCTTGATTGGTTTGGTGGTCCAGTTTATCTCTCAGAGCCAGGTCGCCCAGGGAGACTATTCCGATAAGTTTTTGGCCATCCACCACAGGGAGCCGCCTGATTTGATGGCGGCTCATGAGATCGGCCGCTTCAACTGCTGATGCTTCCGAGCCGATAGTCACCAGTTCATCACTCATAACTGTTTCGACTTTAGAGGAACCAGGATGCTTTTCAGCAATCCCCCTGATGACCAGGTCCCTGTCTGTAATCATCCCTATAAGGTGTTCTCCATCCACAATAGGGATCGCTCCAACATCATTTTCCTTCATTTTTACAGCTACTTCATAAACATTGTCCAGCAAGGTGCATGTTTCTACATTCCTGGTCATAATCTCTTTAACAATCACGCCTGCTTCACTCCATTTCAGTTTTGTCTCCCTCCATATCATTCTCTTTTGAAAAAGAAGTATTCTCCTGCAGAAGGGGAATTACCAAATTCGTCACATGTATTCGTTGCAACAATAATAAAATTACACTATTATAAAGGATGAGGATTTTTTTGCATTTTATCTGGATATTTTTGAGAAGATAAGAATGCCTTGACGATATAGGAGGGATAAATTATGCGCTTTGAAGGTTCTGGCGTTGAAAAAATGAAAGCGGATTTAAACAGACTTGATGAAGTCATGAAATCTCATGGGATGTTAAGGGAAGGACAATGGGATTACGAGCGTGTTACCTATGACAAGAAATTCGAAATTAAAGAAGGTACATACTATCTAAGGATACAGGGTCATTCAGTTAACGGTGATATCGGCAGGCACGATGCTGTCATCCAACTGATGACACCACTGCTTGGAAAACACTATTATCCGCATGGTATTGAGTATGGCGAGGGAGAACATTTCCCTGCCCATCTTGTTACGACATGTGAAAAGCTTTTGGCTGAACTCAAGACTGAAGTCTCTGGATTCGCTGAATAATATACATCCCACGCCGGCTGAAGGACAAACCTTCTGGCCGGCTTTTTTTACCCCTTTGACCCATCAATGACTTTTGAAAATCCTGGATTTCAGTTGACAGGATAGCAGATTTTTCTTGGCAAGGAATTTTTCAACTGAAGCATGGCGAAAAATTATATAAAATAGCAGCAAAGTCCAGGAATTGAGACTTAAAAAAATTGTAATTGCGGTGCTCCGCTCTGTTCAGTATGGGCTCTGCTGTAATATAATAGTTATAGGTACATAAGAAGAAAGGGGCGTCAAATTGGCGAAATTTCTCTCCAAAAAGATGATCATGATTGCTCTTGCTGTCATCATCACCATTTTATTGTTTTATTATATCCTTCCGGTATCGATACCACTGATAACCGCGATTGTCACAGCACTGTTACTGGATCCCGTGGTTAAGTTGCTGGAAAGAAAGTTCAAGATCAAAAGAAAGCTTGCTGTTTTGATCGTATTCATTATTTTCATGCTTTCCATTGGCATCCTTTCCTATTTCGTGATCACCAAGGTTGTGGGAGAAGGAGTCAAACTTGTTGAAGACATGCCAGTTTATATTAATCAGTTAAGCGACATTTGGCTTACATATGAAAAGCAGTTGACCAACGCTGCCAAAGATCTTCCGATTGAAATTGTTGCCGAAGTCAGCCAGGAAGTACAAGACTTTCTAAACAGCTTCAAAAATAGTTTAAAAGAGTACTTAAACATTGAAAAGATCAGTGCATTTCTTGCTTACATCCCTAACTATCTGGTCAGTTTCCTTGTTTTCCTGATTGCGCTGTTCATGTTCATGCTGGACCTGCCAAGGATCAAGCAGACAATCTTTAACCATTTAACCGAAAAGACCGCAGAGAAAGTCAACTTTATGACTTCAAGACTCTCTTATGTGATTTTTGGGTTTTTCAAGGCTCAATTTCTGGTCAGTATCATCATCTTTGTCGTGTCATTAATCGGTCTCCTGTTTATAGCGCCGGAAGTCGCTGTCGTGATGTCGATCATTATTTGGCTCATTGATTTCATCCCGCTGATCGGTTCTATCGTTGTCCTGGCTCCCTGGGCAATGTACCACCTGTTATCAGGCAACCTTACACTTGGTACGGAATTGGCCATATTAGCTGCTGTCCTCCTGATCATCCGCCGGACAGTGGAGCCAAAGGTGATGGGAAGCCATATCGGCCTGTCTCCACTAGCTACTCTTATCGCCATGTACCTGGGAGTCCAGCTGCTTGGTGTACTGGGATTTATATTGGGTCCGTTGATCCTGATTGTCTTTACTTCAGCCAAAGAAGCAGGAATCATCAAGTTAAACTTCAAAATATGATAATTAAGGCAGGTTCCCAATGGGAGACCTGCCTTATCTGATTTAAAAAAAGTCGTAAAAAAAGCCGCGGTTCACCTTCAAACCTTCCAATGCTGCAATACTCTCAGTATCCCCTTTAAGTACATCCATTTCATATAACTCTCGTGAAGAATACATGCCAAAAAACAAAGGAACCAGTGCATTAACATCCATCTCCACAACTTGTGCACGCTGTTCATTCTCGATCGACACCTTTTCCGGTGTTATAGTGAATGTACCGTTATTCCATGGCGCATATCTGTCAGTGACTCTAAAGGAAACTTCTTGAGTAAATGCAGGTTGAATCAATGTAAGAAATGCAGGAACATCGACTATCCTTGCCATAAAATATGGGTGAAGCTCTGTTGAAACCCTTGGATTGTCAAGTAAAAAGACCAGTGGGTCATCCGGGGACAGGTTGAGTTCTACTTCAGAAAGCATGGAATCATGCTGGCAGATAAAGTTCCACAAGCCACTCCTCGCTTCCGCATTTAACGCCACGAATTCTTCCACCTTCATTCGCTGATCCCTTATCACATATAAGAGGTATCCTTTCCCCTTTCCTTCACTATCGTAATAGATTGCTGCATTCAATGAACTAATAGTCCTTTCCTTCCACCATTCCCTTCCTCTGGACAGCATACCATTGAATTTGAGGGCTTAATCAGCGTATATCCCTTCCAATTCCGAAGGAAAATTATCTTTATTGAATCTTTTTATAGTACCTGAAACTTCTTCGAACATCTTCAGGTCTTGTTTAGCAACCTTTACTTTCTTCAGGGCAGAGAATAATTCCCATCCGTATTTTCGATAAAAAGCTACTGAAAATGGATGCAGCATTGATACGGTTTGTCCCAGTTCCCTCATTCTTATTAAAGATTCAGACAGTAATTCTTTTACCAAACCCTTCCTTCGGTGTTCCGGATAAGTCGCCACACCTGCTATTCCGCCCATTTTCATTGATGCTTCCCCGAATATGATATTCAGCGGGAGCAGATGAAGTTTAGCAGCAAGATTTCCCTCGACTTCAATCCCATACAGTTCCTGGTCATCCAACTGCTTGAATCTTTTTACTTTCTCCTCATCAGGAACATTATATTGAAAAGCATACATTGAAAGTTTCAGTGATTCTTCATATTGATCCTTGCCGAGCCTTTTGATTTTCATAGTAGTTCACCTCACTCAGTTATTCTTCATAGAGACAATCGATTCCTTTATCCTAATAAGGCAGAGTATGCTTAATAGAATTTCTCCCATAATGTAACGGTAGGTTCCTCTCTAACCATGAATCATCATATTAAACTGAAAAAAAGAGCTGGTGAATACACCTGCTCTCTGCCTTGCATTATTACAGGCCAAGGATTGCCTTTATGACAGAAGTGGTCTCCCCGCCTTTGTACAGGACATATAAAAGCAGGTAAACTGCGACACCAGTTGTTGCAGTAAAAAACCAGATGATACTTGTAATGGGTCCAAGCCTTCTGTGTCTCTTGTAATTCTCTTTATATCCTGTCCAAATGGTAACAAGGCCGAAAACTGCCCCGGTTGTGGCAAGGGTGATATGGAAGATCAAAAATAGCGTATAGTATATTTTAATATCATCAGGTCCGCCGAAGGAAGTATTTCCCACAAAGATTGTCCGGCTCATGTAAATGATGAAAAAAATTAACGCAAACACAGCTGCTGTAAACATTGTTTTTTTGTGTGCTTCAATCTTACGTTGTTTGATCTGCCACCAGCCGATAGCGACAGTAATGGCACTTAAGACGATAAATGTTGTGCTGATGGTGGGTAGAATAGGTAAAGACATGGTTTCTTCCTCTCTTTTTCTGTGGTAAGAATCGTTTCTTATTCAACTGGCTTTGGATTGGCCATGTTTGCAGTAGACTGATAATCATGCATGGATTCAGCTGCTTCTGCCTGGTCTTTGTTATACCATTGGAAAAACAGGCTGGCAAGAACAACACCAAACACTATTTCCTGGATGATTTTCATGATGACGCCGCCCAGCTGCTGGTCATGTTCCAGGGACATGGAAGTAAACAGTTCAGGACCGCTTAGAGTCAACCCTGAAAGTGTATTAGCCGGCACGCACAGAGCCAACGCCTTCAACCACTCTTGAGGATCATAATAAGTTGCATATAATGGGTTATCAGCAAAGATGATCAATCCGCAAGCAGGTGTTAACAAAACGGCACTGCCCAGGATATATCCTATCTTCTTTAACCCGTGAAGGTCATTTTTGCTGTTGGCCGGATTCAACAACGGCCACCACATAAAGACCGCAAGTATGAAAAGTATAAATGTGAATAAGCCGTGCAGTGTCACATCCGTTCTGACATTATCGAAGACAGCCGGGATGTGGTATACAGAGAAAACAAGGTTAAAAGAGATTAAAGCAATGAGAGGTTGTGCAGCGAATTTAAAGATGGTTTTGATGACTGGCAATTCCACTGCATTCCTCCACACCCAGCTTGGGATCCCCATTAACAAAATTGGCGTAAAAACCAAGTAAAGTGTGGCCATCTGTGTCATATGAACCGAAAACAGCATGGTACTCATCACTTCGACAGGTGAACCTTTAATTGCATAGAGCAGGATCATGGCGATCAGGAAAAATGATGCCTGTTTGACGGTGAGAGGTTCACTTCCCTTAAAGCTGTTCCTCCATTTAACGGTTATCAAAAAGTAAACTGCAGTCATAAATAATATGGTTATTATAAATAAAGGACTCCATAACGCAAAAAATCCAAATATACCTAAATGCATACGAATACCTCATTTCCTCAAAAGATGCTCATCCTTATTATACGTTGCAGGTTTCGACAGTTCAACGTCCGCTCATGACAAGTTGATGACATTTCCCCTGTTAAAACCTAGTCTCATAAGTCAAAAATGGGAATTCCTATCAGCAGCCTGGCACTACCCGGCGGCGGATTTTGGTCCGGCAGCAGCAGCAAAAAGCTTTCTTGACTGCTGCAAACATATCTATATAGAGCACACAAAAAACCCCATAGAATTGCCAAAGGCAATTCTATGGGGTTTGGAATCACTTAGATCCAGACGATCGTCATAAAAGTCAACACAGTGATGAAGGCAACCAGTGCACCCGAATACAGGAATAATGCTGGTGCTTCATGACCTTTATGGCTCATATGCATGAAGTAATACAATTGGAAAATCAATTGGACGACAGCCAGCAGAAGGATGAATGGCACAATGAACCATTTTGAAAATCCGCCTGCCACTGCTACGAAAGCCACTAGGGTCAAAAAGATCATAAGGGCAAATGAAACCACCTGCATCCTCATATCTTCTGCATTTTTCTTACGACGATACTCGTAATCTACACTTGGGTTACCTGAATTTGATTGTACATTCGCCATCAGTTTATCCCACCATTCCCATTAGATATACTACCGTGAAGATGAACACCCACACGACATCGATGAAGTGCCAATACAAACTTGCAACATAGAACTTAGGAGCATTGTAAAGATTCAGGCCTCGCTTGGCATTACGGACCATCAATGAAGTAATCCATAGAAGTCCGAAGGCAACGTGCGCACCGTGGAATCCAACCAGTGTGTAAAAAGCTGAACCAAAGGCACTGCTGGTAAAGGTATGACCATATTCATGGACATAATGATTGAACTCATAAATCTCCAGTCCAAGGAAGCCGGCACCAAGCAAGACTGTAATCAAAAGCCATGCCTGCATATTCTTAAAGCTGTAATTCTTCATGTGATACATTGCATATACGCTTGTTAACGAACTGGTTAAAAGAAGCATTGTTGCAATGAATGCAAGCGGCAGATCAAAAAGATCTTTTGCCAGCGCATGATCCGGGCTGGGCACACTGTCTTTCAAAGCAAGATATGTTGCAAATAAAGAACCGAACAGGACGGTCTCCCCGCCAAGGAAGAACCAGAATCCAAGGAACTTATTCTTTGCTTCCATCGTAGCCTTTTCAGGTGCCGCCGGCCATGTTTTCGGCGTGAATTTTTCTTCTGTTTGCATTATGCCTTACCTCCTTTGTCGGAATCCTCAAGAAGGTCTTCTTTATGGACATGATATCCGTGATCGTCTATGACGGATCTCAGGAACATTGCTCCAAGGGTAATCAGCATTCCGATCACAAGCACCGGAATAGCCCAAGCCTTGTCATCCACATGATACATGGCACCAAAGGCAGCCACGAATAATCCAAATGACATGACGAATGGCAGAATTGAATTGTTCGGCATATGGATATCACCGATCGGCTCAGCCGGAGTATATTCTTTCTTGCCTTCCATTTTTTCCAACCACCAAGCGTCAAGACCGCGCACAAGCGGAGTCTGCTTGAAGTTATAGAATGGAGGAGGTGAAGGAATAGCCCATTCAAGAGTTCGACCGTCTCCCCATGGATCGTTGCCGACTTTAACACCTTTAACTTGAGTCATGATGATATTGATCAATAATAGGATTACAGCTACTCCCATGAAGGCTGCTCCGATGGAACTTACAAGGTTGCCTGTCTCGAATCCTTGACCAGGCAAGAACTTCCAGATACGGCGAGGCATACCCATCAATCCTAGGAAATGCTGAATAAAGAAAGTTAAATGGAATCCGATGAAAAATAACCAGAAGCTGATTTTCCCAAGGAATTCGTTTAACATTGTACCGAACATTTTCGGCCAATAGAAATGTGTACCTGCTAGCAGTGCGAACACTACACCACCAACGATTACATAGTGGAAGTGGGCAACTACGAAATAAGTATCATGGAACTGATAGTCAGCTGCTGCTGAAGCAAGCATGACACCTGTTACACCGCCGGCTGTGAAAGACGGAATGAATGATACGGCATAAAGCATTGGAGTTGTAAAAGAAATGCTTCCTCCCCAAAGTGTCAATAGCCAGTTGAAAATCTTGATTCCTGTAGGAACTGCGATAGCCATTGTAGCAACGGCAAAGATTGCATTCGCAATCGGTCCAAGACCAACTGTGAACATATGGTGAGCCCATACCATGAAACCTAAGAAGCCGATAAGTACGGTTGCGAATACCATGGATGAATATCCGAATAAACGCTTTCTCGAGAATGTCGGAATGATTTCAGAGAAAATACCGAACGCCGGAAGAATCAGGATATATACTTCAGGGTGTCCAAAAATCCAGAAGAAATGTTCCCAGATAATTGTATTTCCCCCTGCTGCAACATCAAAGAAATTGGAACCGAACATACGGTCAAACAACATAAGGAATAATCCGACAGTCAAAGCCGGGAATGCAAATAAGATCAGAGCCGATGTAACGAATGCCGTCCAAGTGAACAAAGGCATACGCATATAAGTCATACCAGGAGCACGCATGGTGATGATGGTTACCAGGAAGTTGATACCACCAATCAAAGTACCTGCACCGGATATCTGAAGACCCAGGACATAGAAATCGATTCCATGGCCTTCTGAATGAAGTGATAATGATGCGTAGGAAGTCCATCCTGCATCAGGTGCTCCACCTAAGAACCAGGAAAGGTTTAAGAATACTCCCCCGAAGAAGAACAACCAGAAACCAAGTGAATTCAAAAATGGAAACGCAACGTCACGTGCACCGATCTGCAATGGGACGACCGCATTCAAAAATGCGAAGATGAGCGGCATGGCTGCCAAGAAAATCATCGTCGTACCGTGCATGGTCAACACTTCGTTGTATAAGCCCGCAGTAATGAAATCATTATTCGGAACGGCAAGCTGAATACGAATAATCAAGGCTTCTAACCCACCAAGAAGGAAGAAGAATCCACCTGACATCAGGTAGAGTATCGCAATCTTCTTGTGGTCTACTGTTGTCAAGTAGTCCCAAAGAGTGGCGCCAAAGCCTTTCTTTTGTGCATAGCTACTCACGATTAAACCTCCCTTTTACTTTCCCCAAATTAATCTTGTACTTTTAAGCCCATGAGGTATTCTGCAAGGGCATCCAATTGCTGGTCGTCCAATTTACCATACGTACCTGTCATTTTGTTACCAGGTTTGTATTGTTCAGGGTCTACCAGCCAGTTTTTCAATTCTTCTTCATTATGTTCAAGAATACCAGCCACACGGGAACGCTCACCAAAATTAGCAAGGTTAGGTGCAAGCCGTGCCTGTGCAGGTCGTTGATCCTGACCTGAAACTGCGTGGCAGCTCATACATTTTTGATTGAAGATTTCTTGTCCTTGTTGAGCTAATTCAGTCGTAGGAGCAGGCTCTTCTGCATCCTGCATGTCTGCGACCCAGTTGTTGAAGTCATCCTGGGCGATGGCCTTTACTTTGAAGTCCATGAGAGCATGTGAAGGTCCGCAAAGCTCAGCACACTTTCCATAGAAAAGGTTGTTCACTTCTTCTGCGGCTTCATTGTCGAACTTAAGGAAGAACGTATTGACATTATCAACGTTCGTGTCGATTTTTCCGCCGACAGCAGGAATCCAGAATGAGTGCTTAACATCAGAAGCAGTAACATTGAAATATACTTTTCTGTCAGTCGGCACTACAAGGTCCTGGGAAGTGATGATCCCTTGATCCGGATACTCAAATTCCCACCAGTAAAGATTGGCGCGGACATTCACCACGAGTGCTTCGCGGTTTCCTTCTGCATCTTTCTTTTCCATCGCATCTGTATCAGCCAACTTGAAAGTTGCTGAAACAGTAGGTACAGCCAAAATCAATAATAGGATGATCGGAACAGTTGTCCAGATTACCTCAAGTTTATGGCTTCCTTCCACTTGCTTTGGAATCTTATTTTCGTCGCCTTTTTTACGACGGAAACGAACAATAGCAACAAAGTAAACAATTGCAACTACTATTATAACGAGAACCATGATAGTGGTAGCCAGGATCATGAGATCATATTGCATCTGTGCCACTTCACCGGCTGGCTGAAGTGCAGAAACAAATGGTTCTCCACAGCCGGAAAGAACGAGCGCCATCAGTGTGAAAATCGATAAAAGACGCCATTTAGTTAGCCTTGCTTTCATAGCTTAATCAAACCCCTCTTTCGTGTAATATACTTTTTGTAAAACAAGGACTGAAACTTATTTTATATGGATTTCCTATAGAAAGAATTCCCGAATTAATCAAATGACGGTTACAATGACCATCGCTACAAAAAGGATTGTCAAATAGTTCAAGGAATAAACAAACATGAGCCTTGCCCATTTAAGGTCATCCTTCATTTTATAACCTGAAAGAGCTAAAGCTAACCATCCCAGGTTGAATGCTGTAGCAAGTGTGAAGAACACCGGACCCAGATCCCATAAGAAAAATGGTATAGGGAGCAGGGCAGCCACCCATGCAACACTGTGATTCTTTGTTGCCGCAAAACCTTTTACAACCGGCAGCATAGGAATGTTTGCCGCTCTGTATTCTTCTACCCGCTTCATTGCAAGGGCATAAAAATGCGGCGGCTGCCAGATGAACACTATCGCGAATAGCATCCAGGCAATAATATCGAGATTCGCATCGACTGCTGCCCAGCCGATCAGCGGAGGTACAGCCCCGGAAATGCTTCCTACTACCGTATTGCTGACATGCTGTCTCTTAGACCACATAGTATATAGGACCACATAACTGAAGATACCGATAATGCCGATAACCCCGGCTGTTACAGTGGTCATAAATAAAAGGACAGTTCCTGTTGCGACCATGAGCAGTCCAATCAGCAATGCCTTGCTGCCGGTAATTTTGCCGGTTACCGTTGGCCGTCCCTTAGTCCTCTCCATCAAATGGTCGATATCACGGTCAATATAGTTGTTGATGCTGCACGAACCGCCCATCACCAGTGCTGAACCGGCCAAAGTGAGGAACATCGTGTCAAGTGAATCGAGAAAATGTGTATTGGTAAAATAAAACGCCAACCACATACCTGTAAAAGTTGTAATCAAATTGGAATTTACGATACCAATTTTAATAAGGGCCAAAAAGTCTTTCCACGCTGTAGTAACTGGAATGTCAGTATCTTCCATATCTGCAATTACTCTGCTGTTAGACATCTTTCCCCCTCCTCTCTTTGAGATAACAGAGGCTTTCCTCACCTCTATACTATAAAGGAATTCCATTTCCATTTCTATAACCACAAAGGAATTTAATAGATTTCCTATAATAAACCTGAAATACATTGTCGGTACAGCCTGTAATTTTCCTGAAATTTAAGCTGTCAATATTATATTAAACCACAGATTTTTTTCTTTTTGGTCAATAGAACAAAATGAAATATGGCGATATTGTGTCATCCAGCTTCCTTTCATTAGTATAGATATTTTCACTAAATCATCATATCACAAATCTGATTGAAACGCTTACAGACATTCGTCTTTTTTGTAACATTTCAACGGAGCGGCCTTTCTGGAAATCTAGTACTTATGATGGTATTTCGATTCATTCTCGTTATTCTGTAACATTTTATCTGTTGTTTTTTAAGGGTATATTCGGTATCATCTTAAAAGCGTACGTTTTTGCAGAATACTTTTATACGCTATTATACCCATTGCAGATTTTTGTATAAATCATAGGTTTTTATATTATTAGGAAGTTTGAGAGTTTATTTTAAAGTAGGTGTTTAAATTGCATAAAGGATTGAAATGGTTAAGCGTCATCACCACCCTGGGAATGCTTTTCGTGCTGCTGGGCGGCGCGCTGGTTACAAAGACAGAGTCCGGGATGGGCTGCGGCCGCTCATGGCCCCTGTGCAATGGAGAATTTGTCCCAAGCGATATCACATTTGAATTGATCATCGAATTATCACACAGGCTGGTTTCCGGCAGTGTCGGGATTCTTGTCCTCATCCTTGCCATCTGGTCCTGGAAAGCCATCGGTTATAAAAGGGAGACCAAACTGCTTGCAGCACTATCTTTTTTCTTTTTGGCAGCACAGGCTCTGATCGGAGCAGCAGCCGTCATTTGGGCACAATCCGATTTTGTACTTGCCCTCCACTTCGGCATATCACTAATTTCGTTTGCTGCCATCCTGCTGCTCACACTATTGATCTTTGAGGTTGATAAGAAATTTGATGCCGACAAGGTGGTCATTGACCGTAAAATGAGGTTCCATATACTCGGAATCACCCTGTACAGCTACATTGTCATCTATACCGGTGCATTGGTCAGACACACTGATTCCAGCCTTATTTGCAGGGACTGGCCTCTTTGCCTAAATGACAGCCCCGCCTGGCCTTCCAACATGTATGAATGGATCCAGATGGGACATAGATTCGCTGCTGGCCTTATCTTCTTCTGGATAGCCTATGCGGCCTATCTGGCAGTCAGGAATTACAAAGACCAAAGAGTCATATATTGGGGCTGGATCATTGCGCTGATCCTCGTTACCTTACAAGCTGCCACAGGGGCATTGACTGTTTTCACAAGGCTGAATCTGTATGTCGCCCTTACTCATGCTCTGATTATTTCGTGTTTGTTCGGTCTGCTCTGTTATTTTAACCTGATAGCATCCAGAAGCAAATTGCGCCGCTAGTAATAAGGAACACATAATGACTCAGTTCCTTTCTCTGGAAACTGATTTTAAGCGAAACTCAATCTCTACGACAGAAAAAGGATGGGAATTATATCCCATCC
>NZ_QXIR01000055.1 GCF_003581585.1 Bacillus salacetis
AGGCGGTTCCGCTTTAGGTCATCCAGCTCCACCGCCTAGCCCCTCGGGGTCATAAGCCAATCCTTCAAGAAGGGAAAAGGGCCCCCTTCCCGCCGGCTTGTCTAATGCCTGTCGGGGCTGATCAAGGCGGTTCCGCTTTAGGTTATTCCATCTTTTTCTTGCTCCTTTTTAAGAGCAGATTCAATTCTTGAGTAAACGATTGATGATATAATAGAAGGCATATGGAGAGGTGAAGGTCGTTGTTGAATGATAAGCTGCTCAATATCAAAACAGAGATGGTTCAAAAAGCCTCTTATGAGTCGCAGCATTATAACCGCTATGAGCCAACTCCTTATCCAGTATTGGAACGATTGTTTGATTATGTTGAACTTGAACAAACGGACAGAATTGTGGATTTTGGCTGCGGGACCGGCAGGTTGAATTTTTATGTGCACCATCGGTTTCAGCCGACGGTTGTCGGAGTGGAAATGAACGAATTTTACTACCATGTGGCCAATGAAAACAAGAACAGCTATCTGGGTGTGTTTGGTTTCAGTGAAAGCAGGATTATATTCGAGAACAGCCTAGCCCAGGATTACGCCATTCATCCAAGAGACAATGTTTTCTATTTTTTTAATCCATTTTCCATTCAGATTTTCATTAACGTCATAAATAATATAGTGCATTCTTTTGAGGAAGAAAGCCGGGATATACAGCTGATACTATACTATGCACCTGAAGATTATGTCTTTTTTCTGGAAAACAAGACGGCTTTTCAATTGAAAAGGGAAATCCCCCTTCCTGGAAATGTCTATGAGAAGTTTCTAATTTACAGTTTGGAAGTAATTGCTCCCACTAGAAAGGTAGATTAACGTGTTTAAAGATATAAGCATTGATGAATTATTACAATTGGACAGAAATAAATACACTTTTGTCGATGTCCGTTCACCCTCGGAATTTGAGGAGATGACCATTCCCGGAAGCATCAACATTCCGGTCTTTAATGATGAAGAGAGAGCGGAGGTCGGCACGCTTTATAAGCAGGTCAACCCGGAAATTGCTAAAGATCGGGGGCTGGAAATTTTTTCAGACAAACTTCCTGACTTTATCAAAACATTTCGGCAAATCGAAGGTGAAAAGGTTGTTTTCTGCTGGAGAGGCGGCATGAGAAGCAAGTCGGCTGCCACCATGCTGGACCTGATGGGAATCAAGGCATCCAGGCTGCAGGGCGGGGTCCGTACCTATCGTCAATGGACTCTGGAAAGACTGGAGAATTTAAACCT
Source organism: Bacillus salacetis (assembly GCF_003581585.1). Lineage (GTDB taxonomy): Bacteria > Bacillota > Bacilli > Bacillales > Bacillaceae_B > Rossellomorea > Rossellomorea salacetis. The sequence continues at coordinate 1,263 of NZ_QXIR01000055.1, forward strand.
CGGCGGCAGGACCTTTATTTTGAATGGAGGTACAGGGTCTGGCAAGACGATGATCCTTCACCGTTTAAAAGAGCAGGGGCTTCCGGTGCTTGACTTAGAGGGGATGGCTGGACACAGAGGATCGGTTTTTGGTCATATCGGCACCGCTCCGAACAATCAGAAGAAGTTTGATTCCCTTCTTGTGGAAGAGGCTCTTCCTTTGCAGGATGCCCCGTTTGTCATCTATGAAGCGGAAAGCAAGCGGATCGGCAAGGTCATGGTTCCTGAATATCTCCTTAAGAAAAAAGAACAGGGAACCCATATCATTTTAAAAATGCCGATGGAGCAGCGCGTGAAGCACATCCTTGAAGAATATAAATTACAGGATCATCATGAAGAATTTACTTCGGCTTTCAATCGGATCAAGAGGCATATCCATACTCCGGCAGCCAAAGAAATTGAGGAATATGTAGAAGGGCGTGATTATAAAAATGCCCTGCCGCTGCTTCTCGAGTATTATTACGATCCAAAGTATAAGCATTCGGCAAATCAGTATCCAGAGGATCAAAAAATCTTTCTTGAGGTAAAGGATATAGATGATGCAGTGAAGGCAATCTTGGAAATTCTTCCTGAAAGAAGTATGAAAGCCCATCGATGATGGTGTATTGATAAGGCTCTTTTCGTAAACTTTGTTGCTATTCACTATAAATTTCAACTAATATCCTGGTATATCGTCGTAAAAACCCCGGTGAGAAGGAAAGAAAAGAGCTGCTCGTCCTTTTCGAGAGTAAAACCTTTGTATACAGGGGAAAAATCCAGCACCTGGATTTTTCCCAAAGCAACAATATATGCGAAAACAGCCATTGATAAACGATTACATTACAGAATGAACAAGAAGTGCCGGCTGCCATCCTTTGACGGGCACTTCTTCTTTAGGTTCTCAAGTTTTTTGAATATACTGTAATTAAATGTAAAGAACAGTTATAGTAGTTTAGTAGATCTATATTTTAGGTTCTTTTCGTAAACTTTGTTGCTATTCACTATAAATTTCAACTAATATCCTGGTATATCGTCGTAAAACCCCGGTGAGAAGGAAAGAAAAGAGCTGCTCGTTCTTTTTCGAGAGTAAACCCTTTGTTTACAGGGGGAAAATCCGGCACCTGGGATTTTTCCGAAAGCAACAATATAGGCGAAAACAGCCATTTTTTAAAAGGGGAATGAAGATGAAGCGGTTTTTAAAATGGGGCGGAATTGGCATCATCGTCCTTTCGGGGTTGTTTATTGGAGCTGGCAACTATTTTTACAACGTTGCCATCAATCGAAGCCATGATGCGGTAGATTTATATGGCGGATCAGAATCGGCAAGCGCCATGGTGGACGAAGAGGAACAGCAGCGTAAATTGGAGGAGGTCCTGAAGTGGACAGAAGATCAGACCTTCGAAGAGGTGGAAGTGAAGTCCAAAGACGGACTCAAATTGAGTGCGGTGCTGCTGAAAAGTGATGAACCTTCAGGAAAGGCGGTCATTTTGGCTCACGGATACAAAGGCAGTAACGAGCAGATGCCCGGCATTACAAAGTTTTATCATGAACTCGGGTATGATGTTCTGAAGCCGGATGCGAGGGGACACGGGAAAAGTGAAGGAAGCTATATCGGGTATGGCTGGGATGATCGCAAGGACTATCAGGAGTGGATCAATCTATTGGTCAATGACTATGGTGAAAAAGATATTTATCTGCACGGCTTTTCAATGGGTGCCGCAACAGTTCTGATGACCAGCGGGGAAGAACTGCCCGGCGAGGTGAAAGGAATCATCGCGGACAGCGGATATACAACGGTCGAAGAAGAACTTGCCCATCAATTAAGATACCTTTACCATCTTCCGGCATTCCCGTTGATGGACATTACAAGTGCCGTGACAAAGATAAGGGCAGGCTATACCTTTGCAGAGGCATCCGCGGTGGAGCAGGTCAAAAAGAATGAGAGGCCGCTGTTCATCATACATGGAGATCAAGACGAGCTGGTACCGACTGAAATGGCCGATGTCCTGTATAAAGCTGTTTCCAGCGACAAGGAACTGTGGATCGTTCCCGGAGCCGGACATACAGAGGCCTATACGGTTGCAGAGGAAGAGTATCAGAGCCGCTTGAAAGCATTTTTAAAAGAGTGACAGTCACTCCCCGGAATATGTCGAATTCCATAGGCATATTTCGGGCCGTGCCAGCCACCACTAAAAGGAGATGTACATAATGAGCGAAAATAAGACATTATTTCAGGCATTCAAAGAAACATCATTTAAGACAAATGGCCATGGAAATCGGAATGCCGGGGTCCTCAAGGAAGCTTTTGAGCATGTTCCATCCGAACTGGAAAGCGATATGTATGGAAGCGGAAAAGTGATCGAAGACTTTCAAACAAAGATGGCTGATATGCTTGGTAAAGAAGCGTCGGTATTTTTCCCAAGCGGCACGATGGCCCAGCAGATTGCCTTGAGAATCTGGTGTGATGAAAAAGGGACAAAAAAAGTCGCATACCATCCATTAAGCCACCTGGAGATTCATGAAGAAGACGGGCTGAAAGAGCTTCACGGCATTGAGGCGGTTTTACTTGCAGATAAGGACCGGATCATCACACTGGAGGATGTCCAAGAGATGGAAGATGAAGCGGCCGCCATTCTGCTGGAACTGCCTCAGCGTGAAATCGGAGGCCAGCTTCCTGATTTTGGGACACTGCAATCCATTTCAGACCACTGCCGCGATAAAGGAATTTTTCTTCATCTTGATGGAGCCAGGCTGCTGGAAGTCCTGCCATACTATCAAAAGACTGCAGCAGAAATCTGTGCCCTCTTTGACAGCGTATATATATCCGTTTACAAAGGAATCGGCGGCATTGCCGGAGCGGTACTGGCGGGCGATGAGGCTTTCATCAAAAAATCAAAAGTCTGGAAGAGGAGGCATGGCGGTGATTTGATAAGTCTTTATCCATATATCATCAGTGCGGATCATTATTTGGATCAACGAGCTGGGAAAATGGAGAAATATTATCGAAATGCACGTGAATTTGCTCAGTTTTATAATAACTGTACAAGAGTGGTTACAAGGCCGGAAGTGCCGGTATCCAATATGTTTCATGTCCATTATGATGCGGCAGCAGATTCCCTCGAGGAAATCCTCATCGAAGTGTATGAAAAAACAGGGGTTGGCTTAAGCGGATATTTACGGGAAACCAGTGACTCCTCATGCTATTATGAAGTGAGTATAGGCGATCTCTACGATACCATTCCCAAAGAGGATCTGGAAGAAGCATTTCAACTGCTGAACGACAGGCTGAAGCAGATGTAGAAAGGTTCTGTTGGCAACTTTTCAGCAAGTTGAAAAATGAAATGGAGATTATCCAAAGCTCCTCAAAATGCAGCAATATATTAAGACAACAACCTTTTGAAAGAGCGGCGGGTGCAAAAGCCGCTCTTTTACTTTGGCAGGAGATGGATCACTACACCTCAGGTCTTAGTCAAAGTTAATCCCCTGGTGCGTTTTACCGAATTGCTTATTTGTTTATGATGATAATATAAGACTGTTTTCGCATATATTGTTGCTTTCGGAAAAATCCCAGGTGCCGGATTTTTTCCCTGTATTCAAAGGGTTTACTCTCAACAAAAACGAGCAGCTCTTTTCTTCCTGCTCACCGGGGTTTTTACGACGATTTACCAGAATAAAATTTGGAAATTTTAGTGAATAGCAACAAAGTTTACGAAAAGAGTCTACTATAAACAGAGTGATGGGAGGAAACAATATGAAGCAGCACTTATTGGCCGGTGCTTTGTTAAGTACAGTATTGGTGATTTCTGCGGGATGCAGCCCGTTTGAATCAGTAACTTTCGGGAAGGGAAACGGCAGTGAATATGATGTCAATGTGAAAAAGGATTCTGCTGAAGAGCTGGAAGTGGACTTACGCCATGGAGCCGGGGAATTGAACGTTTCTGGCGGTGCGTCTGAGTGGGTTACAGGGGATATCGTCTATAATAACGAAAAGTTGGAGCCGGTTGTAAAATATGACCTGCACGATGGCAGGGGAGATATTGTGGTCAAACAGAAGGGAAACAGCGGCATAAGACTTGGGAGTACCAAGAACGACTGGAACCTTCAGCTAACCAATGAGGTTCCGATCGATCTTCGTGTAGAATCAGGTGCCTCGGATACGAATCTTGATTTAAGCGGTCTTCACCTGACAGACCTGAAAGTGGATGCAGGTGTCGGAGAGGTCGAGGTTGACCTCAGCGGGAAGTGGAAAGAAAGTTTCGATGTTCATATTAATACAGGTGTTGGTGAGACAACTGTCATTCTGCCGGAATCTGCAGGCGTCCAAATCCAATCAGAAGAGGGGCTCGGAACATCCAACTTCGAAGGGTTTACATCCACTGGGGAAAATATATATGTGAATGATGCCTTTGATACAGCAGAAACCATCATCACCGTAAAGGTTGAAACAGGTGTTGGCGAAGTGAACTTTGAATTAGAATAGGACGGAATATGGCATCCAGGCCGGTGAGGACTGGATGCTTTTTGGTTTTTAACAGTTGTATACTAGTATACCGTAATGTCCTGGCGCAGACCGGATGGGGGCCCGACAAAGTAATCTGTGGAGGGAAAGAAGTTTTCTAAAAAGATCTTTCCTTGTTGCCGCCGCCATCTATCTTCTCAAGGACTTCCTTTAAAAGCCCGCGGATTTGAAAGTGATGAACGACAGTCAGTGATATGACAACAAAACTGAATAGAGTGGATAAAATTGTACTTTTCAACAATCGTTTCATTACATTGTTATTTACCAAGGGAACTCCTCCTTTTATATCAACCCTGATTATTATCCTTCTGTACGCTGAAACTATTCGGCCTGAAAAGAGCGCCGACTTCCATTACAGGCTTTCCCTAAGTGCGTTATAATAAGGTTAAACTTATTAATCGACCAAATTCATAAACATTGCAGAAAGGTTTTTATCAATGAATGAAAAGAAAAAGATTCTGGAATCTGATCTATATAAGCCGATCCAAAAACACTTTGCCAAAGAGGGGTATAAGGTGAATGGAGAAGTGAATGACTGCGATTTAACAGCGGTTAAGGGAGATGACTTAATCATCGTGGAGCTGAAACTCAATTTGACCGTCGACCTGCTGATACAGGCTACTAAACGGCAAAGGCTCACAGATTTTGTCTATATAGCGATCCCCCGGCCGAAAAATATGAGATCGAGACGGTGGAAGGACATATGCCATCTGGTCCGGAGGCTGGAACTGGGCCTTATAACTGTTTCAGCTGCAAATAAGGTTCCGAAACCCCAATTCATTCAGCATCCTGAACCATTCGACCTTGGGAAGAGCAAAAAGGGAAGCACCCGCAGGAGAAACAGGCTCCTTGCAGAAATTGAAGGACGAAGTGCCGACTACAATATCGGGGGCAGCAGCAAAACCAAAATCATGACCGCATATAAAGAAAGCTGTATACAGATTGCCTGTTATCTCAAGCAATCCGGACCGCTTGCTCCCAAGGATCTGGTCATGATGGGTACAGGCAATAAGACCCAATCGATTCTAAGCAAAAACTATTACAATTGGTTCGATCGGATCGCACGTGGAATCTATCAGATAACTGAAAAAGGAAAACAAGGGCTGCAGGAGTATCCCGAGCTTACCCAATATTATATGAGAGAGTTCGACAAGAAACAGAGAGATTTGCCGAAATAATTTTGCGAATACAGTAGTAGGATTCTTGCCTCAGGGTAAAAATGCCTATATAATAAAAGTGTAAATAATTTCTAATTAAATTTGATAAGGGCAAACCCGTCGAAAGGCGGTGACGCAAAGCTACAGGGGCTAAAGTCTGAGGACAATGCCAGCCAGCTGCCGGATTTTCTACGTGTCTTAAAGACTGTTCCGGGGAGGGATGGTCTTTTTTGTCATTCCGTCTAGTTGCTTCATAACCGCAGAGAATAGGAGTTTAGTATGAATTTAACACTGTCAGATATAATTACTGAAGGTAAGTTCTGGAATGTCTTTCAGCCTGTCTATGAGATTAACAGCGGCAGCCTGGCGGGATATGAAAGCTTATTTCGCTGTGACTTTGATTCCAATCCTGAACTGGTGTTTTACCATGCCAGAAGATCGGGGATTCTTTATGAACTGGATACAGCCGCCATTAAGCGATCGATAAATGTCTTTAATGAATACTTTTCACGGAAAAACAAGTGCTTTCCATACCTTTCAGTCAACTTGTACCCCTCGACCATCAAGCATCCTTTTTTCATCCAATTCTTACATAAGCTTCTTGACGAAGTTGAACTGCCTCCGGAAAAAGTGGTCCTGGAAATCAATGAAACAGAGCAGAATGATGATTTCCCAAAATTCAGGAAAGTTCTGCATGACTTGAAATCACGAGGCTTCTTGATTGCCATGGATGATTTGGGAAAAGGGAACTCTTCATTAAAGATGGTTCTTGAACTGGAACCGTAAATCATAAAGTTCGACCGCTATTTTTCTCAGGACCTGTCAACAGACTCAAAAAAACAGAGGCTGCTTAAGGCCATAGTTGATTTTGCTCAGGGAGATACAAGCTTTATATTGGAAGGCATTGAAACGGAAGAGGACCTTATTGCTGCCAAGGACCTCGGAATCAAATTCGGCCAGGGGTACTTTCTTGGCAGACCGGAGAAATTGGAAGACTGCGGCAGGAATCTGAAAAAAATCATTTCTTCTTATAACTTGTAATAAGGAGGTTCGCCATGGGGATATGGATGTTAACAGGGGGCATTGCAGCGGGGATCGTACTATTCAAAGCGTTTGATTATATTAAAAATTCGGAAGCAAGAGAAAATGAAAAAAGGATCTTTCAGCTTGTCGAGAGATCACGGGACATCATTTACTATTGTGAGACGAAGCCTGTGCTGAAGTTCAGATATTTAAGTCCCTCCATCGACAGTCTGTTGGGGTCGGGAATACAGGTCAGAAGCATGGTCAATGCCGATACATGCATGGAAATCATCCACCCGGATGACCGGGACATACTTGAAAAGAAAATTTCCGGCGAATGGGACTACAATAAGCCTATTGTCCAAAGATGGAGAGATACAGAGGGGAATTATAAATATTTCGAGGAATTCGCCACTCCCATTTATAAAAATGGTGAGATGACAGCTATCCAAGGTGTCATCAGGAATATTGATGAGAAAATGCAGCTTCAAAAAGAACTGGTCTACAAAGCACATCATGACGGATTGTCGGGACTGTATAACAGGCTGTTCTTCGAGAATGAATCAAGCTTACTGGATGAGTCAAAGGATCATCCGGTTGCTCTCCTGCTTTGTGATCTGGATGAGCTGAAATATTATAATGACACCCACGGCCATAGAACAGGGGATGAATTGATAAAAGAAACAAGCAAGATCCTCCGTACCCTGCAAAATGAACATGTCCTTGTATCCCGGATCGGCGGAGATGAGTTTGCCATTCTGATCAAAGATCCCGGCAAGTATAGGCCGGAAGAAATGAAGGATGCCATCCGCCAGAAAATCGCAAGTTATAACCGCTCCAGTAAAAATATCAACATCATGCTTTCAATAGGGGACGCGTCCAGTTCATCCTCACTCGGAAAAATGAACGAGCTTTACATTTCAGCGGATAGAAGTATGTACGAAGAGAAGAGGGGCAGGAAAAAAGTATTGAATTGATATGAAAGACGAAGAATTTGAAGATATTAGAAAAGGCAGAATCGGTCATTTCAATGAGCGATTCTGCCTTTTTCACTTATGGTTTTGTGAAATTGATGACTTCTATTCCAGCCAAGGTTGAAAAAGGGGCTGTACACTAACTAACAAAGTCTTCTACGGGGCTGATCAAGGCGCTTGCGCTTTCGTTTCATCCAGCTCCAGCGCCTAGCCCCTCGGGGTCATAAGCCAATCCGTCAAGAAGGGTGAAGGGCACCCTTCCCGCCGAATTCGTCTTATGCCTGTCGGGGCTGATCAAGGCACTTGCGCTTTAGTTTAGCCCCAGTGATATATACTTGATTTCGAGGTACTCTTCGATTCCATGGTGTCCGCCTTCACGGCCAAGCCCGCTTTGTTTGAATCCGCCAAATGGAGCCTGTGGTGTAGAAGGAAGGCCGTCATTCAATCCGACGATGCCATATTCCAGGGCTTCACAAATGGTTATCCCTTTTGTGATATTTTCAGTGAAAACATAAGCGGCCAAGCCATAGATGGAATCGTTGGCACGAGCAATGACTTCTTCCATCGACGTAAAGGTAGAAATCGGTGCCAACGGGCCGAATGTTTCTTCCGTCATGCAGAGCATTTGATCTTTTACATTGGAGAGGATTGTTGGTCCAAAGTATAATCCTCCGCTGGTCTCAGCCTGGTATTCAAGGACTGCACCTGCTTGAAGTGCATCATCAACATGATTCTTGACTTTTTGAACTGCAGACTCATCGATCAGAGGGCCGATATCGACTCCTTCCTCCAATCCATTGCCGACTTTTAGCTGCTTCACTTTTTGTACGAGTTTCTCCGTGAACTCGCTTTGGATGGATTCATGGACATAGATACGATTGGAACAGACGCATGTCTGTCCGGCATTCCTGAATTTGGCTGCAATGACACCATCCACTGCTTTATCGATATCACAGTCATCCATGACGATTACAGGGGCATGGCCACCAAGTTCAAGCGAGATTTTTTTTACCGTGTCAGCCGCACCTCTCATGAGAAGCTTGCCGACTTCAGTGGAGCCGGTAAAGGTCAATTTTCTGACGCGGTTGTCGGACAGCCACGTTTCGCCGATTTCTTTTGAATCTCCTGTCACTACATTGATGACACCTTTTGGTATGCCGGCTTTTTCGGCAAGCTCAGCCATTTTTAAGGCGGTAAGCGGCGTTTGTTCAGCTGGTTTGATGACCACGGTACAGCCTGTCGCGAGAGCAGGAGCAACTTTTCTTGTGATCATGGCTGCCGGAAAATTCCAAGGAGTGATAACGGCAACAACGCCAACCGGCTGTTTTTGGACAAACAATCGCTTATTTCTTTGCGTTGCAGGAATCGATTCACCATATACACGCTTGCCCTCTTCGGAATACCACGAGATAAAGCCATTTGCATAGTTCATTTCCCCGGTGGATTCCTTAAGCGGTTTACCCTGTTCCATAGTCATTGTTCTGGCAAGGTCTTCTTTGTTTTCCTCAATCAGCTCATGCCATTTCGACAGCAGCTCGCTTCTTTCATAGGCGGAGCAGCGGGACCATTCCTTGAACGCTTCGGCTGCAGCATCCACGGCTGCAGCAGCTTCATTCCTGCCTCCATTCGGTACAGTGGCAATAATGGCTGAATTAGCTGGGTTGGTGACTTCGATGGTTGATAAGGTGTCTCCGGCTCCCTCACCGTTAATTCTCATCAAATATTTCTCCATGACGATCCCTCCTGAAATTTATGGTTAGCATCATTATACCAATGAAGAAATGAGTGTTGACAGGAATATGTTCAGGCAAATTTGTGTTTTAACTCTTAAAGGGTGCGGGTAAAGTGAATTTGTTCTGATTGGTGCCTGCAGCAGATGGCCGGTTTGAACCAGGCATATGCGGGGATGCCTAAAGAAAAAAAGGACCAGCTTTGAATTGTTTTTCTTCTTTACAAATGGCTCTTTTCGTAAACTTTGTTGCTATTCACTATAAATTTCAAATAGAGTCCTGGTAAATCGCCGTAAAAACCCCGGTGAGTAGGAAAGAAAAGAGCTGCTCATTCTTATTCGATAGTAACACCTTTGAATACAGGGGAAAAATCCGGCATCTGGGATTACTCCGTAAGCAACAATAGATGCGAAAACAGCCTTACAAATAGCCAAAAAACAAATTGAAAAAAATAGAAATAAAGCTGGGATTTTTTGTTCATGATAATGGAGAACCAAAGCAAAATGTTCTGTGGATTCTTGGTTCTTCTATGGTTCCCCACAGCAATGACACTTGTCATATTATGATCATGACAGGTATGTATGCCATTATTTATTTTCTTTTTTATTTTTCAGGTTAAAGATTAAACAGGAAAGGAATTCAGGATGAATGACTAAACACAAGATGAATTTGTTAAGAAAGCAAGTGTCTCCATTTGAAGGTTCCGAGACGGCCAGGAGTATCTTTCAACTGGTTACTACGCTCACTTTGTTCATTGCAGTATGGGCAGCCGCCTTTTGGTGCATTTCTGTTTCGTATCTGCTGACACTGGCATTGGGTATTGTTGGTGCAGGGTTATTGACACGGATCTTCATTATTTTTCATGATTGCTGCCATAACTCTTTTTTCAAGAAAAGGAAAGCCAATGAGGTTATCGGTACGATCACCGGTATCATCACCCTGTTTCCATTTCGTCAGTGGCAGCATGATCACTCGGTTCACCATGCAACGAGCTCTAATCTGGATAAACGCGGTACAGGCGATATCTGGATGATGACGGTGGAAGAGTATAAGGATGCCTCTTTTTGGAAGAAGGTTTCTTACCGGCTTTATCGTAATCCGTTTGTTATGTTCGGCCTGGGTCCGGTTTACGTATTCCTGATCACAAACCGGTTTAATCGCAAAGGCGCACGGAAGAAAGAACGGATTAATACTTATGTGACCAATATTGCGATTGCAGCCATCGTTTCCGTGCTTTGCTATACTGCAGGCTGGCAGGCGTTCCTGCTGGTGCATGGAACGATATTCTATATTGCGGGTATCATGGGCATATGGTTATTTTATGTTCAGCATACTTTCGAAGATTCCTATTTCGAGGAGAACAAAGAGTGGGATTTTGTACTGGCGGCCGTTGAAGGAAGCTCCTTCTATAAGCTGCCAAGGATCCTGCAATGGTTCACTGGAAATATCGGGTTTCACCATGTGCATCATCTTGCTCCAAGGGTCCCTAATTATAAGCTTGAAGCGGCGCACAAAAGCAGCGATTCCTTGCAGCATGTTCCGACCATCACCCTTGCAACAAGCTTGAGCTCCTTGAAGTTCAAGCTGTGGGACGAAACAAATAAGAAATTTGTCCGTTTCAAAGATATCAGGTCGTTAGAAAGTTCAGAGAATATCCCAATGACAGACTGAGAAAATGCGATCCGGCTATAATGGCCGGATCGCATTGTATATCATCGAGTTTTCTTTAAGGAAGGCTGTTTCGTAAAAATTTTTGTTTTTGGAAAAATCCCTAGTGCCGGATTTTCCCCCTGTATTCCGAGGTAATACATTCGAAAATGAAAGTACAGATCTTTTCTTTCCTGCTTACCATGATTTTACGGCGATATACCAGGATACTATTTGAAATTTATATTGTAGCGAAAAAGTTTACGAAAAGAGCCCTACGGAAAGGCAAAGAAAACGTAAGAATCAGAGATGATCTTCGAAACTGCCCATATCTCACCCCTCAGGACCGGCTGCTGAACCGATAGATTGAAAAAACTTTTCTGGAAATCCCCTGACAAAAAGGCTAAGATGAAAGTAGAAAATCCGTAAAGAAAAATGAGGTTCTTTAATGTTTAAACGATATCTTGAATTTCAGCGCAACAGCGGGATTTCCCCGTATATTTGGTTCATTTTATACATTCTGCCTTTTTACTTTATCTTTCAATCTTCATCCATGATCGTCATGATCAGCGGTACAATTTTAACCATCTTGTTTTTTGTGTTTTATCAGATTGCCTTTTTTTCAAAGGGCTGGCTGGTATATTTGTGGACTTTTATATTGATAGGGATATCCACGGCTTCCACATCGTTGTTCAGTTATGTGTACTTTGCGTTTTTCCTTGCACACTATATCGGGAACATCAAAGAACGCAGGACCTTTCTGATCCTGTATTTTGCTCATCTGATCACAACGACTCTTTCAATTAATATTACGATTGTCCAGGAAGAGGCTCTGTTCATCAAGCAATTTCCTTTTGTCATCATCATTTGGATCAGTGTGATATTGCTTCCTTTCAACATCCATAACAAGATGGAACGGGGACAATTGGAGGAGAAGCTGGAGGATGCCAACAAAAGGATATCAGAACTGGGAAAACTGGAGGAAAGGCAGCGGATTGCACGCGATCTCCATGATACCCTGGGGCAGAAGCTGTCTTTGATAGGCCTGAAAAGTGACCTGGCAGGCAAGCTGATCAATAAGGATCCGGAACGCGCAAAAGGAGAGTTGAAGGATGTCCAGCAAACGGCCAGGACAGCCCTCAATGAGGTCCGGAAAATGGTCTCTTCGATGCGCGGCATCCGCCTTGAAGATGAACTTATCACAATAACCAAAATCCTGAAGGCTGCTGAAATCGACTTTGACGGCGTTAAGGAATTGGATCTGAAAAATGTTTCACTGTTGACTGAAAATATACTTAGTATGTGCCTGAAGGAAGCGGTCACAAATATCATCAGGCATAGCGGGGCGACGGAATGCAGATTAACCATCGATCAATCATGGAAGGAAATCACCATGGTGATCAAGGATAATGGGGTTTTCCGGATCCCGGCTGAAGGTGAACGGAAAGGCCATGGTCTCAGGGGGATGAGAGAAAGACTGGAATTCATCAATGGGGACCTGAAGCTGGTGAAGAACGAGGGAACCACCCTCATTATTTCGGTGCCAAACGATGTTAAACAGGAACAGGGGGAAATGATATGATTAAAATCGTCATTGCCGAAGACCAGCAGATGCTGCTTGGAGCATTTGGCTCATTACTTGATTTGGAAGATGATATGGAAGTTGTGGGCAAAGCATCAAATGGCGATGAAGCCCTGCTGCTTGTTCAGCAGCACCAGCCTGATGTCTGCATCATGGACATTGAAATGCCCGGAAAGACAGGACTGGATGCCGCCGAAGAGCTTAAAGGTACTGGCTGCAAGGTCATTATCCTTACCACCTTTGCAAGAGCCGGGTATTTCCAGAGAGCACTCAAGGCGGGTGTGAACGGTTACCTGTTAAAGGACAGCCCGAGTGAAGACCTGGGCAACTCCATCAGGACCGTAATGGCCGGAAAACGGGTGTATGCCCCTGAGCTGATAGAAGATGCTTACGGAGAAGGAAATCCCTTAACTGTGAGGGAAATTGAAGTTCTTGAATTGGTCGCGGATGGGAAGAATACAAAAGAAATCGCTGATGAACTCCGAATCAAGACAGGGACTGTCCGAAATTATATCTCTGCAATACTGGACAAACTTCAAGTGAAAAACCGAATCGAAGCCATTACGCAATCAAAGGAGAAGGGCTGGTTCAAATAAGTGCGAGGCACACTCCGAATGATGCGAGACCCCCTGGCAAGCAGAAAAACGCCCTTTCCTTTAATGGAAAGGGCG
>NZ_QXIR01000056.1 GCF_003581585.1 Bacillus salacetis
AGGGCGCCTTTTTATCTCCTCGGAACATTTGCCTGTCGGGGCTGATCAGGGCGCTTCCGCTTTATAATCAGGACTTTCTTCTCTGAAGTCCTATTTTTAATTACCTAAACTAGGAAAATACTCTATCTATTATAAATAGTACTAATATGATAAAATAACAAAAGTGTTTACATAAATTGATGGAGGGCTACAAAGTGAAAAAATGGTTTCAAAAATCTGTCGTCTCTTTTTTGGTCATAGTGTTAGCAGCAGGAGTTTTCCAGCCGGCAATTTCTGCAAATGCTGAAGATGCACTGAATGTCAATGCGGAAGCAGCAATCATCGTGGAAGCCGATACAGGCAAAATCATCTACGAGAAGAATTCTGAAACGGCCCTGGGAATTGCCAGTATGACAAAAATGATGACAGAGTACTTGCTGCTTGAAGCAGTAAAAGAAGGAAAAGTCGATTGGGAACAGGAGTATACCATTCCTGTACCGCTTTCAAATCTCTCACATAAAACGGGACTTAGTAATGTTCCGCTGAGAGCCGAAGCTCAATATACAGTAAAAGAATTGTATCAGGCTATGGCTATATACTCAGCGAACGCTGCGACCATGGCAATAGCCAATATCGTTGCAGGTTCTGAATCCAATTTCATTAAAATGATGAACGAAAAGGCTGAGGAACTCGGCCTGGAATCTTATAAATTTGTGAATTCAACTGGTTTGAATAATGCTGATCTTGGAGACATGCGTCCTGAAGGCACGGGTGCCGAGGAAGAAAATGTGATGTCTGCACAAGATACAGCTAAATTAGCTTACCACTTGCTGAACGAGTACCCAGAAGTATTGGATACATCAAGCATTTCAAAAATGAAGTTTGATGAAGGTACAGAAGATGAAGTGCAAATGGAAAACTGGAACTGGATGCTGAAAGGCTTGGTGTACGAATACGAAGGCATGGACGGGCTCAAAACAGGGACCACTGATTTAGCAGGCTACTGTTTTACAGGAACAGCTGAAAGGGACGGCACCCGTTATATTACAGTTGTGATGGATGCCCATCCGAATGAGGGAGAGAATCCATATCATGCCCGCTTTGCCCAGACAGCGAATATGATGAACTATGCATTCAGCAACTTTACAAAAGAAGAAATTTTCCCTGCGAACTATGAAGTGAAAGGTAAAAAAGTCCTTCCGGTTGATAAAGGGAAAGAAAAAGAAGTAGCGATCCATACAAGTGAACCATTGAAAATGGTCGTGAAGAATGGAGAAAAAGAATTCAAGCCTAAATTGGTTCTGGATAAGAAGAAATTAAATGATGACCAGCAGCTTACAGCTCCTATTAAAGCAGATGAGAAAGTCGGCTACCTGACAATTGAAAGCGGCGATGAGCTTGGCTACATCACTGATAAAGCTTCTGCAAAAGGGCAGGTACCTGTTGTAGCAGCGGAGGCAGTGGAGAAAGCCAACTGGTTCGTACTGTCCATGAGAGCTGTCGGAGGATTCTTTTCTGATATCTGGGGCAGTGTTACATCCACAGTTAAAGGCTGGTTCTAATAAAAACTAAAAACAATTTCAGAGTTTGTCTCCAAAAACCACCACTTGTCTTGACATAAGGTGGTTTTTGTTGTTTATTTAGCATGGGGGAAAAATATATTCCTGATTAAGTTAGTTGATTTTTCCTTACAATATTACTGTTTTTTTGGTTGAAAATATAGATTGGAATATGAAGGGGGACATATAGAAATGAAGACGGGTACAGACGTAGTAAAACGTGGAATGGCCGAAATGCAAAAAGGCGGCGTCATCATGGACGTAGTAAATGCCGAGCAAGCGAAGATCGCGGAAGCAGCAGGTGCTGTTGCTGTTATGGCGCTTGAGCGCGTTCCAGCTGACATCCGTGCTGCGGGCGGTGTAGCTAGAATGGCAGACCCTCGTATCGTTGAAGAGGTAATGGGAGCTGTTTCAGTCCCTGTCATGGCGAAAGCCCGCATCGGCCATATTGTAGAAGCGCGTATTTTGGAAGCCATGGGTGTAGACTATATCGATGAGAGTGAAGTATTGACTCCTGCAGATGAAGAGTATCACTTGAACAAAAGAGATTACACAGTGCCATTCGTTTGCGGATGCCGTGACTTAGGGGAAGCAGCCCGCCGTATCGGTGAAGGGGCTTCCATGCTTCGTACAAAAGGTGAGCCCGGTACAGGCAACATTGTTGAAGCTGTCCGCCATATGAGACAGGTAAATGCACAAGTACGCAAGCTTGTGAACATGAACACGGATGAAATCATGACAGAAGCAAAACTGCTTGGCGCTCCATATGAACTTCTTTTAGAAATCAAAGAAAACGGCCGTTTACCGGTTGTTAACTTTGCTGCCGGCGGAATTGCGACACCTGCCGATGCAGCCCTCATGATGCAGCTTGGCGCGGACGGAGTGTTCGTTGGATCTGGTATCTTCAAATCAGACAACCCTGAACGTTTCGCGAGAGCCATCGTGGAAGCGACTACACACTACGAAGATTATGAACTTATTGCAAAGCTATCCAAGAACCTTGGCATC
Source organism: Bacillus salacetis (assembly GCF_003581585.1). Taxonomy (GTDB): domain Bacteria; phylum Bacillota; class Bacilli; order Bacillales; family Bacillaceae_B; genus Rossellomorea; species Rossellomorea salacetis. The sequence continues at coordinate 2,547 of NZ_QXIR01000056.1, forward strand.
GCGATGAAGGGGATTGAAATCTCTTCACTTACTCCTGAAACCCGCATGCAAGAACGCGGCTGGTAATAATGGTTACCATCGGAGTATTAGGCCTTCAGGGAGCTGTCAGAGAACATGTCCGCGCCATTCAGGATAATGGTGCTGAAGCCGTAGTCGTGAAGAAAGCGACTCAGCTTGAAGGGATTGACGGGCTGATATTCCCTGGAGGGGAAAGCACAACAATGCGCCGTTTGATCGATCTTTATGACTTCATGGAACCGATGAAGGAATTCATCGCACAGGGGAAACCTGTTTTCGGTACATGTGCCGGTCTGATTCTTTTGGCTAAAAAGATTGTCGGATATGAGGAACCCCACCTTGGTGTAATGGATGTTACAGTGGAGAGGAATTCCTTTGGCCGTCAGCGTGAGAGCTTTGAGGTGGATCTTGATATTGCCCATGTAGGGGAAGGGTACAATGCTGTATTCATCCGTGCTCCTCATATAGTTGACGCAGGGGAGAATGTCGAAATCCTTGCAAAGCATGATGGCCGAATCGTCCTTGCACGTGAAGGACAATTCCTTGGCTGCTCTTTCCATCCGGAATTGACTTCCGATAATCGTCTTACAGGTTATTTCATCAAAATGGTCGAGGAATCGAAAGATAAACAAATGGCATAAACCTATTGCAATATGGAAACAATTGTAGTAACTTATTATACAAACTTAATCGCTCGAAATCGTTGAGAGGAAATAGTAATGCGGACTGCTTTCTTCAGAGAGTCGGTGGCTGGTGAGAACCGATGGAAGTATCCCATGAATCCATCCTTGAGTAAAGTACTGAACACACGAATGTCAGTAGGTGCTTTCGGTGAGAACCGTTATATTACTTAAGAGGAAAGTAGTCCTGTACTATTTTCAATCAGGGTGGCAACGCGGAACCTCCGTCCCTTTTATGGGATGGGGGTTTTTTGTATTTTCCAAGAAACAGATTTATAACGATGTGAGCAGATTAAAAGGAGGAAATGGCAATGCTTGATATCAAATATTTGAGAGCGAATTTTGAAGAAATGAAGAACCGTCTTCAAGACCGCGGAGAAGATTTAAGCGACTTTGAAAAATTTGAGGAACTGGATGTAAGAAGAAGGGAACTTCTTGTTGAAACGGAGAACTTGAAAAGCCAGCGTAACGAGGTATCCCAGAAGATTGCTCAAATGAAAAAGAACAAAGAAAATGCTGATAACCTTATTGTAGAAATGCGCGAAGTCGGCGTCATGATCAAAAAGCTTGATGAAGAATTGAAAGAGGTTGAAGGCAGTCTTGACCGCCTGATGTTGTCTATCCCTAATATCCCTCATGAAAGCGTACCGGTTGGTGCTACAGAGGATGATAACGTGGAAGACCGCAAGTGGGGGGAAGTCAGGTCTTTTGATTTTGAACCCAAGCCTCACTGGGATTTGGCCACAGACCTTGGAATCCTTGATTTTGAAAGAGCAAGTAAGGTAACAGGAAGCCGCTTCGTCTTTTATAAAGGGTTGGGGGCAAGACTGGAACGTGCATTGATCAACTTTATGATGGATCTTCATATGGATGAGCACGGCTATGAAGAAATGCTGCCTCCATATATGGTTAACCGTGAAAGCATGACGGGAACCGGCCAGCTTCCTAAGTTTGAAGAAGATGCATTCCTGATTGAAAGTGAGGATTACTTCCTTATACCTACTGCAGAAGTGCCGGTGACGAATTACCATCGTGATGAAATCCTGACGAACGATGAGCTTCCGATTGCCTATACAGCATTCAGTGCCTGCTTCCGTTCTGAAGCGGGATCTGCTGGCCGTGATACACGAGGGCTGATCCGCCAGCACCAATTCAATAAGGTTGAGCTTGTCCGCTTTGTACGTCCGGAAGAATCTTATGATGAGTTGGAAAAATTGACAGGCCATGCTGAGAAGGTGCTTCAGTTATTGAACCTGCCATACAGGGTGATGTCTATGTGTACTGCCGATCTGGGCTTCACAGCCGCTAAGAAGTACGATATAGAAGTTTGGATTCCAAGCTACGATACCTATCGTGAAATCTCTTCTTGCAGTAACTTTGAAGCATTCCAGGCTCGCCGTGCGAATATCCGCTTCCGCCGTGAAACAGGAGCCAAGCCGGAGCATGTCCATACATTGAATGGCTCTGGACTGGCACTCGGCCGTACGGTAGCTGCCATCCTGGAGAACTATCAGCAGGAAGACGGCAGCATTATCATCCCTGAAGTGCTGAGACCTTATATGGGCGGTTTGGAAGTCATTAAGCCAAGATAATGAAGATTGTATATCGAGCGGAAAAAGACTTTTTCGCTCGATATTATCTTAGAATAAAGTTTTTGAAAAAACCTTAAAAAAATGTTGACTTACAAGACTTGTCCATGATATTATAATTCTTGTCGATACGGAGGAATACCCAAGTCCGGCTGAAGGGATCGGTCTTGAAAACCGACAGGGGTGTTAAAGCCCGCGGGGGTTCGAATCCCTCTTCCTCCGCCATTGATTTTAAATTAACCATAGCGCATAAATATTGGAGATATGAAAACCGCTGCCCCTCGCAGCGGTTTTTTCTTATTAAACAAATAACTAAATTCAAAAAAGATGGACAAGCAAGAGCTCGTCCATCTTTTTATTTATGATTTCAATAATCTCGTCTGTTCAATGAAATAACCGATCCGTTCAATGATCGGTTCTATTGAGCTTTGGTCATTTACTAAATCGTAATCATTGATATTCAATCGAAGCACAGGACATGCATTAAAGGAATCGATCCAATTTTCATAGCGGACATGCATTTCTTCCCAGTACTCAACCGGGGTCTGCTGTTCCATCGGGCGTCCTCTTTCCCTTATCCGGTCAACCACATCATCAATGGATCCTTCCAGATAGATAAGGAGATCGGGGTGAGGGAAATAGGGTGTCATCACCATGGCGTCGAAAAGACTTTTGTAAGTGTCATAGTCAATAGCAGACATGTTTCCTTTTTCATAGTGCATTTTGGCAAAGATACCAGTGTCCTCATAAATGGAACGATCCTGAATGAAGCCGCCGCCATATTCGAAAATCTTCTTCTGCTCTTTAAATCGTTCAGCGAGGAAATACACTTGAAGGTGGAAGCTCCAGCTTTTGAAATCATCATAGAATTTGTCCAGGTATGGGTTGGTATCGACCTTTTCAAAGGATGTGCGGAATCCAAGTGCTCTCGCAAGTCCATTGGTCATCGTCGATTTGCCGACTCCGACGGTTCCGGCAATTGTGATGACGGAATTGCCCGGGATCCCGTATTTTGTCCGTAGATTCATGTTAAAGTGGCTCCTTTTTTCAATGTTTGATCCAAAATATCTATAATAGAGGCCAAATCATCCTGATTTTTCACAAAATCCATTTCGTCCCCGTTAAAACGGAGGACCGGGATGTTGCTGTATTTACTTTCGAACTGCTGCATGTGGCGTTCATAGTCCATGGAAAGCTGTTCTAAATAAAGAGGGCTGATTTTCTTTTCAAAGTCTCTGCCTCTCATGGCGATCCGCTGAAGAAGTGTATCCAGGCTCGCATTCAAATAAATGACGACATTCGGTACCGGCATATCTTCTGTTAGTATTTGATAAATGTTTAAATATTTATCAAATTGTTTATTTTTTAAAGTTCTCTCGGCAAAGATGAGATTTTTTAAAATATGATAATCAGCGACGACTGGCTTGTCCTGAGAAATGAAATGTGTTTCAATATCTTCCAGCTGCTTATAGCGGTTGCATAAGAAAAACATTTCAGTTTGAAAGCTCCATTCATCTATGTTGTCATAAAATTTATCTAAAAATGGATTTTCATCAACAATCTCTTTTAATAGATGATAATTGAAATGATCTGAGATGGCTTTTGCCAAAGAAGTTTTTCCTACTCCAATCGGTCCTTCGACCGTTATGAATGGAACGCTTCCCATACAATGTCCTCCTTTTCCGACATTATGGATTCATATTCGACATGTACTCGTCAAATGACGACATGTGTTATTTTATCACAATATGCAGCAGGCCGGGTGGAATTTTTATGGGAAGGAAAAAATTAAAAACAGCCGTCTGCCTGGAGGATCAGGCAGACGGCTTTCAGCATTATCGCTTGACTACATTGAAATTATCTGTGATCAACAGCCAGTTTTGCGGAAAAGGAAGTCCAAGCTTCCAATAGCTCATACCACGGAGGTTAAGTTCCTTCATCAAATCAAATTTAGCCTGGATGGAACGGGCATCTTCAAACCAAACCCGGTGCTGATTCCCTTCTTCATCTTGATACTCGAAAAATGGTGCCTGGGCTTTTTCATCATATTCAATGGGAACATTATATTGCGCGGCGATTTCAATGGCTCTTTGCGGGCTCACGGCTTTAGCGGTATCACCCTGTTTAAACGGGAGTGTCCAGTCGTAGCCATACAAGTTCTGTCCCATCATGATCTTGGAAGACGGCATTTCACTGATTGCATACTCAAGCACATCCCTTACCGGACCTATGGGTGACACAGCCATTGGCGGGCCGCCGCTGTAACCCCATTCATAAGTCATGATGACAACAAAATCCACGATTTCTCCATGCGCCTTATAATCGTGGGCTTCATACCATTTTCCTTTTTGTCCGGCACTCGTCTTTGGAGCGAGAGCAGTTGAAAGGAGCCATCCTTCCTGGTTGAATCGATTCTTTGCTTTGCGGAGGAAACGGTTATACGCTTCGCGATCCTGCGGCCGCAGATATTCAAAATCAAAGTGGATGTCACGGAAACCGTACTTCTTGGCTGTAGACACAACATTCTCCAGAAACTTATCCTGGATATTCATATCATTCAGGAGGATCCTTCCGACTTCATCACTGAATTGTCCTTCCTCCTGATTGGTGATGGCCATCATCAATACATTGCCGTTAGCACGGCCGATTTCCAAAAGATTACCGAGCGGAGGCTCCTTCAGTGTGCCATCACGTTTGGCTTCGAAATCAAATGGAGCAAGGTAAGTAAGGTAAGGAGCAGCCTCCCGTGCGCTTTCTTCTAAATTCGGCTGCACAGTTGTTCCATACGGTTCGACATAAGCATTGAATTCCCCATCTCTTTTTGGACGTTCCGGGATATACAAACGAAATCCTGTTTGTAATGGCTGATTGACCGAGATCCCATTGATTTGCGCCAGTTCTTGATAGGAAATCCCGAACCTTCTGCCAATAGACCACAGGCTGTCACCGGGCTGGACAAAGTAAAACAGTCCGACGATGGGAATGACCAGTGTCTGGCCAACGACCAGGTTATCAGGATTAGGAAGATCATTTGCTTCCACAATATCTTCAACGGTAGAATTGTATGTTTGAGCAATCCCAAATAGCGATTGGCTGGGTTGTACTACATGAATTTGCATAACTTGCCCTCCCTTTAACTTTTCACTGTAAGAAATGTATGCGTGAAAAGAGGGAAGTATGATGATCAAGGGTTATTTGCATTTAAAAGATATCCCCGGAATGGAGAATATCGGCTTTCAGCACATTCTTCATCATTTCCAGGGCATACCGGTTGTCGTCTTTACTGACCGACGCAAGGCAGTCTTCCGGAATGATTAAATTGAATTCTCTCATGTAGGCATCGTTCGCCGTGAACAGCACACAGATGTTCCCTGCGATACCCGATAGGATGAGTGTCTTTACTTCTAAAGAGTGAAGAAGTGTGTTGAGGGCAGTACCGTAGAAAGCAGAATGCTTAGGCTTAATCAGGAAATAATCGTCCTGCCCTGGTTTTAAAGCTTCTATGACAGGCTGGCTGAGTTCGTTCAGACATTTTTCATAAATTTTTTTCAAATCGGCCTGCCAAAGGTTATAATGGTCATTAATATAAATGACAGGGATATGAAGCTGCCGGCAGGTATTGCGGAGCGATTTCAGCGGCTTAACGATTTGTTGTGTGCGGCTGGCGAGTGTCCGGCCATGTTCAAAATCGAATGGATTCAGGATATCTATTATCAATAGAGCGGTGTTCCCTTTGAGTGCATTCATAGGCTGCCTCCTTTTTGAATAGTGTTGGATGCGGCGGAAGGTTTTATCCAAATCATAGATCTTTTTACGGTTAGGAGTTATTCAGGTGGAGACCAAACATGAATATTTTATGAGGCTTGCCCTTGAGGAGGCAAAAAAAGCTGAAGAGAAAATGGAGGTTCCGATTGGGGCTGTGATCGTCATGGATGGGGAAGTGATTGCATCCGGCCACAACCTGAGGGAAACGACTCAGAATGCGGTGACCCATGCAGAACTTCTTGCCATTGAGAAAGCCTGCGAGAAGGCAGGTACATGGCGGCTTGAAAATGCTGAGCTCTATGTAACACTGGAGCCATGCCCTATGTGTTCAGGGGCAATACTCTTATCGAGGGTCAAAACTGTGGTTTTTGGAGCGCCGGACCCCAAAGCGGGTTGTGCCGGAACGTTGATGAACTTGCTGGAAGATGAACGCTTCAATCACCAATGCGAAGTGATTCCAGGTGTGCTGCAAGAAGAGTGCGGCGGGCTGCTCACGAGTTTCTTCCGAGGCCTTCGTGAAAAGAAGAAAGAAGAAAAGAACCGGAGGAAAGCAGAAGTGGAACATCATACAGGAATTGACAATGGCTAACCCATTGCTTTTTTCCGTAAGAGCTAGTATACTAATATTTGCGTCGGACATGGCGCAACCAAATATGGTATCAATTTTGCCGTGCTAGGCGGGGAGGTAGCGGTGCCCTGTACTCGCAATCCGCTCCAGCGAGGCTGAATCCCTTCCTGAGGCTTGCACTCTGTAAGGCCTGCCTCAAGTAAGTGGTGTTGACGCCCGGGTCCTGCGCAATGGGAATCCATGAATCATGTCAGGTCCGGAAGGAAGCAGCATTAAGTGGACTCTCCCATGTGCCGCAGGGTTGCCTGGGCCGAGCTAACTGCTTGAGTAACGCTTATGGATGCATGTCGACGGAAGGTGCACGGCAGTTTAATACTTATAATAAAACTCATCCTTTCAGGGTGAGTTTTTTGCATGGCGAAGAATTTATAGGGGCTCTTTTCTTAAACTTTACTTGATGGAACCTTAATTCATATGAAGTTGACAGCTCTCTCCTTGCATTACGGGTGATAGTTGATATCAATGCAGGAAAAAATGGGATTTCGAAAGAGGGCTGCCTGCGCCGTAAGCAGCCTTCATAAAAAATGAATTATAGTAAAACAGACTTTGTACAACTAAATTCACATAAGTTATAATAGATAGATGAGAATATATTTATTAAATACGGCGCGAAGCATGTTTACCACATCTATTAATAATACATATAAGAGGAGGAGCACATTTTGAGTTATCAAGCTTTATACAGAGTCTGGCGGCCGCAGCAGTTCATAGATGTAGTCGGGCAGCAGCATGTAACAAAGACACTGCAAAATGCCCTCCTCCAGCAAAAAACCTCCCATGCCTATCTGTTTTCAGGTCCGAGGGGAACAGGCAAAACGAGTGCTGCCAAGATTCTTGCCAAGGCAGTCAACTGTGAGAAGGCACCAGTTGCAGAGCCATGCAATGAATGTAATTCCTGCCTGGGAATCACAGACGGTTCCATCCCGGATGTCATTGAAATCGATGCTGCTTCCAACAATGGAGTGGAGGAAATCCGTGACATAAGGGACAAAGTCAAATATGCACCTAATGTCGTCTCTTATAAGGTCTATATTATAGATGAAGTTCACATGCTTTCAATCGGTGCCTTCAATGCATTATTGAAGACTCTTGAAGAACCTCCGAAGCACGTCATCTTCATCCTGGCGACGACTGAACCTCACAAAATCCCCCTGACCATCATTTCGAGATGCCAGCGATTTGACTTCAAGAGGATCACAGCAAGGGATATTGTCGGGAGGATGACTCATATTGCCGATGAATCAGGTGTACAATATGAAGAAAAGGCACTTCATGTAGTCGCCCGGGCGGCAGAAGGCGGAATGCGCGATGCCCTCAGCCTTCTTGATCAGGCGATTTCCTTCAGCCAGGGCAAGGTGACGGTGGATGATGCTCTGACCGTAACAGGGGCGGTGTCCCAGGTCTATCTTAATAGATTGGCAAAAGCAATCTTTGAGAATCAGGTGGCAGATGCGCTTCAAGCCCTGGAGGAACTGCTGTTCCAAGGGAAGGATCCGGCAAGGCTGACGGAAGACCTTGTCCTGTATTTCCGGGATATGCTGCTGCATCAGACAGCGCCGAACCTGGAAGAATCCCTGGAACGGGTCATGCTGGATGAAGATTTCAAGGAGCTCGCGGAAAGGGTTTCACCTCAGCACATTTACAAATTTATTGATATACTTAATGAAGCACAGCAGGAAATGAAATTCACCAACCATGCCCGTATTTATATTGAAGTGTCCATCGTGAAGTTATGTCAGATCGAGGTCGAAAGCAGTGCATCCTCTGCACCAGAGATAGGGCAGCTTCTTCAAAAGGTACAGAACCTGGAAAATGAACTGAAGCAACTTAAGGCCACAGGAGTGCCTGTGCAGCAGGAATCTGCTCAGGCGGCCCCGAAGAAAAGGGCTTCTTCTTCGCGGAAGGGCTTCAAGGCTCCAACCGGTATGGTTCAGGAAGTATTGAAAACTGCGACGAAAGAGGATCTCAATCTTCTCAAAAGCCGCTGGGGTGAAATGCTCGAGATCCTCAATCAACGGCAGATGCGCTCTCAAGCAGCACTGCTCAATGATGCTGAGCCTGTTGCAGCCAACTCAAAGTCTTTTGTTCTGAAATTCAAGTATGATATCCACTGTCAAATGGCGATGGAAAATGCCGGATTTACAGAAGCGCTGGGCTCCATTATGGGGCAGCTGACCGGAACCGATTATCAGCCGATCGGCATCCCTGAGAACCAATGGCAGAGTGTAAGAGAAGAATTCATTAAGCATCAAAGAACCGATGATCCGGATTCTGCTGCAAGCGAAGAAGTGGAAGAAGATCCACTTATCGCAGAAGCGAAAAAGCTTGTAGGGGAAGATCTAATAGAAATAAAAGATTAAAACTTTAATTGGAGGTTTTTTACTATGCGTGGAATGGGAAATATGCAAGGTATGATGAAACAAATGCAAAAGATGCAAAAGCAAATGGCGAAGGCTCAAGAGGAGCTTGGTGAAAAGAGGCTGGAAGGAACTGCTGGGGGCGGAATGGTGACTGTAATTGTATCCGGCCACAAAGAAGTGCTTGAAGTGAACATCAAGGAAGAAGTAGTAGACCCGGAAGATATCGAAATGCTCCAGGACCTTGTGCTCGCTGCTACGAATGATGCTTTGAAGCAAGCGGATGAACTGACTAATTCTACTATGGGACAATTCACTAAAGGGATGAACCTGCCGGGAATGTTCTAGGAGGCTTTTTATATGCATTATCCTGAACCAATATCGAAGCTCATTGACAGCTTCATGAAACTGCCGGGAATCGGGCCGAAAACCGCGGCCCGTCTGGCGTTTTTTGTTTTAGGCATGAAAGAGGACACAGTCCTGGAATTTGCAAAAGCACTGGTGAACGCTAAACGCAAGTTGACATACTGTTCGGTCTGCGGACATATAACAGATCAGGATCCTTGTTATATCTGCGAAGATACAAGACGGGATCGGAGCATTGTGTGTGTCGTCCAGGATCCGAAAGATGTCATCGCCATGGAGAAAATGAAAGAATACAATGGGCTTTACCATGTCCTGCATGGAGCAATATCCCCGATGGACGGCATCGGCCCGGAAGACATCAATGTTCCTGACCTTTTAAAAAGACTGCAGGATGAACAAATAGAAGAAGTTATACTGGCTACCAACCCGAATATCGAAGGCGAAGCGACAGCGATGTATATATCGAGACTGCTGAAACCATCGGGCATCCGGGTCACAAGAATCGCTCATGGCCTGCCGGTAGGCGGGGATTTGGAGTACGCCGATGAGGTCACCCTTTCCAAAGCATTGGAAGGAAGAAGAGATGTGTAGATCGGGAGTGGAAAGTTTCTATGTTCTTTCAAAAAAAAGGTAAGCTGAGAAAAGAATATGATAATGCTCTGCTTCATTCATTGGAAGATGCAAAAAAAGATTGGATTTCACAAAGGGCACTGGAGGATTTGAGTATTGAAAACTCATATGAAATCAATTATCTCTCCAAGATTGCTGAAGCCAAGTACTTTTTCTTCTTCAGGGAAGCAAAAAATAGAAAAGTCGTCATAAAAAGGTAGACAACCCTCATATCCTCTTTAATAAGGATCAACATATCCTAAAAGGGGGGAGCAGATGAGCCCGGTTGTAGTTATTGCTGTTATAAGCAGCTTGATCGTGTTTCTGCTGGCAGCGGGGACGCCGTTTAAACCGGCAAAATTTGTTGGGCAGCTTTGTATGAAAGTATTGATAGGCGCTTTGTTCTTATTCTTTTTAAATGCTTTTGGAAGCCAGTTTGGCGTACATGTTCCCATCAATCTGGTCACTTCCTCGATTTCCGGGATCCTCGGCATCCCCGGAGTTGTAGGGCTGGCCATCATCCAGATGTATATTATCGTATAAACTCCGCTTTTCATTCAGCGGAGTTTTATTTTTT
>NZ_QXIR01000057.1 GCF_003581585.1 Bacillus salacetis
TTTAAATGAATATTCCTCGATAACTAAAATCGAAAAAATTATGGAAATTACGGAAGAGATTAGATTATTAAACCATGTAACCCGTAGGTTAAAAGCAGCTACTTAATATAGTAGTTGCTTTTTGTATATTATAAACACATTGTTTTTATTCTTTGCTTTTCCCTTATATTTCTTGTTCCCATTCCGGATAACGTTGCTTAGACTTCTTTTTGCCTTTAATTTGCTTTTTTTGGCGTTGCTGCTGTCTTGTCATTTCCCTGCCTGCGGTCTGAATACCTACGATAATGGCATCCAATAAACCAAAACCTCTCTCATGGGTCTGGATCTGTGCTTTGAATTCTGGAATTTGTGCTTCCATTTGGGTGAAAGATTGAACCTGTTTTTCAAAGTCGTCTCTTCCAGTGACCCCTTCTTGTTGCATAAGATTTTTGTTGCTGTCCCGGCCTGTAACGGCATCTTCGTATTCTCGTTTTGCCGACTTGGATACCATCATTTTCCCCTTCAGGAACGGATTGTTCTCATATTTCTCAACGGTGGCCTGGGATTTTTCATATTCCTTCAGATAGACTTCAGCACGCTTTAAACGAGATCCATTTTGGTCCACCCGGCCAATTTCTCCTTTTAATCGCTGAATCTCTGTACGCTTTTGATTTAATGTTTGTTCAATGTTCTCAACTGGAATGATCTTTCCTTGTTTCTTGTTGAGGTTATCAATTCTTGTAGCCGTTTGGAAACTCATATAACGCATTTCAGGACGATTAGGGTAGTAAGACGCTGTTTTACGAACAAACGCGTTTTTAAGGGCCTTCTCGGCCTTCTGAAGAGTCTCTTTTTCAGCATTGATGTATCGACGAGCGTCTTGGTTTTTCTGGATAAGACCAGGACGATTGGTTTCATGCTGCTCTTTGACCTGGTTAAATTCAGCTTCCGTTTGGAAATTAAGTTTTTCCCGATGGTAATCGAGCTTTCCATCATGATGCTGAAGACGTTCTTTTGCTTTGGAAATATCCTGTTCGGCTCTTTCTTTGATTATTCGGTTTTCCTTTAATTTCAATGGATTGAGCCAGCTAATTGATTCGATTCGCTGTTCACCTTCTTGGATCTGCGTTTGAGCTGCGTTACTCCATCGGAAATGTTCAGAAGCTTCTCGGATCGTCTGGCTCTTCCAACGGATATAGCTGTCGTTTTTATTCAGACGTTCATTCCATTTATCAAGCTGTTCATATCGCTTTTGAATAGTTGCTAAAGAGGGTTCAGCTTTCAAAACGTTGGAAGCTTTTTGTAGATCTACACGTTCGGCAGCCGTATTGTATCGTTCAACTTTTTGTCTTTGTTCTTTCTGGTGCGCTAGCTTTTGTTCCAGGGCTTTTTTTTCTTCCCGATACTTCTGCAGATCCACGACAAGCGCATTATGTTCTTGTCGCTCACGATTGATATTCCCTCGCTCACTCTGCACGCCACGCTTCTCCATTTCATGTGCAATGTGGCCAAGATGGACAGTCGGAAGCTGTTCAAGCCCACGAGCTTCATGAGAAAGGTGGGAGATCCGGTCTTGAATGCCCTCTTTTTCTAACGCGTTATTGGCATGGTTCGCCCACTCTTCCCGCCATTGTTCCAGGAGTTCTTTTTTATTCCAGTCCCGATTTTTCGGACCAAACCCTTCAGCTATCATTTCACGAGTCGTCAACATGACATGAGCATGAGGGTTTTCTTTATCATCTCTATGTATCGCAATATCAGCAATCATGCCTTGATCAACGAATTGTTCCTGGACATAATTTCGGATTAATTCCTTTTGGTGGTCATGGGTTAATTCTCTTGGCAGCGCAATATTGACTTCCCTAGCTAAACGGGAGTTAATTCTGGTTTCGGATTTCTCGACTTCATTCCAAAGACGTTCTCGATCCTGAACCCAATCAGGAGAGTTGGAAGGGGCAAGAATCATGGCATCCGGTTGATGATCCCGGTGATAGAATTTTTCCTCGCCGGTGCGTTCATCCATTAATCGATCACCAGATCGATAAGCAGCCGCAGCGACAGCCGACTGTCCTTTACCTCTTGAAATAACTTGTGCTGAAAAATGATAGATGGCCATGATTCTCACCTCCTTTTGATTTTGACGCTACGCGATTAGGAAAGAGATTTCGCAGGCGATTGCGAAAACCTTTTGGGCGAAACGGAAAGGGAAGTACCGAAGGTGCTGCTCTTTCTGTTTTGGATTCGCCGATAGGCGATGCGATTTGATTGCGTTAGCAATTCGCCGGATAAGGCGAAGGCATTTGACTTTTGTTGCGAAGCAACCGCACGACAAACGGTAGTTTGTGTAAGTGCGCCCTTATCTCTTTCGTTCTAAGGGAATCATACCACAGCCTATAGGGATATTCCAGCATTTTAGGTAGTATTTTCCTCTGTGGTGCGGTAAAATAAAAGGCATAAACAATAATAGAGGTGGTGGAGAGAAGATGGCACGCAAAACGGATGAAGAACGTTTAAAAGAATTAGAGGAAAAAATGGAGAAGATCAAGGCGAAGAAACAGCAAGTGGCTAGCCGGCTTCAACAAAAAGAACGAAAAGAGCGTACCCGACGCTTGATCCAGGTAGGAGCGATTTTCGAAAAGTATTTTGATATTGTGGGAGAGGATCAAGCTGAACAAGTGGCGTATGGAATGAAAGGGGCCGTCGAAAAACATAAAGAGAAATTATTGAACATTGATGTGGAGAAATCCAAAAAAGAGAAGGAGATTGTTTACGAAGTTCAGGAAGAGAAATTGATCATTCCGGAAAATGAGGTTGAAAATGTCTATAAATGAATTCCCTTCAGTATTGATGAACAGGCATTTCCTCTTCAAGAGAGGCTGTTATTATTTAGATCATCAGGAAGCCCTGGAACTTGTCTGCGTTTTGCAAGTCTTTTCTACCAAAACAGCAGTCGAAGCTTCGGAGTGATCTGATACTATCCTCTGTGACAGCAGGGATATTCCATTATGTGATCTGCCTGAAGAACAAAGACGAATCATCCAGAAAGAGAAAAAATGGAGAGAAAAATTCAAAATAACCAAAAAACAGGCCGATCACTTATTGGAGCATTACAAGGAACAATTATTTGACGTCACTGAAGAGCTTTTGAAGACCTTACCGTAAAGGACTGCCTTGACGGCAGTCTATCAGCCTTAAAGGCTAGAAGAGATTTGTATTAGAGAGGTGGACATGCAATGTATAAAGCTCATGAAATTCTAGGCACGGATTTACCGATATTTCAGAAAAAACAAGAGCGTCACTTTTCTCTAGAAGAAATTATCCATCTGAATGAGGATCCTAACAATTATAGGATTTCTGGTTATGTGCCGTTAGAAAAATTCAAAGAGATATTTTATGAGCCTGTTTATAGCAAAGGATTTGAAGGATGATCTGTTCATACTGTCAGACAGAAAATGATAGTTTAAGAGAAGAATGTGAGTTCTGTGGTGCTCCTTTGAGAAAACGCCGGCCGCAGCTGAAGGATTTTATTCACTTAGATCAATGTGAGCTACTTTTTAATGAACTGATTTTGTTTCATACGTATGATCTGTTAATTCTGGTTCGGTTGGTCCGGGAAGAGCGGACGAATTGTTATAACCTTATGAGAACGGTCCAGAAGGGGTCAGAATCAGTTGAAATTGATTCGGATACCTTAGCCTTCGCTGAAAGTGAGTATCGGCGTTATACGGCACGTTTGAGAGTTTTAGAAGGGATCTTGATTGATCGGATGGGGTACAAGCCTAAGAGAATAGATGATAAGCTCCTAAAGAGCTTGAAGCTAAAAGTAGAGAGGTGGAAGGGAAATGGAGAACAATAATACAATTTCAGGATTTCATGTAATGAAAAACGAGGGTGGAGTTATAGAGCTTAATACCAATAAAACATACAACTGGAATATACCGAAAGTTTTAAGAGAAGATCCAATTAAGCAAGGAGATATTGTTTTAGTTCGTACTAAACACGGTTTTAAGCCTGTTTTAGTAATGAACGTATTTAGAGAAGAATTTGAGGAAACAAAAAAAAGGTATAAAAAAGTAGTAAAAGTTTTAGAAAGAGCACCTGAACAGAAATTAGTAGAAGTTTAGAAAGTGAGAGAGGAATAAAGAAAAGGGTAGTAAAGAAGGGAAATTATTGGTATTGTCGAATTATAAAGAAAAGAGAAAACCGCCTCATCTTTTCGCAGGGATAGGCGGCTTCTCAATACTCACAGGGAACGAGTCCCTATATCAATTTATTTAATATAATACTAACACATAGGGGCTAATTCCTGCTACATAGGGAGAGGAATTAGATGAAAAAAAATAATATTGTTGATTTTGACCAGGCTGAGAAGAATGCTAGAAAAAGAGATTTTAAAAATGAAGAACTTTTAAAGACTTTAGAACATTATGGAGTTCCTCAAGAAAGTATTAACGAAGCTTTAGAGGTTTTAAGTAAAGCTTCTGGAAATAAAGAGATTTTCATTGGAACTAAACGTTCTCCTCAATCGAAAGTGAGGTTTGCCCAACACTTGCAAGAAAACTTAGGATATTTATATAAAAACAATTATTTGACTGATAGAGAAAAAATTTTCTTGGCAGATATTGTACCTTATATTGCTTTTTCAAGTAATTGTATAGTTTTGGATATTAAAGCCAAAAATCCGGTCCCAGCCAATATTTCAGAGATTGCTAAACTAATTAAAAGTAATAGATCAAACAGCAGTACAGTCATTAATAGTCTAAAGAAAAAAGGAATTGTAGCTAAAGCAGAATCTGGAATAGAAGGTAATAATGCTAAAGCGTATGCAATTTTCATCAATCCTCACGTCTTATACGCAGGAGATAAAGACAATGTAAGTGATGCTTTGCAAGTGATGTTTCATAAGGCAATGAAGATGAAAATTTTAAAAGATATTCCCGATAAATTATTTTAAGTGTGAGAGATTTTCTCACGCTTTTTTTTTGTTTTTGTGTGTTGTAAATTTACAACGGAAGTGTTGCAGATTTACAACACACAAAAAACGCTAAAAACACTTATATATCAGCACTTTAAACTACTATAAAAACTCTTTCTCTTCTCACTCTATATTTAATAGCAATTCGCCTCTTGTTTTGCAACCATAACTTTATATATCTTCTATTAGTTGCCATAAAGGCAAAAGAGTTGCCATAAAGGCAACCAAATTCTAGTTTATAAGAAAAATTTGATAATTCATTTTTGAAATAGCAGGAAAAATATGTTTTTTAAAAGAATATAATATTTGTAATTTACTGTAAAATGTTGTTTTTTTATTTCGAGAGGGGGGATTTTTGAAGAATTAAAAACCATTAAAGGGGAGAAAATTTTGCTGCATTTTAGACCGTTTCACTTTATTCCCATTATACTGATCTATTTGATTGTAATGTTTTTTGTTCGCAAGAAGAAAAGACAGCCATTAATGATTCATCTAGTAGAGTTTACGTTCTTTATCTATGTTCTTTTGCTTATTTCTTTAACTCTCTTACCTATACCTATAGACAAGAGATTAATCCAAAGTATGATTGAAACTAAAACTTATGCTAAAAATCTTTTTATTCCTTTTCAAGACATATTAAGAACATTACCGTATGCTCCTATTTCTGTAACTTTAAAACAACTATTAGGTAACATATTACTCTTTGTACCATTTGGGTTTTACATTCCAATAATCACTAGGTATAAGAATTTCAAGTCAGTTTTGTTATATACTCTTGCAGTTTCTCTTAGCGTTGAGGTACTTCAACAAATTATTTCTTTATTAATTGGAGTAAGATATCGAAGTTTTGTTGTTGATGACATTATGTTGAACCTTATAGGCGGTATAATTGGTTATTCAATTATCAAAATTAGTTGGCCATTGATTCGAAATCTATTAATTGATAGAAATAATCCAGCTTATAACCTTTGGAGGGTGTAATCATGAAAAAAGCCAAAAGAATTATCACTTCGCTTTTATTAACAGCATTTTTAATATCCCCAGTAATAGCCTTAGCAGCAGGGAATGAACATATTTATGCTTATGAATTTAAATATAAATTAAACTCAAGTTTATATTATTTAGATTCAGGGCCAAAGGGAATAATTAAGATGTATAACAACAGTAGTTCTGCCAAAGCAGGGTACTTTTATGTTGATCTTTATAAAGCATCAAGTTGGGGATCAGATTTTATACAGACACAATCATTTCCAATGAATAAAAGTTCATTAACCACTAGCTTCTGTTGTAGTTCTGCTGCAGGTAATTATCGGTTTACAATGAGAAAAGCTGATGACGGAATTATTGTGAAGGGTAACGGCAAATTATATGATACTTGGGATTAATTTATAAACAACCAACAGGAGCTGTAAGTTTATTGGGCAGTTCCTGTTGGTTGTTTATTAAAAATTTTTATCACTATTTATCTTTTGGTCAATTTGTTTCTAAAGAACACTTTATATATGACGTAACCCAAAGTTGCACCTATTACATTTAAGATAACATCATCTATATCTAACACTCCTAGTTTTGTTATAAACTGTAATACCTCTATTAAGACACTTAGAAAAATGGTGAAAAGAAGAACCTTTTTTAAGCTGTTCAAATTAACAAAAGTTAAAGGCAGCAGAAAACCCAATGGGGAATATATGAGAGTTACACCAATTGTATTATTTAACCATGTTTCAGAATTATAATGTTCGAAATTTAAAAGATATTTCCCTATTGTGGAAAATGGCACAAGATTAATTTTCACTTCATCGTAATGAATAATACTTAAGTTAAATATTCTCATATCGATATATAAAAAACTAACTATTGTTAACATTGTAAAATAAAATATAAAAATTAAAATTAATAATAATTGTTGATAGCTTACTTGCATTTTAATCCTCCTTTCTATAAAAGATATATGCTTGTATGCTGATTAATATTTGTTGTTCAATTTTTAATTGTTGTGTTTAGATTAATAATTAATAAATTGTGTATTTGACATAATTCTTTATTATCGGAAGCACACAAAAAACCCTTGGGAGACAAGGGTTTTTCTTGTGGCCAATAGTGGCCAATAGTGAATAAAGATACGAATGTTGATTTAGCAAGGTTTTCAGGATTTTAAAGTAGCCCGTTTTGGCCTCTTCTCTGCATAAAAGCTGTATATTAAAGCTTCTGCAAAATCACCGATCGGAGATAGGCTGACATCGTCTGATCTCCTTTTTCTTTTTCGATTTCTTCCCAGACTTCATCCGGTAGGGTGATGCTGACCTTGCGAGTGGTTCCCAGGGATGGCCGGCCAGCTCCTTCACGTCTGCCCCCATGAGAATTAGCTTTCAAGTAATCCGGCAGCTTATCTTCTTCGTAAGGAGGGATGTAGAGTTGTTCCATCATGACGTTTAGGAGATCCGGCAGTACTCCGTTTTGATCGGATAGGTGTTGTAACTCTCTTATAAGGGCTTCAGAATCTCCAGAAGCGCCATTCCAACGAATATCGTATATTTTCTTGTGCAAGGTAAACAGAACACTTACTTGACCCCGGCTGCGCTTTTCAGGGGTACTTAAAAATTGGATAACCCTAGCCCATAATTCTTCCGATACATCGAGGTCGTATTCTTGCAGCACGTCCTGATAATTTTGAAGACCTTCAAACAATCCCTTTTCAGATAAAAAGGTTCGTTTCGTGGCATGATCAAACTGATTGATTCGTTCGATCACAAACTCTCCCTGTTCCTTGTACACGTGTAGTTTTTTCATCTCTCATTCCCCTAATAATTTGTTTTAAGTTACTTATATCATAATTAGAAAATACTCTATTAATCAAGAGCAATTATTATAATTCTAATAGCCTACTAATTGTTTTAATTTTTGGTTAAGTAATATGGTAAAAAATGTATTAAAATTACATTTTTTGTCGAATTATATTTTTTGGAAATCTTTAAAAATTTATTCCTTTTATTTGTTAAAAACTGTAATATTATAAAGTATTTTAAATATGGGAGGGAAACCTATGAAAAAGAATTTAGTAAGCATTACGGCTTCAGTATTATTATTTAGTTACTTGGCCCCTAGTAGTATTTCATTTGCCCAAGAAAACAGTGTTTCAGAAATAGAAATGATAGAAGAATATGTTCCAAGTGAGGAAGAAATTGCTCAGCTAGATAAGATTCTTAGCGCTATTGAGGAAATTGACCAGAATCTCGATATGGAAAATTTATCTAATAATAAAACAGAAGATGTTAGTAGTTTAAGCGTAGAAGCTCAAGATTTTTATGGGTTATATAAAACGGAACTTGAAAAAGACAACAATGTTAGTCAATTAGATGCTATTGGTGTAATAAAAGATTCCTATAATAATCAAGTAGTAAGTCCAGATCGCGTGTCTTCTTTAGGATATAGTGTTGGTAGTGTTAAAGAATACAAACTATCAAACTCAGATGTAAGAACTATTATAGGTATTATAGGAGTACATGGTACAGGATGGGCTTTTTTAAAAGAACTAGTCAAAAAGTTTTCTGGAAAAGGTCCAACTCTATTAACAATATTAATTATTGGAGTACCTGCTATAGGGGGCGCAGCTTTAGCAGTTTGTAACCGAAAAGGAAAAGGTGTAGTCATAACGGACATAAGAATAGGGGCTAGTCACAGCTTTAGTTGTCGTTCTAGATAGAGTAAAAAACTACAAAAAATAAGAAACCATTTTTATGGTTTCTTATTTTTTTATAAGCTTTAATAAATATTCAGTAGTTATAAAGGTTACTAAGCCCATTAATAAAATAATAAGATCGCTAGATATAAGAGGTTTATTTGAGATTAATTCAAATATAGAGTTTAGTAAAAGAATTGTTCCCCACACTATGAAGGTAGACCAACATGCCATATCCAGATATTTTTTGTTGATATTTTTATTTGTTTTAAAAAACATAAAAAGGACTCCTTAGTCTTAATTTAATAGTGAGAACATCTTCATTTTAAAGTCTTTACTCATTTTGTCATTTAGATTTTTACCTCGTCCCCCAATTCTAATTTCTACATCTTCTGTAGTCCCCGTAATTTCTATTCCTATACGCTATTTTAAGTTACTTTTATCATAAATGAATTAAGGTTTAAAACCAAGTATTGGTTGCAGGATTTTAAAAACATCTGTTTAATTAGTACCATATCAGCCGTTACAACTAGGAGGTAACGATATGGATAATCTATCTACAAAAGATATAGCCAAGATAACCGACATAGCAGAAAGCACAGTGCGCAAATACGCTCAACTGCTAGAAGCAAATGGGTATATTTTTAACCGTAATATCAGTGGTTATCGTGTTTATAATAAACAAGATGCAAAAGTATTTTCTGAGTTTAAGAATGTATCCAAAGCAGAAAGTTCTGTTGAAGAAACGGCCCGTAATATAGCGAGTAAATACATAACAAAACCCAGTACAGATAAAGGTGATGTATTGGGTGATACGCAGTCGCATCAAGGTTTTGACCACGACACGGTGGCTGATTTAATGAAAAAAGTCAACGTATTGACTGATATGAATGAAAAACAGATGAAATTCAATGAGGAACTACTAAGGAGACTTGATCAGCAGCAAAAGTATCTGGATGAACGTCTGGAAGCTAGAGATCAAACATTAATAGAATCTTTGAGGGAGACCCAGGAGACGAAACAGTTGCTGTTGGCTGCTAGAGAAGAAGAGAAATCTCAAAAGGGCTTTTTCAGGAAATTGTTCGGAAAATAAATTTGCGAAAACTAAATAAAGCGATACAATAGAGCGTAGGTAATTGATTTGTGTAGGGTGGACGAGGTACTTCCTTTTAAGGGGGTGCTGCGTATGAGACCGTTTGAAGTCATTCAAGTAGTTTTTATGGCTGTAGGTTTCGTCATTAGTCTTCTGATGTTAGTCGTAGCAATCGCTGTGGCTATTTAATTATAACCAGAAGAAAACCACCCTATACTTTGGTCGGTAGCAGGGTGGTCCTTCTGGGATTTCTGTATGTTTCGGCCGAATCCGCCTTGCGGAATCTTTACCTTTGGATCCAGCGTTGGCGCGCTGGGTCTTTTTTATTGTACTTATGTTTTTAAAAAGTATGCAGAGAGCCTACCTTAATCGCAAAAAATAAAACGTCGCAAATTGCGTCATTGATTCGTTAATAAGAGTATAGCAATCCGTCGAAAAGTATGCAATACGAATACATACTAAATACGTTTGGAAAATCGTTTGGTAAGCCGTCTGGAAAATTGTTGTTTATATAGTTAGTATTATTTCCATCTTTTTTGAATTGAAAACGGGATTCATTATTAATGGAATCATTTAGAGAAATCCAGGGGACAAAAATAAATAAAAAGAGTGATATTCGTTAAAGGAATATCACTCTTTTTATTTATTTCTTTAGAATACTTGTCTGTACCTTACTCCTGAATACCAATCTGCATAGTGACTGGATGATGAAGAAACTGAATAGGTTGCTGTCCAAAGAGCTGAAGCTCCAGTTGTTCCTCCATGTGTTACAGTTCCATGGTTATACCAGCTACCATTAACAACATATGAGAATCTACTAGGCTGTAATCTTACTTCAATTTGACCTTCGAATTTTTTACCGTCTGCTTTCATTCCAACTAAGTGTGGTTGAACTTCTTCTTGAATCCATCCAAATGATCCTGATCTACAAGTAGATGGAATAACAATTAATGTTGGTTTGTATGACTTACCGATATTTAAGCTTGTGGCTACTTCGTACCAACCACAATTACTTGATGAAGCAGTTGCTGACATAGTTTTAGCTGACATAGCTTTGAATGTTGGTGCAGGTGTTTCTTTTTTAACTTCTTCAATAGATTTACCTGTTAACTCAGCAGTTCTTTCTACTACTTGATCATATGTAAGTTCTACCTCATAATCTTGACCTGAATTTCGTAATTGTTCTAGTTCTTGATTTGTGGCAGCGTCAGCACTTCCACCAAATAAAACAAAGAAAAATGCTGGTGCTAAAAACATTAATAATTTTTTCATGTTTCTCCCCCTAGGTGATTAGTAATAGAAATCTATTATACTATAATAATTAAGTTAAAACACTAGTTTTTGTAAAAAATGCGCTATCACTGGAAAAAAAGGGGGTGTATGGATTTTTTTCGTTTAAATACGTTAAAATTAAGATAACTTACAAGAGAAGGAGAGAATACATACTTTGAAGATTAAATTAATTAGCTTGGTAATAATTTCATTACAATTGTTATTAGCAGCTTGTGCTAATAACTCAGTCGATTCAGCAGAATATAATGGAAAATCTTTAGAGATTGGAATAGTTGGAGATCCCCCACAAGTTAGAGAAGAAAATATTAAGTTTACATCAATCGAATTAAGAGATATAAAGGAGAAGAAACAGCTAGAAAATTTCGATGCAGTGTTTATTATGAAAGAATATTTAGTTGATGCGGCAAATGATGAGTATGTTGAGAGTTACCAATCAGGAATAGTTCCTTTTTTCTTTATTGAGTCAGAAAAATCTTACTTGCCTTTTGTTAAAAAATCTTCGACTTATGAAGGTTCTCCAGATGTTCCCACAAAAGATTATGCAACAGGATATTATAATAACCCTAAGGCTGAAATGCAGTATTGGGGATATGGGTTATTTGACGATATTCGAAATGAAGACAATATAAAAGATGCTTACAGTAGAATTTTTAACACTATTGAGGAAATAAACTGAGTTAAGTATAAATCAAGTAAAAATCGCTTCTCCTTTGAGAAGCGATTTTTACTTGAAACTTATGATTTGAGATAACCGTATATTAAAAAGACAGGAGGGATGAGATTGACTATAATTGATAAAATATTGCAAGAGTATGGAAAATTTTACGATCCTCATAACCAGATAATTAATTCTTTAAAGGAAAATAACAGAAATTATATTTTTCTTTTCATAATACTTATTGAGGCTGCTGGAATGGTATATTTAGCTATTACCGATGAAATTGTTTATGCACTGGGTGCAGTGTTTATTTATTTAACAACTATTGGACTGGCTAGCTATCTACATTTTAAATTAACAGAAAAGAGGTACGGGAGCCTGGAAGATTTTGATCTTCAGAAGAGAAAAGAATTTATTGAAAATGTTTGTATACGAACAGGTGTTGATTTAAATCAAGAAGAAGAGAATAAGTTGGTAGAAAGTTTACTGCAGCGTAGACTCGAGAAAAGTAAAAGTCGAGATCAGTTGAAAAAAACAATTTATTTAGGGATAGCTACTTCGATACTTCCATTATTAATCACTTTATTCCTTCAGAGTATTGATGATGTCATTTTTTTAACTATTGTCATAACTATAATCGGTTTCATAGTATTAATTTTTTCAACAAGATTTAT
>NZ_QXIR01000058.1 GCF_003581585.1 Bacillus salacetis
GGGGGACATCAACTTTTTAAAAAGGGAGCTAAAGTAAGCTCTTCAATTTTACGGCGGACGTACCGCTGCTCTGATGAATCCCGCTTTAAACGTATAAATACTGTTAAGATTTAAAGCCTCTAAACTTTTTTCGATTATTAATGTAGTGGACCATGAGGAGGAGGGATAGGAATAAAAGTGGTGAGGTTAAGTATATTGGGTAGAGATGCATCAGCCCGAAGATATTTATGGTAAAGGATAGGACAATAAACAAGATCAGTAAAGACAATTTCCATTGATGTTTCATCATAAACAAGCCTCCTAAAGAAGTATCACTAAAATTATATGAGGTGTCCCTCTGGAAATTCCGTATTGTTTTCAAAGTTATTGAACTTAAGAGCCGGATTTTTCTCCTGAAGTCTCAATAGGCTTCCAAAAAACCAAAAGCTAAACAAAAAGTGATAAGGGTGTCTCTTATCACTTTTATCAGTGACATGACAGGGTACTATATGAAGTTGAAATTTAAAAGCAGCAAAGGTTTCGCATAGTAACCTATAAAAAGACGGGGGAAAGCAAAAAACTATTTGACAATATTGTGAAATAATAAACAAACGACTTGCACATACAAGTTGTCTCATGCTATATTATGTACAAGAAGTTGATCACAACAAACATATACCCCTTTGTTTGACCGTGAAAAATTTCTCCCATCCCCTTTGTTTGTATAGGAAAACCCGTTGTCCTCGGACAACGGGTTTTCTCTTTATATTCTTATCTTAGTATACTGTTTGTTAAGAAGAGAGATATCTCCAAAATGTCCCGTGCTTGGCAGGTATTTTCTCGACCTTCTTCTGCAGCATCCACTTCTTCATGTTCTTTTCAACCTGTGCCGTACTCATATCATATACAACTGAAATTTCTTTTGTTGCCACCGTACCGTAGTATTCCAAAAATTGTTCCAGCGGCGGGAGCGGCTGGGGCTCAGGCCGTGAGGAAAGCATTTCTTCCAAGATCTGGACATAGACCTCGAACGGATACATACCAGTTACCTTGATGCCCTCATCTTCAATGTTTTCATTGAAAAATACCAAAGTAGGAATTTCATCAACATCCATTTCTGCTGTGATCTTCAAATCGCATTGAAAGGCCTTGGAAGCAGATTCTGAATGGATGTCACTATTGAACTCCTCAACATCCAGCTTGCTGTTGCGGGCAATTCCGGTTAGCACTTCCAGGTCCGATACGTTTTGCTTTCCGAGAAAGAGATTTTCCTGGAGATTCCTGAAGAAACGGATCCCGGCATGTCGTCCCTGCAGCTCTGCTGCTTTTATGGCAATGGAAGCGAGGTGAGGGGAGTCAATTGGATTTTCAAACCAAACGTTCCCGTCACACGACATCCCCGAACGGCTTGCGGTCTTTTCCCATTTATCAGCGATGTTTTCTTGTTTCTTCTTGTTCGTCAGATTCAAAGAAGTCAATTTGCCGCTTATGACATTTTTAATTCTGAAATATTGACCATACTGAAGGTGCAGCTTTTTAAGGATAGGCTCCAATGCCCAGCATTCAGGGCAAAGGGGGTCGATGAACATATAAATTTCTAATGGTTTCTTGTCAGGCCGGCACCTTTGAAGGTTATTATGATTGATCATGCTGCTCAACTTTCTTCACCATTTGCCGGGTCAGGTGAGTTTACCATATGTCTGGCTGTCAGTACGAGCCTGGAAAAGAACTCTTCACGAAAATGCCCTTCAAGACCGACCTCATCCATTGCTTCGCTCATACATGCCAACCATGCTTTTGCCCTTGTTGGTGTTATTTCAAAATTTAAATGCCTGGCCCTCATCATTGGATGGCCGTGTTCTTCTGTATATAAAGGGGGACCGCCTAAGTACTGTGTAAGAAACTGTTTCTGTTTTCTTGCGGTTTCAGACAAGTCACTTGGAAATATTGGGACTAAATCGGGATGTTTCCCCACTCTTGCATAAAAAGCATCTACAAGCATTGAGAGCTTTTTTTCGCCAATCATTCCATATGGCGTCTTATGTTTCTCCATAAGTAGACTCCTTTTTGCATTGATTGTTTGTTTTATTTTAGCAATCGCTGAAAAATATCTCAAACAAATAGCTTCGGTAAGCTTAGGTTTATCTATAGTATCTGCGAAATAATTTTGGACATTCGGCAGAAGGTGGCGGGAGAAGGGTGGATCATGCAGAAAAAAACCGCCCACACTGTATGTGGACGGCTGGTGATAAGAAAAATTCTTAGGCGAAATACTTATTGGAAACTTTTTGAACATAGGCGATTGTCTCCTTGAAAGGGGGAATTCCATTGTATTTATCTACATTCCCAGGTCCGGCATTATAAGCTGCCAAGGCTAACTCAAGGTTACCATCATACTTATCCATCATTTGGCGGAGATACTTGGTGCCGGCAAAAACATTCTGCTGCGGATCAAAAACATCCGTTACCCCAAGGCCGCGCGCAGTAGCCGGCATGAGCTGCATGAGACCGGAGGCTCCAGCATGGCTGACAGCGTCAGGATTGAAATTGGATTCCTGGCTGATCACAGCTGAAATCAGCTTTTTAGGAAGATTATACTTTTCAGCTGCACTGGTGATGATTTGGTCAATGGAGCTGTCTTTACCAGCGCTTGATGTTACTGGTGAAGTATTGGAAATATAAGAAGCCGCGCCTTTACTCATCAGATAATTATTCGTTTTTAACAAAGGGATCATCTGGCTGACCGAGCCTAATCTTGATTGGTATTGTTTATCGTTCAACTGACTGGCAAGCGTCTCATCCAGGATTTGTTGGAACATGGAAGGACTGCTGCCGGTTCCCTGCTGAGAGGATGCAGAATTGAAACCTTGGAGCGCCTGGAGTTCAATCATCGTTTTCAACATTTGCACATTCATTTTCTTATGTATCTCCTTTTAAGAACCGTCAGTTGGAATTTGCAGCTCTTAGAAATCTTTTAATTTTATTATCGGCAGGGCGGAAGGGAATCTTCATGCTTTCAAGGAATTCAGAGAAAATGGCTTCCCCTGTCCTCCTGTCTTTCACTTCATATTCTAACTCATAATCTTCTTTGTTTAAATAGGAACTGAAATCCAGCACCATTAAACCATCATTATATTCCGTTTCTGCCCGGTTGGTCGATAGAGTACCGAAATGGCTCAGATTATCTGGATTTATGCCGAGCCTGTGGAGAGCTTCAGAGACTTCACCAGGTGGCAGGATTCCATGTTCCAGCATCTGGGTTGCAGTCTGCTCATTGACGGGTTGATTGGTTTCCAGCAGCCCGGTTTCTGCAGGCTGTTTGAGGGTCAATTCAAATGTGCCGTTCTTTTCTCTGATCCGCAGGGCGCATTGGTGGTCTTTCAAGCGCCCGGAAGGAGTGTCAAAATAATGATTATTTTGCAGTGTGAAGTCATCCTTGGTCATTGAGAAATACACTTTTATCCGATCGAACTCTTCTTCATTCAGCATATTTTTGAATTCTATTTCAATTTCTTCAGGCATATTATCCGTTCCCTTCTTTTTCACAGCTATATTTATTAAGTTTACCATACTGTGTAAGAGAATCCCTTTCAGATTACCCGATTCAATCTTAGATGAACGGCGGTTATATGTGTTAAAATAAAAGGCATAAAGCATTGAAAGGGGACCATACATCTTATGAGAAAAAAAATACACTTAACAAAGCCTGACCTTCTTGAGGAGAAGTTAGTTCTGCATAGCAGTGATGAGGTTACAGAATCCAATTTGAAGCCTGCAGGGCAGGTACTTGTGGACTCGGATAATTTCTCGTTTGTCTATTTTGCAGAGTCTGAAGAAGACTACGTACTCATACATATACAGGAAGAATGCTGGGAAGCTTTAAAGAGTGCATTCGAACAAAAGCTGCCGGTCTTTGCCGGTTTGGGAGAGATTCAATTTGAGTTGGAGGGCCTTCATCATGAGTTGGAATTCCTGATTGAAAACATTGAAGGCAACAGCAATTATGGTGAAGAAATGGTGAAAAAGGTAGAAGCAGTCTTTCTGGAAAAAGCTTAATTGAGCTATTCCTGAAAGCCTTACAATATACTGTTTATGCATAATTAGTAT
Organism: Bacillus salacetis; assembly: GCF_003581585.1. Classification (GTDB taxonomy): domain Bacteria; phylum Bacillota; class Bacilli; order Bacillales; family Bacillaceae_B; genus Rossellomorea; species Rossellomorea salacetis. The sequence continues at coordinate 4,087 of NZ_QXIR01000058.1, forward strand.
TGACAGCGAAAAATCCCAAATGCCGGATTTCCCCCTGGGAACCCAAGGGTTATATCTTTGAATAGGAAGAGCAGCACTTTTCTTTCTTGTTATTCAGGATTTTTTAAGTGAATCAGGAAAATGTTTGTGGAACTCAATACATATAACAGCCAAGTTTTCGAAAAGAGCCTTACATTAAGAGGTGAACGTATGAATCATTGGGATCAATTTCTGGGACCCTACAAACAGGCAGTAGATGAACTAAAGATTAAGCTCAAGGGGATGAGGGGACTTTATGAGCTGGAGCGCAGCCATTCCCCCATAGAATTTGTTACAGGAAGGGTCAAACCTATAGCCAGTATCCTGGATAAAGCTAACCAAAAAGGAATCTCTTTGGATAAAATCGGCAGCGAGATGCAGGATATTGCCGGTATTCGGCTGATGTGCCAATTTGTCGAGGATATCCACGCGGTTGTCAATTTATTGAGGGCGAGGAACGATTTCAGGATAGTAGAAGAGCGCGACTATATTTCTCACAAGAAGCCAAGTGGTTATCGTTCTTATCATGTGGTCATTGAATATCCAGTCCAAACCGTCCATGAAGAGAAACTCATCCTGGCTGAGATCCAGATCAGAACACTGGCAATGAACTTTTGGGCAACGATTGAGCATTCTCTCAATTATAAGTACCGCGGCCAATTCCCCGGGGAAATCAGGACAAGGCTGATGAGGGCAGCCGAGGCTGCATTCAGGCTCGATGAGGAAATGTCATTGATCAGGGAAGAAATCCAGGAAGCACAAAGGTTCTTTTCCAATAAAAAAGAACAGGAAGAGAAAAGGCGGGAGTCGAAGGGACAATAAGTTTCCTCCTTTTTCTAAGAGGGAAATAGAAACTAAAAAAAGGGTGTAGCTGTAATGAAATTTGCAATCACTTCTAAAGGAGATTCAAAGTCCAACACGCTGATGCACAAAATGCGTACCTATCTGCAGGACTTTGAACTGATTTATGATGAAGAAGAGCCGGATATTGTTATTTCTGTTGGAGGGGATGGTACGCTGCTATATGCCTTTCACCGGTATAGTTCCAGACTGGACAAGACCGCATTTGTCGGTGTACATACCGGGCACCTTGGATTCTATGCGGACTGGGTGCCTGAAGAAATCGAGAAACTGGTCATTGCCATAGCCAAGACCCCTTATCAGGTTATTGAATACCCTCTTCTTGAAACGATCATCCGCTATCAGAATGGAGAGAAGGAGACAAGGTATTTAGGGCTGAATGAATCAACGGTCAAGAGTGTTGAAGGAACTTTGGTCATGGATATAGAAATAAGGGGACAGCATTTCGAACGGTTCAGGGGGGATGGATTATGTCTGTCAACCCCTTCAGGAAGTACAGCTTATAATAAAGCATTGAATGGTGCGATTCTTCACCCTTCCATTCCTGCAATCCAGCTTGCTGAAATGGCTTCCATCAATAACCGGGTTTTCAGGACAATCGGGTCGCCGCTGATCCTGCCGGCACATCACACCTGCATGCTGAAACCTGTCAATGTACCGGACTTCATGATCACAGTGGACCACCTGACACTGCTGCATAAAGATGTTAAATCGATCCAGTACAGAGTGGCTGATGAAAAAATCCGATTTGCGAGATTCAGGCCGTTCCCTTTCTGGAAAAGAGTCAGGGACTCCTTTATCGCCGACGACTGAGAGTCCTCTGTGGCCCATTATAGTATGGAATGGAAGATATCCGGCGGCGAATCAGGGGTGGACATCAAAACCTTCCTTAACAGGCAGCATATTTCTAAAAGAATGCTGACAGACATTAAGTTTGCAGGAGGAAGGATCGCTGTAAACGAGGAGGAAGTGACAGTGCGGTACAGCCTTGAAACAGGAGATCACTTGACTGTACAATTTCCTCCTGAGCCAAAAAGCCCTAACCTTAAACCTGAAAATCTCGATCTTGCGGTGGTATATGAAGATAAGGATATCCTTGTGGTCAATAAACCGCCATATATGACGACTATCCCTTCAAGGGAGCATCCGGATGGAAGCCTGGCAAATGCCATTACCGGATACTATAAGAGAACCGGTGTGGATTCGGCTGTACACATTGTGACAAGGCTGGACAGGGACACATCAGGACTCGTTTTGATCGCCAAGCACAGGCATATTCATCACTTGATGAGCCTTCAGCAGAAGAAGAGGGAAATCAAAAGGTCCTACGAAGCCCTGGCTGAGGGTTTCTTTCCAAACAAAGAAGGAACGGTGAATGAACCGATCGGAAGAAAAGAAAGTTCAATTATCGAACGGGAAGTCAGGGCAGATGGAAAAGCGGCTGTGACACATTTTCAGGTGGTTCATCAGTGTGAAGGGTTTGCCCATCTCAAACTTAGTCTGGAAACCGGAAGAACCCACCAAATAAGGGTCCATATGTCGCATATGGGCCACCCTCTCCTTGGTGACACTTTATATGGCGGGGATTGCGGGAAGATGGAGAGACAGGCGCTTCATTGCTTTTCCCTTTCATTTACACAGCCTATCACAGGAACAAGCCTTAACTTTACAGCCAAGCTTCCCAATGATATGGAAACACTGCTGGTTTAAGATAAGAAAGCAGCCTGACTGTCATCCAGCAGGCTGCTTTTTTCAATTCTTATATGTTGCTGCCTATGAATGCAGGAGTCAAAGGAAAGGGGTTTCTCTGCCTGATTGTAACCGAAACTCCTGGAAGCCAGGGGAGATGTGTCTTTCGAAAGGTTTCCGGAAGCGGCAATGGATGAAAAAACTGTCCATCTATTTAAGGGTCCTTTGTTTTCTATCCGGATTCACATCCCGGAATTTTTCAGCGATATATGGCATACTGGACTTCACGCTTTCAATGGTCATTTCCGGATAGGAAAGAGCGGAAAGATTCCCGCCAAAGACGGCCCCTGTATCAATGTTATAGGTTCGGTTGATTTCCCTTACCTCAGAGAATGGGGTATGGCCGTACACTATAAACGCTTCCCCTTTGTAGTCAAAAGCCCAGTCCCTGCGCACAGGAGTACCGTCATCATTGGTTTCACCTGTGATATCCCCGTATAGGACAAAGGTTTTTACTCTTTTATCCTGTTTTCCTATAAATTCTTCCTTGATTCCCGCATGCGCTATGATCAACTTTCCGGAATCAAGCCGCTGGTAAAGAGGAGAGCTTTCATACAGTTCAATGAACATCTCCTTATACCTTTCTATTTCTGTTTCAGGGAGTTTTCCTAATTCTTCGACTGTCGTTTCCATCCCATGAAGGATTTTTACATTATTGCCCAAAAAATATCGATAAAGTTTATTGCAATGATTGCCGGGCACATAGTATGCAGCATCTTCTTTAAAGAGCTTCCAAACAGTGTCAATTACCTTTAAGGAGCGGGGGCCGCGGTCAGTCAAATCACCGACAAATCCAAGCTTGCGTCCCGCAGTATGGATGGGGATTCCGGTATCCCATTGGTACCCCAGTTTCACAGTCAACTCTTTGAACTCATCATAACAGCCATGTATATCACCGATTATATCAAGCTTCATATTTTCTCCTTTCTGTCCTGAACAGAATAGCTCAGTATCTAATTTTTCCAAACATAAATTTATAAGGCGACAATTTTTTAAAGTTTTGCTAGTATTATTAGGACTGTATAGTTATCCTGATAAAATAAAATTGATTTTACACTAGTAATAATTCTCTTTAATTTAACATTTAAACAGCACTTTACTTTTTTTATTAGGAAGAAGGAAGTATACTGTTTATTTCATAATATATCTTACGTATCATATCGAACAATATTTACAGGTAAGGAGGGTACGCCGATGCCTGCAGAAAATCAAGAAAAGAGAGAAGTCCAATTGGACGGGGATTACTTGACCTCTGCCCTTCAGAATGAAGAGATGGAGAAGTTCCGGGAAGAGTTCATTGCTCTCCATTCATATGACAGAGCACAATATTTCGAGAAGATCGATGATTCTTTAAGGTTAAAAATGTATCAATATCTTTCTCCGGTGGAAATGGCGGAACTATTCGAAAGTCTCGACAAAGATGAAACTGAATATCAGGATATCCTTGCCGAGATGACACCATCTTATGCAGCGGACATGCTATCGAACATGTATGCGGATGATGCTGTGGATGTGTTGAATGAACTCGACAAAGACCAGGTCGCAAGTTATCTGACCATCATGGATGATGACTCAGCTAAGGAAATCAAAGAGCTTCTTCATTATGAGGAGTATACTGCTGGAAGTATCATGACCACCGAGTTTGTCGCAATAGAAGCGAATCAGACGGTACGTTCTGCTATGACCATCCTGAAGAAAGAGGCGCCAAATGCAGAAACGATTTACTATATATTTGTTGTGGATGAAGAAAAACGGCTGGCGGGTGTGATATCCCTGCGTGATCTGATTGTCAGTGATGATGAGTCGATGATAGCCGATGTGATGAGTGATCGTGTCGTATCCGTTTCAGTAGGGGAAGATCAGGAAGCTGTCGCCAGAACAATGAGGGACTATGATTTCCTGGCTTTGCCTGTTGTTGATTTTCAACACCATTTACTTGGCATCATCACTGTCGATGACATTATTGATGTCATTGATGAAGAGGCTTCAGATGACTATTCCAAGCTCGCAGGTATCTCTGATGTGGATACGGTCGACCGTAACCCGTTCACTGCTGCTAAAAAAAGGCTGCCCTGGCTTATAGCATTATTATTCCTCGGTATGTTCACGGCAAGCTTGATTGGCAGATTCGAGGAAACATTGGATAAAGTGGCTATCCTTGCTGTTTTCATCCCCTTGATTGCCGGCATGGCAGGTAATACCGGAACACAGGCCCTGGCAGTTGCGGTACGAGGTATAGCTACAGGAGACTTGGAAGAAGAAAGTAAATGGAAGCTTGTCATCCGTGAGGCAGGGACCGGGCTGATAACCGGGACTGTTTGTGGAATAGTTGTCATGATTACTGTATACGTATGGAAGGGACAATTATTTCTAGGATTTCTTGTTGGAGTTTCAATACTGGTATCCCTGATTGTGGCTACTCTTGCAGGATCACTTGTCCCGCTTTTGATGCACAAGCTCAAGGTCGACCCGGCAGTAGCATCTGGACCTTTCATCACAACGATCAATGACATTATTAGCATCATGATATATTTTGGAATGGCAACACTATTTATGAACTATCTAGTGTAGAAAAGGGGGAGAAATGATGGAACACGGTGCATCAGTGGCATCATTGGTTATTGTAATTCTTGCAGCATTCATAACACCCATCCTGCTTCACAGGCTGAGGCTTAACTTTATACCGGTGGTCATTGCCGAGATCATCGTAGGATTGATTATAGGCCGCAGCGGTTTTGATATGGTTCAATATGATGTGTGGCTGGAGACATTATCCACACTCGGCTTTATCTTCCTGATGTTTCTAAGCGGATTGGAAATAGACTTTTCTGCATTCTCCAACAAGGGGAAAAAGAAAGAGATCCTGCCTAATGGAAAGCAGGAACCAAACAGGCTGAAGGTTTCCATGATCATATTTGCCGGCATCTTCCTGGTTTCACTGGCTTTATCCTATTTGTTTGTTCTGGCAGGCTTGATAGATAATGCGTTCTTAATGACTCTTATCATTTCAACAATCTCCCTTGGAGTTGTGGTTCCTACTTTAAAGGAAGCCCACATAATGAAAAGCGGCATTGGCCAGATTATATTGCTTGTGGCTGTAATTGCTGACTTAGTCACAATGATCCTGCTTGCTGTCTTCGTGTCGCTTTATGGAGAAGGCCACGGCAACATGTGGCTGCTGCTTCTGTTATTCGGAGCAGGGGTTTTGTTATACTTCCTGGGCAGAAGGTTCAAAAACAATCAATTGATGAAGACACTTTCAACAGGTACGGTCCAAATCGGGACGAGGGCGATTTTCACTCTGATCATCCTGCTTGTCGGTGTATCCGAATCAGTCGGGGCGGAAAATATCCTTGGAGCATTCCTTGCCGGGGTACTGGTTTCCCTCCTATCGCCTCCACAGGAAATGGTTCATCGACTGGATTCTTTCGGTTACGGATTCCTGATTCCGATTTTCTTCGTGATGGTCGGGGTTGAATTGGAATTATGGTCACTCTTAAGTGATCCGAAAATGCTGATATTGATTCCATTGCTGATGCTGGCATTCCTGATTTCGAAACTATTTCCGGTTTATCTATTGAGAAAATGGTACGACACGAAGACGACTATTGCTTCGGCATTTCTGCTGACATCAACTTTGTCACTGGTAATCGCTGCTGCTAAAATTGCTGAACGAATGGAAATCATAACAGCTCAAATGAGTGGTACATTGATCCTGGTTGCCGTCATTACATGCCTGGTGACACCGGTAGTCTTCAAGAAAATGTTCCCAAAAGAAGCAGGCGAGGAGAAACAGATCCAAGTTGCCTTCCTAGGCGCTAATCAGATGACACTTCCCGTTTCACGTGAGCTAAAGTCGGCACTTTATGTTCCAGTTCTGTATCATACCAGACAGGATAAGTCGAACCGGAGTATTTCAGATTCTTTATTCGACATTACCGAGATAGAAAACTATGAATTAAGTACCATTGAGGAAAATAACATCTTCGACACGGATATCATCGTCATTTCCACGGGAGATGAAGAACAGAATGCGACCCTTGCCATTGCTGCCAAAGAGGCAGGCATTGACCGGGTCATTGTGCGGGTGGAAAGCCCTGATCTTGAAGAGATGCTGAGAGATCAGGAGATTGAAGTATTTTCTGTGATGCTTTCTACAAAAGCCCTTCTCAAAGCTTTAATCGAGTCTCCATCCGTGATGAATATCTTTACGAATCAGGAAACATCCCTGTATGAAATCAAGATGCTCAACATACAATTTGAAGGCATGAGCCTCAGGGAATTCCCTTTCACTGGGGATGTAATCTTCGTACGGATCTTTAGAGGGAAAGACTCCATCGTTCCGCATGGAGATACTGAACTTCATATGAACGACCGCTTGATTGTTACAGGATCCAAGGAATATGTGGATGAACTGAAGCGTGAATTGGAATTCTGTGAATACTGTTAATCGAACCTCCTGTCCATTGGGCAGGAGGTTTTTTCAAACTTGGAGAATTCCCGGGGCTGAATATGGATATAACATGGATAAACAGACTCATTTAGCATCTTTTTTCTCTTTTTTCTTTCTTTCCTGTAGCAAATGGGATAAAATTAGTATCAGGTACTAATAACTTGTAATAATCACGAGATAAACTAGGAGGATTTCACATGACTCTTTCATTAGAAGGTAAAACATATGTTGTAATGGGCGTGGCAAATAAGCGAAGCATTGCCTGGGGCATTGCCAGAAGCCTGCATCAGGCAGGAGCTAGATTGATCTTTACATATGCAGGAGAAAGATTTGAAAAGAGCGTCAAAGATTTGGCGGGGACACTGGAAGGCAGTGACAACTCCCTTTTTCTTCAGTGTGATGTAACAAACGATGACGACATCGAAAAATGCTTTCAGACAATCAAAGAAGAAGCAGGTACCATTCATGGCATAGCACACTGTATCGCTTTTGCGAAAAAAGAAGAATTGTCCGGCGACTATATGAATACGACAAGGGACGGCTTCCTGCTTGCCCATAATATCAGTTCCTACTCCTTGACAGCTGTTGCGAAAGCAGCAAAGGACCTGATGGTTGAAGGAGGAAGCATCGTCACATTGACGTACCTCGGCGGAGAACGAGTGCTTGAAAACTACAACATCATGGGAGTGGCTAAAGCGTCCCTGGATGCCAGCGTGAAGTATTTAGCCAGCGACCTGGGTAAATCAGGCATACGCGTCAACTCCATTTCAGCAGGACCTATCAGGACCCTGTCTGCAAAAGGGGTGGGTGACTTCAACACAATCCTTAAAGAAATTGAAGAAAGAGCACCGCTTAGAAAGAATACCACTCCGGAAGAAGTAGGGGATACAGCAGTGTTCCTTTTCAGTGACATGAGCCGCGGCATCACCGGGGAAAATATCCACGTGGATTCGGGATATCATATAATGGGTTAATCTCATCCGTCCAAAGGCAGAAAGCCTTTGGACGGTTTTT
>NZ_QXIR01000059.1 GCF_003581585.1 Bacillus salacetis
GTAGCAGATGATGCCGGAAAAGCAGATGAATTGGTACATCATTCATGAAGGGAAGAGCGGATGATGCCGGAAAAGCGGGTGAATTGGTACATCATTCGTGAAGGGAAGAGCGGATGATGCCGGAAAAACGGTGCAATTCCTGCATCATTCAAAAAAGAGTAGCTGATTATGCCGAAAAAAACAGTTTATTTCCACCATCATTCAGAAAAAAATTAACTGATAATGCCCAAAAAGCAGTATCCTGAAAACCAATAGCCATAAGAAAGATCCAACCAAACACAAGCCTCACCAAAAGAAACCGTATGCCAACCAAAATCAAAAAAGCCTCCCAAAGGATGGGAGGCCGCTGATTCAATAATCGTATTAATTTTTCACTGCCGTAGCTTCAAGGAACTCGTCATATGTCATCTGTTTGTCAATGATGCCTTCAGTGTCCAGCTTGATGATGCGGTTTGCAATTGTTTGAATGAACTGGTGGTCATGGGACGCAAAGATCATGGAGCCCTTGAAATTCACAAGGCCATTGTTCAGTGCTGTGATGGACTCCAGGTCCAAGTGGTTTGTCGGTTCATCAAGCAAAAGAACGTTCGATTCACTCAACATCATCTTCGAAAGCATGCAGCGGACTTTTTCTCCTCCTGAAAGGACGGCCGGCTTTTTCATGACTTCTTCCCCTGAGAATAGCATTCTTCCAAGGAACCCTCTTAAGAATGATTCACTTTGGTCATTAGGGGAATATTGTCTCAGCCATTCCACAAGGCTTGGCTCATTTCCTTCAAAGTACTCTGAGTTATCTTTCGGGAAGTAGGCTTGTGAAGTCGTTACGCCCCATTTATAAGAACCGCTGTCCGGTTCCAATTCCCCTGCAAGGATTTTGAACAGGGTGGTTTTGGCGATTTCGTCGCTTCCTACCAACGCAATTTTATCATCCTTGTTCATGATGAAGCTTACATTATCCAAGACTTTTACGCCGTCAATTGTTTTAGATATGCCTTCTACTCTCAGCAAGTCATTCCCGATTTCACGTTCAGGTTTGAAATGGACATATGGATACTTACGGGAAGAAGGCTTGATGTCGTCCAATGTGATTTTATCAAGCAGCTTCTTACGTGAAGTCGCTTGCTTGGATTTGGAAGCATTGGCACTGAACCGCGCGATGAATGCCTGCAGTTCCTTGATTTTTTCTTCTTTCTTTTTGTTCTGGTCGGACGCCATTCTCGTAGCAAGCTGGCTGGATTCGTACCAGAAATCATAGTTCCCGACATAGACCTGGATTTTTCCGAAATCAAGGTCGGCAATATGTGTACAGACTTTATTCAGGAAGTGACGGTCATGGGATACAACGATGACTGTGTTCTCAAAGTTGATCAGGAACTCTTCCAGCCACTGAATCGCTGCGATGTCCAAGTGGTTGGTAGGCTCATCGAGAAGAAGGACGTCAGGTTTTCCGAAAAGAGCCTGTGCAAGCAATACTTTAACTTTGTCCCCACCTGAAAGATCTTCCATCTTCTTCGCATGAAGGTCTTCGCCAATGCCAAGCCCTTTAAGAAGAATCGCTGCTTCGGACTCCGCTTCCCAACCGTTCAATTCAGCAAAATCGCCCTCAAGCTCGGCTGCGCGCATTCCGTCTTCATCAGAGAAATCAGCTTTCATATAGATAGCGTCTTTTTCCTGCATGACTTCATAAAGGCGGGCATGGCCCATTATGACAACTTTTAATACTTCGTGCTCTTCATACTCGAAGTGGTTCTGTTTTAACACGGCCATACGTTCACCAGGAGTCATGGAAACGTTGCCTGTTTGGGATTCGATTTCCCCTGATAGGATTTTAAGGAAAGTCGACTTGCCGGCACCGTTTGCTCCAATGAGGCCATAACAGTTGCCGGGAGTGAATTTTATATTTACATCTTCAAATAATTTACGATCACCAAAACGCAGACTTACATCCGAAACTTGAATCATTTAGTTATTACCTCCATCATTCATATCTAAAAGATTATAACATGTTCCACCAAGAAATTCACATCTTATAAGGAATTTCTTATGATTGGCGGGGTATTTTATCTATCAGAATCAAAATGATTCCCAGGGAAACTATTTTCTATAAAATTGTGGTATATAAAAGGAAGAAGGTTTTGAAGGAGGAAAGATTGATGGTCAGATTTTTCAGCAGAATGAAATTTTTATTCAACATCAGGAGGTCGGTTCCATTCCTTGTCGCTTTTTTTAAATCGCCGCGTGTGAAGGTATGGAAAAAGCTGACATCCATTGGATTGATTATTGGATATATCCTGCTGCCGTTTGATTTAATACCTGATTGGCTTCTCATTTTTGGCATTGTAGATGATATAGCGGTCTTCACCTTGATCCTGCAGCAAATCATCAAACTGGCACCGGATGAATTGAAAGATAAGTATGATGTCCATAATCTCTGAAAAAGAAAGCGTGTTTGACAAAGGAATACTGAGTAGCATATTATGAGATGTGTAACTTAAAATAATCTCTGATAAGGGGAAATGTTGTATGTTAGGTGTCGTTCTTAACTAATCCGTAACTTTATACGGTCATTCATCAAGGCTGGGCAGAAAAAAATCTGTTCATATGCTTCTTTAAGCATGCCTTCATGTCTGATGAGTTAAGAACAATGATCATAGCATGCAATCATTTGTCTGCAGCACTGTGTCGATCGAGCACAGTTTTTTTGTGCAACCAGCACCTGCAAACCTTCTTTTTGTATGATATCCCGAACCGTAATGGACATTGTTCATTGCGGTTTTTTTGTGTTTAAATCCAGTATGCGTGATTATTGTTTGCGGATTAGTTCTTTTGTGAGCCGATGAGAGTGAGAAACCAACGAGATCCCGGCCCAATCAAAGACTAAATGGGCCATTGAAATTCTGAAACCAGCTTGGCCACGGCCCAATCAAAGGCTAAATAGGCCGATGAGAATGAGAAACCAGGGAGATCCCGGCCCAATCAAAGGCTAAATGGGCCGATGAGAGTGAGAAACCAGCGAGACCCCGGTCCAATTAAGCCCTAAATGGGCCATTGAGATTCGGAAACCACGGATATCCCGGCCCATTAGAAGGCTGAATGGGCCGATATAATTTGGAAACCAGCGAGACCCCGGCCCAATAAAAGGCTAAATGGACCAATGAAAATCGGGAAACCAGCGAGACCCCGGCCCAATCAAAGACTAAATGGGCCAAAGAGATCGGCAAAACAGCGAAACTCCCCTGTCCCAATTTGAAAGGATAATACCAAAACTTGGAGGAATATACATTGAACGAAAATACTTTTAAACAATTGGAATTTCACCGCATTCAAGAAGAAATAACAAAATATGCACTTACTGACTCAGGAAAGAAGCTAGTCCAATCGCTTTCTCCGTCTTTTAACAAAAAACAAATCGCTGCATGGCTGGATGAAGTAACAGAAGCAGCAGCGATATTATCCAAGAGCGAAAGCGTCCCGATTCACGCACTTGATGGAATCGAAATTATCCTTAACCAGATGAACAAAGGAACTGCCTTGAGGCCGGATCAATTCCAAAAGCTTCTCTTGTTCCTGGATTGCTGCCAAAAATTGAAAAGGTTCATGAAGGATAAGGAATTCATAGCTCCCAGAGTCTCATCCTACGTTTACTCAATTGAAGAACTCCCTGATTTATTTGAAGAAATCCAGCGCTGCATCCGCAATGGGCGAGTTGATGATTATGCTTCAAAAGAGTTATTGAAGGTCAGAAAGCAAATCAGTATCCAGGAGGATAGACTGAAAGAGAAAGTTACAAGTATGATAAAGTCCAATAAATATAAATCTTACATCCAGGAAGCGGTCGTCAGCCTGAGAGGTGACCGTTATGTCATTCCTGTTAAAAAGGAATACAAAGGAAAAGTAAAGGGTGCCGTCCTTGATACCTCTGCATCCGGGTCCACCCTCTATATTGAGCCGGAAGAAGTCGGTTTGCAGCAGGACCAGCTGCTGTATCTGAGGATGGAAGAAGAATCCGAGGCGGAGAGTGTACTTCTTTATTTAACAGGACTTGTCCAGCAGCGTGAGAAAGAACTCAAGCTTGCGGTGGAGGTCATGATTAATTACGATCTTCTCTTTGCAAAAGCCAAATACAGCAGGGCGATTGGCGGCCGATCAGTTGATTTGAATGAATCACATTATATATTACTGAAAAATGCGAAACACCCTTTGATAGGGAAAAAAGCAGTCCCGCTGAATCTTGAACTGGGAAAGGACTTTCATGCCCTCTTGATCACCGGGCCGAATACAGGAGGAAAGAATGTTTCGATCAAGACGGTGGGCCTCCTGACGATAATGGTACAATGCGGGATCCATATTCCGGTTGATGAAGGAAGCCATATCAGTATATTCCAGAAAGTCCTCCTGGATATCGGCGATGGGCAGAGCCTTCAGCAAAACTTAAGTACCTTCAGTTCGCATATTAAAAACATTATCGGAATCCTTCAGGAGGCAAATGACAGAAGCATGATTCTTATGGATGAACTTGGATCAGGAACCGATCCTGGTGAAGGGATGGGATTGGCCACAGCGGTCCTTCAAAAGCTTTATGCCAAAGGTGCCACCCTGCTGGCTACTACTCATTATAGTGAAATCAAAGAGTTTGCCTATAGGGAAGAAGGCTTTACAAATGGGTCAATGGAATTCAATCTCGAAACCCTCGAGCCGACCTACCGCCTGATCGTCGGAAGAGGAGGAGACAGCCAGGCCTTCTCTATAGCATTAAAGTTGGGAATGCATCCAGAAATCATTGAGACTGCACACATGGTCACATATAAGACAGAAATGAAATACAGGTCAGACGCAGATCAGGACGGTTTCCCTTCCCGAAAAGAACTTGAGAAACAAGTCATGGTTAACCGGCATGCAAGAAGACACCGGGAGGACAAGGTGAACAGCAAAGAAACAATTCCCCAGTTTACAATGGGTGATAATGTGAAGGTGACTCCTGCCGGTGATTTCGGGATCATTGAAAAAGGGCCGGACAACATGGGGAATTACTCGGTTTTCATTAAAGGGGAAAAGAAGGAAATCAACCACAAAAGGCTTGAACTTTATATCTCTTCAAGAGAAATGTATCCCGAGGATTATGATTTTGATATCATCTTCAAATCCAAGGACTACAGGAAAAAGAGTAATCAAATGAACCGCAGGCATGATGAAAACACAATCATCTCATATGAGAATGAGTAAGTGGCAAAATGGCTGTTCCCCATTTAGGGGACAGCTGTTTTTGAGGCCCTGTTCTGTGTTCACTAAAAAATTGTAAGTTACTTTTCACCATTAGTCTTATTTATTCCGTGGTAAACAGGAATGAAATAGCTTTCCGGGAGTGAATCTTGGAATGAAGGAGTAGGACCCGCTCATGGAAATGGACCGGGAGCATCAAAGTGGGGAACAGCACTTTTTTTAAAAAAGGCTCTTTTCGTAACACGTTGTTGCCAATATGAATTTCAAATAATATTCTGTTAAATCATCGGAAAAAAATCCTGGTGAGCAGGCAAGAAAAGAGCTGCTCGTTCTTTTTCGAGAGTAAAATCTTCGAATACAATTGAAAAATGCGGGACCGGGTATTATTCGGAAAGCAACATTTATGCGAAAACAGCCTTTAAAAAACAGGCTTTCATTTTTACAAAAGTTTCAGACAAAATGGGGAGGCATCTTTGATATAATGACGATGGAGATCCAAAAAAGGTGGCTGTTTTATGGAACCAGACAAAAAGTATGAACAACCGGTTGAAATCAAGAATAAGAAATCCTATTTTCATAGAATGAAGAAGTACTTTCTGAAGGCCTGGCGCCGCTTCGAGTCAGCTGCCGGAAGGGCATGGAAGGGCGCTGCTATCGGAGCATTTACCGTCGTCTTTCTCTTTTCAGTCTTTTTTGGAGTCGGACTTGAATCGGGACTGGGGACAGTCCCTGATTTTATCATCGTCGTGCTGCCGTTGCTGCTGGCAGCGCTGATCAGTCCCTTTATCGTCTATCCTGCCGTTAAACTGGTTAAAAAGCTGAATGACCGATTTCTCGCAATAGTTATATCATCGGCCGCCATTTTGCTTATCCTTTTATCTCAAGTGAGAAGTACTTATCAGATCATGCCATTGAGCTATATATTGGTTGGTATTGGGGTAGCTTCCGGAGGTGCTGTCGGCTTTTGGTGGAATTCCAAAAGGACCAAAATAACTTCTGTGGCTGCCCTGGTCTTTGGCTTTCTTTTGGCTGGAGGTCTTGCTGTATGGCTGGTGATGCCTGGAATTGACAGGTATGTTGTTTCAGATTTTGAACCGTCTTCCAAAACCATTCAGGCAGAAGATCCTTCAAAACCAGGAGAGTTCAATGTTAATACATTCACTTATGGAAGCGGAATGGATAAAAGGCGCCATGAATTCGCAGAAGGTGTTGAATATAGGACAGATACGCTGAATGCCTCCCGTGTGTCTGGAGGCTGGAATAAATACAGGACTTGGTTTTGGGGGTTTGATGAAACGGAAATTCCCTTAAATGGCACAGTCTGGATGCCTGAAGGAAAGGGGAAATTCCCTTTGGTCCTGATGGTGCATGGCAATCATATCATGGAGGAATTTTCTGATGAAGGATATGCCTACCTTGGTGAACTGCTTGCAAGCAGGGGATATATTGCCGTTTCAATAGATGAAAACTTCTTGAACACCTCATCATGGTCGGGAAGCTTGAATAATGAAATCAGTACGAGGGCGTGGCTCCTTTTAAAGCATCTGAATCAATTTGAAGAGTTCAATCAATCAAAGAAAACCGATATGTATCAGAAAGTTGATTTTGATAACATCGCCTTGCTCGGCCATTCAAGGGGAGGACAAGCTGCAGCTGTGGCAACCGAGTATAATAAGCTCGATAAATACCCCAATAACGGAAGTGTCACCTTTCACTTTGATTACAAAATAAAATCAGTGGTGGCAATAGCTCCTACAGATTATTTTACCTTGGGGGATAAGCCTGTCCACATGGAAAACGTCAATTACCTGCTGCTTCAAGGCTCGTATGACAGTGATGTTTCTGAATTCAGCGGTGACCGGCAATACAATGGACTTCAATTCACGGATGGAAATGGCTGGATGAAATCTTCCCTATATATTCACCGTGCAAACCACGGCCAATTCAATACCGTTTGGAACGACGACGACACAACTCTGCCAATGAATTTATTCATCAATAAGAAGCCTCTCCTGGATGGGGAAGAACAGCGGCAGATTGCCAAAACCTATGTATCAGCCTTCTTAGATGCCACCTTGAAGGGAAAAGAGGAATATAAACCGATATTTAAAGATTACAGCTATGCACTTCACTGGCTTCCTGACACAATCTATATCAATCGGTACAGTGACAGCAGCTTTCAGGTCCTGAATGATTATGAAAATGATTATGATTTGGCTACAGGAAATGATAACGAAATATCCTTCGATGGTTCGAGGCTGAGCTTCTGGAAGGAAGGGGAGCTTGAATCGCGTGAGGATGATGATCGACTGAATCACGGAGTTTATCTTAAATGGAATGAAGGGTACTCACTGTCCGGGTTATATGAAATGGACCTTAAAGAGGAGTATCTTACAAACCATAATATTAACTCCGATCATTCCCTTACATTTTCTGCTGCAAATATGATGGATGGTGATGAATCTTCTGATTTCACCATAAGGCTGGAAACGTCCGATGGAAAAAGTGCGGAAGTCACGCTGTCTGACATGCTGCCCCTTGCTCCAGCTCTAAAGGTCCAGCACTCGAAGACATGGTTTTATCAAAAATCCAGATATGGAAAAGTGCATGAACCCGTACTTCAAACCTTTCAAATTCCTCTAACAAACTTTACATCACAGGGAATCGAGCTTGGTAGCGTTAAGAAAATTGAATTTGTATTTGATAAAACATCAAAAGGTTATATTTTTCTGGATGAAATTGGAATAATAAATACAACTGATTAAGACAGGAGCCCAGTCTTCTGTCTTTTTCTATTTTCTTTTTTTCGCAAAATATGCTGCTGATTGATTCAAACTCAGAGATTCATCCTTATCTCACTGAAAAAATGATTTATATCCAGAGAGACAAAACGGGTTTTGCGCTTTTCAAATTGCAGCAATCGATACGTGAAATGTATCTTTCATAGAACATGATTCACCAGGAGTCATATTAAAAGTATGAAATTCAACTGATATGGGAAGCCTAGTTTATGAACAAAAAGGAGGGTCCCTGATGACTAAATTACGATTCTATCTGCTGGTGCTTCTGGTTATACTGGCCGGCTGTAATACAAACGACAATGATCTTGGCCAAGATGGAGAAGATGGCGGCATGGGAGTTCAGCAAGTCCGCTATAATACTACCAATACAGGTGAAAACAATATATATGGGGAAGCCAACCCTGCTGATCCAACTTATAATATGACCGATAGAATGGCTAACAAAGTAATGAAGTTGTATGAAATTGAACGTGCTTATGTTTATACAAAAGGCGAGGATGCTTATGCTGGTGTGGTATTGGAGAACCGCCTGGAAACCCAATTGGATGATGATTTGCAGAGGAAAATTGAAGAAGCAGTAAAGAGTGTGAATAGGAACATTCAAAGTGTCTTCATTTCAAGTGACCGTGAATTGGTACGGGATATGAAATCCTATCGCGACCGTGTACATAATGGAGAACCTGTAGATGATTTTGGTGAAAGAATCGACGGAAGAGTATCAGAACTGTTTCCAAATATTCAATGAAGCATCCGGGCTTCAAGCTAAGGATGAACGTATCAGGTTTCAACAGGCATGATTTCAAAAAGCACCTCTATTAGAGGATGAAATTTTTCCTGTTTCATCCTCTTAATTTTTCAGGGAATCCTGTGATAACCCAGAAAGCTCATCCTTAAGCTATAATGCCAGCTTTACTGTTTCTGCCTGTGGCAAAAACAGAGGAGGAAAGCCTGGAAAGTCCCCGCTGCAAACAACTATGCCTTTAAAATTCATAAGGGCATTTTGAGGTGCGCAGGGGGTTTTTTTGCAGGTAAAGATAAATAATTCAGAAGTCCCGGAAGGAAATCGGAACATTATCATTTGAATCTCCCCTCAATTTTCATATACACTTTAATAGTGTTGATTTGTAGATAACTTATTAAGAAACGTGCAAAGAGGGTGTTTAAATGACCAACAAACAGAGTGTGTTTGAAGAGTTCAGTGATCTGATAAGGGAACGAAGTACTGAACTCGCACAAGAAGTGACTGAAAAGCAAAACAAAAAGTACCCTGAAATGCTGTCGATATCCAACGATATGCTTACAATGAGAGAAGAACTGGTCAAATTGTTCGCAGAGTCATTCGTGCTGGACAAAGATGAGCGTAGAAGAAAATTTAAAGCTTGGGGCAGGAAAGCCGGGGGCCAATGTGCGACATTGAATACGAGCCTGGAAGAAATGCTTAATGAGTTTCCTGAGTATCGGACAATCATCGGGGAACTGCTCATGGTTAAGGCAAAGGAATATGAACTGTCAATCGAGGAATTTTATGAGATGCTGAATATCCTGGAAACAGACATCAGTGATGTGACTTGTTATTTCAGTCTTCCTTTTGTCGATTATCAGGCAGATCAATTAAGAAACTCGAAAGCAGCATTATTTGAATTGTCAGTACCTGTCATTCCGATATCAGATAAGGTAGCCGTCCTGCCGCTTGTGGGGGATATCGATACAAGCAGGGCCAAACTCATGCTTGAGAAAGCACTGGAAAAAAGTTCGGAACTGAAAGTGAACTATTTCATTCTTGATTTGTCAGGGGTTCCGATCATTGACACTTATGTTGCCCAGATCATATTCCAATTGATAGATTCTTTGGAATTGATCGGTGTCAAAGCAAAAGTGACAGGAATGACACCGGATATAGTTCAAACAGTTGTGAACCTCGGCATAGATTTCCAGAAGATTCAGACGTACTCAAGCCTGAAACAGGCAATCAACGTTATTTACAGTACGGAAACATAAAAGACTGCGTGGCAGGGATCCCTGTCA